>CAINXK010000477.1 GCA_903854805.1 uncultured Anaerolineae bacterium
ATCATCGGATTCTTGGGAATGCATCGTGACATCAGCGAGCGCAAGCAGGCAGAACGGGCCATCCGTGAAAGCGAAGAACGCTTCCGCATGCTGCTCCAGGATGTCCAATCAGTCTCAGTACAGGGCTACAGTATGGATGGCACAACGCAGTACTGGAATAAAGCCTCCGAGAATCTGTATGGATATAGCATGCAAGAAGCCATCGGAAAAAATCTGATCGACCTTATCGTTCCAGCGGAAATGAAGGGGGATGTCAGGAAGGCCATTTCTTATATGGTGGAGAGCGGTCAACCCATCCCAGCCTCAGAACTAACCCTCATAAAAAAGGATGGTTCCACCGTCACGGTGTATTCAAGCCATGCGATCGTGAAAGGATTTGGGGGCGTACCTGAATTATTTTGCATCGATATTGACCTGAGCGCGCGCAAGCAGGCGGAACAAGCCATCCGTGAAAGCGAAGAACGCTTTCGAGTGGTTGTCCAAACCGCGAACGATGCGGTCATCACGATGGACAACCACGGTCTGATTGTTTCCTGGAACAAGGCGGCTGAAACTATCTTCGGTTTTTCGGCTGACGAAGCGCTAGGAATGCCGGTTAGCCGGATAACCCCTGAACGCTTACGCACGCAACAGCGTTACGGGGGTGATCATTTGTTTGAAAATGCCGAGCAGCGACTCTCGGACAAGATCATCGAATCCGTCGGATTGACAAAAGACGGCCGGGAATTCCCATTCGAAATGTCTCTCGCCGAGTGGAAGACTCAAAAGGACACTTTTTTTACGGCACTCATTCGCGATATCAGCGAACGCAAGCGCGCAGATGAACGCATCCTGCAAAGCGAAAAGAAATACCGCGAACTCTTTCAGGTCAACAGGGATGGCATTGGCATTTTTCAGGTGCATCCGAACGGTCCCCCCGGCACTTTTATCGAGCTCAATGACGCCGCTCCCAAAATGCTCGGCTATACCCGCGCAGAAATGCTCAAACTAACACCGTTGGCGCTCGAGCCGTTTACACCTCAGGACCAATTGCGAGCCAGGGCATCCGAATTTGACTCGCAAGGAGTCATCAATTTTGAAACGAAACTCATGCATAAAGATGGGCATCCGATTTATGCCGAATTCACCGCGCAGTTGATCCAATATGAAGACCAGCCAGCCATCATGAATATTGTGCGCGACGTCAGCGAGCGCAAGCAGCGCGAAATCGAATTGCAAGCCATCGCCAGATTGAGCGAGGCTTTGCGTACCGCGCCTTCGCGGATTGAGATGCTGCCCGTGATCATGGAGCAATTGCTGGTTTTATTCAATTGTGATGTTGCCTCGATCGAGATCATTGATCCGCTGAGCGGAGACGCCGTGATAGAAGCGGCCCATGGCAGCTGGGCCGCACTGATCGGTTTACGCCAAAAAAGCGGCACAGGCAGCAATGCCATCATGAGCCAAACGCGACAACCTTATCTAACCCCCCACAAAGCGGGGAATTTATCTGCCAACGATTTAAAAAACGATCCAAACTTTGTTTACCCAGAATGGGCCCGTAACGATATTCAAAGCTGTAACGGCGCGCCGTTGATTGCTCAAGACGAACTGATTGGTTTTGTATGGATGGGGCGCAGATCGGAGATTGTCGAAGCCGAAGTCCGCTTATTTAAAGCCGTCGCCGATATGGCGGCCAACGCGCTTCACCGCGCAATTTTATATGAACAATCCCAAAAAGATGCAGCCGAGCTTGTCCAAGCCTATGATTCGACCCTGGAGGGCTGGGCGCACGCGCTGGAGCTGCGCGATCAGGAAACGGAAGGGCATACGCGCCGTGTGACGCAAATGACGTTTGATCTGGCTTGTAAAATGGGTGTAGCAAAGCCTGAGTTGGAAAATGTCCGGCGCGGCGCGCTTTTGCATGATATCGGTAAAATGGGTATTCCCGATTCTATCCTGCTCAAACCAGGCCCACTTAACGAACGTGAATGGGAGATCATGCGCCGGCATCCTGAGTATGCCAAACAATTTTTAGAACCGATCGCCTATCTGCATCCCGTCCTGGATATTCCCTTCTGCCACCATGAGAAATGGGATGGCAGCGGTTACCCGCGTGGGTTGAAAGGGACTGAAATCCCGCTGGTGGCGCGCGTCTTTGCGGTGGTAGATGTCTGGGATGCTCTGCGTTCCGATCGCCCGTATCGCTTGGCCTGGACGCATGAAATGACGCTCAAGTATATTCTCGAGCAGAGTGGTCTGCACTTTGATCCGCAAATCGTGCGGGTGTTTGTGGAGCTTCTGGAAAACCAATAACCACGAAAATATGCCTGGTTGAAAAGTGGGATGCATGCCTGCGCCCCTACGGAGCCGGGGAGGTTGGTATAATCAGCCAATCTAAAATACCCGGCCCGAGCTTAATTCAGCGCATCAGTCGTCAGTAAGGTTGCCGCCGGGGCTGTGTCAGGAGATAAAATGAAATTTGAGAAAGTTTGTATATTAGGGCTGGGTTATATTGGCCTGCCAACTGCCAGCATGTTTGCCACGCACGGAGTGCGGGTGCTGGGCGTGGATACCAATCTGGAGATCATTGAAATACTGAAGAGTGGGCGCATCCATATTCACGAGCCGGGCCTGGGCCAGGCTGTGGAGCAGGCGGTTAAAAGCGGTAATCTAAGCCTGTCAAGCACCCCTGAACCGGCGGATGCTTTTATCATTGCGGTGCCGACCCCGTTTTATGAACATGATTTGGGCCAATACAACGGTCAAAGCTATAAAAAGGCAGATATGCGCGCGGTCACATCCGCTGCTGAGGCGCTGGTGCCGCATCTGCGCAAGGGCAGCCTGGTGGTGCTCGAATCCACTTCGCCACCTCGCACCACCACTGATCTGCTGGTGCCGATCCTGGAAAAATCGGGGCTGAAAGCCGGGCTTGATTTTTACGTGGTCTATTCACCCGAGCGGGTGCTTCCGGGCCAGATCTTGCGCGAGCTGGTTGAGAATGCGCGTGTGATCGGCGGGCTGACGCCCGAATCGGCCCAGGCTGGTTCTGATCTTTACGCCAGCTTTGTGCGCGGCGAAATCCATCAGACCGATGCCACCACTGCCGAGATGGTTAAGCTGATGGAAAATACCTACCGTGATGTGAATATCGCGGTAGCTAATGAGTTTGCCCGCCTGGCGGAGCGCTTTGGGGTGGATGTATGGGAAGCCATCAAACTTTCGAGCCTGCATCCACGCGTTAAGATCCTCAGCCCTGGGCCAGGGGTTGGCGGACATTGCATCAGCGTTGATCCGTGGTTTTTTGTAGAGACTGCGCCCGATCTGAGCTTGCTGATCCAACGGGCCCGGCAGGTGAACGATGCCCAGCCCGGGTTTGTGGTTGAGCTGGTCAAACGAGCGCTTGGAAACCTGGCGGGCAAGAAGATCGCCGCGCTGGGGTTGGCCTATAAGCCGGATGTGGATGATCTGCGTGAGAGCCCGGCAGTTGAAGTGGTGCATTTGCTGCAACGTGAGGGCGCAATCGTGAAGGCTTTCGAGCCTTTCAAGCCGGATGCCAGGCTGCCCGGTGTGGATGCCGCGCCCAACCTGGCACAGGCTGTTGCTGAGGCCGATGCGCTGCTGCTGTTGGTGAATCATACCGAGTTTCGCCAGCTTAACCCTGAGACCTTGAAAGCCATGACCAGGGCGCGGGTTCTGATCGATACCGTCAACGGCTGGGATGGCCAAAACTTTACTGGTGAAGGTTTTAGTCTGTTCCGGTTAGGGGTTGGGGAAAAAGCATAGAATAAAGAAGATGGTGCAGCTGCGCCTCCTTTTTAAATGAGGCACATTGATAAAATATAGTTTCGCAGGCCGGCCTCGGTTTTGCTTTTTGCCATGCTGATTTTTGCGGTTCTCCCCAGATTTGTGGGGGAAAAATATTAATTTGCGCTGCCTGTGGCTTGTGCTTAACACGCACAGGGTTTGCGGGACGATTGTGGGTGTTTTTTATCACGAATAAGTGCCGAATGGACGAATGACAGGCAGTTTCTTTGGAAAATAGCGCGCAATAGCGCTGCTAAAAACTCGCGTGGTGCGGCATGGCGGGTTAACGTTGGCGCCCCGGAACAGCGCTGATTGATTGTCTCCCACGAATCTGATGAGAGCCATTTTTGCTGAGCGGGGCCAACCTGCAAAAATAATTATTTGAAAGCTGGATACATTCCTTATGCCGGGTATCCAGCTGCGGGCGAAACCCGGCTTTCAACATCCAGCTACAATCAGCGGATTGGTTAATCCGGATATGTTTTATGGCAATACCGCATAAGTTGCTTTTTTATATCTTTATCACCAACGTGGTTTCCAAGCTTTTA
>CAINXK010000478.1 GCA_903854805.1 uncultured Anaerolineae bacterium
ACTCTGCTCCCGGCGGCGGTCGGCTCGCGGCAAAGCAGCTATCAATGCCAGTGTATAGGGGTGCAGCGGCGTATCAAACAGCTCGAAAACGTCTGCTTCCTCCACAATAAAACCGGCATACATGACGATCACACGGTCAGCCATGCCTGCCACCACGCCGAGATCGTGGGTGATCCAGATGATAGCCATACCCAGTTCTTGCTTGAGACGCTTGACCAGTTCGATGATCTGGGCCTGGATGGTAACATCCAGGGCGGTGGTGGGTTCGTCGGCGATCAGCAAACCGGGCGAGCAGGCCAGCGCCATGGCGATCATCACGCGCTGACGCATTCCACCTGAAAACTGGTGCGGAAAATCTCCCAGGCGGTTTTGGGCATCTGGAATTCCCACCCAGTTGAGCAGTTCGGTGGCGCGCAAGCGGGCTTGTTGGGCATCCATCGTTGTATGTGTCCGCAAGGTTTCTGTGATTTGCCTGCCAATACTCAGGACGGGGTTGAGACTGGTCATGGGGTCCTGAAAGATCATAGCGATCTCTTTGCCGCGCACTGCTTCCATGTTCTCTTCGCTTAGCTGCAGCAGGTCTAACTGGCCGTACCTGACCTGCCCGCTGATAATTTCGCCGGGTGGAATCGGGATGAGCCGCAGAATGGATAGCATGGTGACGGATTTACCGCAGCCGCTTTCGCCTACAACTGCCAGGGTTTCGCCTTCAGCCAGATCGAACGAGACAGAATTGACAGCGTAAACAGTGCCTTCTGGAGTGTGAAAGCGGGTCTTGAGGTCTTTGACGGTCAGAATAATTTGCCTGGTGCTCATGGGCTACATAGTCCGGCTGCGTGGGTCAAGGGCGTCGCGTAAACCATCGCCCAGGAAGTTGATACTTAAAACGATCAGCACGATCAGGATACCGGGGAAAAACCACAACCAGTAGGCTGTCTCAATATAATTGTAAGCGCCTTCGAGCATGTTACCCCAGGTGGCGGTGGGCGCGCGGACGCCCAACCCGAGAAAGCTGATATAGGCTTCGAGCGAGATGGCGTTTGCCACGCCGAGTGTGGCGGAGACAACGATGGGGGCCATGCAGTTTGGCAGAATATGCTTCGCGATGATCTCCCAGGCCGGGGTACCGGTGGCGCGGGCAGCCAGCACAAACTCGCGTTCCTTGATTGACAAAAACTCAGCCCGGACGATGCGCGCCAGGTATGGCCAGCTGGTCAATCCGATGATCATGATGATCACCACTACGCTGCCGCTGTAAGTACGCCCAAGCAGCTGAATATTGGGTACGTTCCCGGCGAAATATTTAGACATGATGATGAGCAGTAAAATCTGCGGGATATTCAGCATTGCTTCGGTGAAGCGCATCGAAACATTATCAATCCAGCCGCCGTAATAACCTGCCAGTGCGCCGATCAAGATACCCAGCAGCACCTCAACTGTGGCGGCGGTCAGGCCGATCAGGATCGAGATCTGGCCTCCGTAGATGGTGCGGGCCAGAATATCGCGCCCGATTGTATCTGTGCCGAAGGGGTGTGCCGCGACGGGGGCATCCAGGCGCAAACTGGTATTGGGTGTATTGGAATATTCCTCGCTGACGAAAAAACCACCCCCAAAGGAATAGAGTACCAGCAGGCACAGGATCACCACACCTATCAAAGCCATCTTGTGGCGTAAAAAACGCCGCCATGTCAGATTGGCAAGCGATAGAGGCGGAGGTTCGACTTCTTCGATAAATAATTGGGCAACAGCGCTGTGAGTTTCGCTCATGGGTCAGGTCCGGGAATTATTCTTCAATGCGCACTTGTGAATTACGTAATTGATCAACCATGCTCAATTCGTAATTTGTAGGCTGGTTAGCTGTAACGAATCCTGGGGTCAAGCCAGGCATAAACCACATCGGTGATAATTTGGAAAAAGACTACAGCCGCGGCGATCAGCATCAGGATGCCCATGACCACGGGTGTATCGCCACGCTCAACATGGTCAAGGAACAGGCGTCCCATGCCGGGCCAGGCAAAAATTCGTTCGGTGACGACCGCCCCGCCCAGCAGCAGTGGCAGGTCCAGTCCCACGACCGTTACAATCGGCAGGGCCGCATTCTTAAGCGCGTGGATGAAGGTAATCTCGCGTTTGGGCAAGCCTTTGGAACGAGCTGTGCGGATGTAATCTTGCCCAAGGACTTCCAACATGGTGCTGCGGATATAGCGGCTGTAAGACGCAAAACTGATGAAGGCGATGCTGAAGACCGGCAGGATCATGTGCAGGATCACCTGTGCGGGGGTTTGGCCCACCTTCGGGTCGAACATACCAACCGCCGGCAGATAAGGCCAGCCCCAGCGTTTGAAATTGACGGAGAAAATATAAATGGTTGAGAGTGCGATGAAAAAAATCGGCATGGAGTAGCCGACGAAGGAAATTCCGGTCATGATGTTATCGAGCAGGGAATATTGTCTGAGAGCGGAATAGACCCCCACCAGCAAGGCCCCAAAGATAATCACAAATTCAGCCGTGACCATTAACAAGAGTGTATTTGGGAGCCGGTCCCAGATGACAGATGTGACTGGTTGCCCGACTTTAACCAGCGATGTGCCAAAGTCGGCGCGTAAAACACCGTGCCGGCTGCCGGTTGTCTCGGCGATGCCATCGCCATCCATATCAGTTTTGGTCCAGTCGTTGCCTATCAGCCAAAAGATATATTGAACGTAGATTGGCTTATCCAGACCGAGTTGGCGGGTCAGGCGTTCGCGATCAGCGGCGCGAGTCACCGATCGCCCTCCCATGGTGGCAATCGGGTCTCCGGCATTTTGCATGATCACAAATAG
>CAINXK010000479.1 GCA_903854805.1 uncultured Anaerolineae bacterium
AGCTGTCCCACATCTTCACCAAAGGCGATAATGCGCGGGTCTCGCTCAACTGCGGCATCAAAACAGGCATTCAGTACTTCAAATCCCATGATGTTTGGTGATTTTGATGAATAGATGGGGGCGATTGGGGTAATTTTTAGGGCAGTGCCTGAATGCAGGTGCGAACCAAAGCGCTGCTCATTGATGGCCTGTTCGGATTGCTTCCAGTTTTTCAGCTTATCATAAACAGGGTTTTGATCAGAACGCAGTGTACGCAGCGCCTCGTGCACTGCAATATGCATATCGCGCCGGATGGGGATGGGAATGGTAAACAATCCATTGCGGATGCGAGCTAATTCAGCCGCATGCCCAGAGACAGGCACCAATTCGTCAAGAATCCCAATCAGCAGTTTGCGTTCAGCCAGGATGGGCGTGAGGTATGCTTCCCAGGCCAGCTTGCGAGCATCTTCCACCGTTTCGCGGTCGATGTCTTCCCATGCAGTTAATTCTTGTTCGGTGGCCAGCTCGTTATCCAGTACCCATGCTCGCATTTGTGTCAGGCAGTCGTATTTGGTTTCCCATTTCAGGCGTTCCGGCGATTTATACCTTTCCTGCGAACCGGATGTGCTATGTCCTTGGGGTTGGGTTCCTTCGGTAACATGCACCAGGGCTGGAATATGATATTCTCGCGCGGTTTCGGCGGCGGCGGCAAATGTTTCCAACAGGGCGGGGTAATCCCAGGCGCGGACTGTATAGCAATCGAAGCCTCGTTCGGCAAGCTCCGCAGGTTGGGATGCATTGCGTTCGAAGCCGCGCAAGATTTCGCCGATATTTTCTTTGACCATTTGGAACTGGTTTGGAACAGAGATGCCGTATCCATCATCGTAAATGGTTACCACAGCTGGCGATTTTAATACTCCAATCGCATTGACTGATTCCCAGAACAAACCCTCAGATGTGGATGCGTTTCCGATGCTGACCCAGGCAATTTCATCACCGCGGTGAGAGAATTGGGTATATTCAGATAGCTCTGGGATCTGCCTGTACAGCCTGGAAGCGTATGCCAGCCCAACGGTCCTGGGCATTTGAGCTGCTGTTGGCGAAACATCAGCGGCGACATTGTACATTTCGGTCTGATTGCGCCACGAGCCATCCGGGTTGAGATATCGCGAAGCAAAATGTCCATTCATGGCTCGCCCGGCTGTAGCGGGCTCGTGATTCACATCAGCATGTGCGTACAGCTGCGCAAAAAAATCAGTCAGCTTAGTTACACCCAACATGAACATCCAGGTCTGGTCACGGTAATACCCAGAGCGCCAGTCACCTTTCTGAAAAGAGCGCGCAATCGCCAATTGTGCGACTTCTTTGCCATCACCGAAGATACCAAATTTGGCTTTACCGCTTAAAACTTCACGGCGCCCAATCACTGATGCCTGGCGTGATTGGTAGGCAAGGCGATAATCTTTTATTATTTCGTCCCGCGGAAGTGAGAGAACTGCGGAGGACTTGTGTTTTGACATTCGTTCTCCTGGTAATTTGGGTAAATCTTCTCTAATTATACTAGCCAGAAATAAAAAGCAGTGATTTTCAAACCCCGTGATGACGATTCGCAAATATTGAAGAAAATAAGAAAACCGCCCTTGTATTTACATTCCTGGATGTGGATAATTTCGCCTTTCTGAAAAGAAAGCGGAGACAGGCAATTCTTCTGGAGATGCAGTCATGTTTCGCTTTTTCAAAGATCACCGGGCAATCGAAAAGGTGCTGTTCGGACAGGGCAGGTTATTTAGCCGGTGGAAGTGGCGGGAAAACAGGGTAACGTAAGCGGACTGCGACCAATTCCGCAATCCGCTTACGTTTATTATATGCATATCGTTGTGTGGTTATGGCCAGTTAATCAGCACCACGCCACTGAAAGCAAGCAAAATGCCA
>CAINXK010000480.1 GCA_903854805.1 uncultured Anaerolineae bacterium
CACCATGCCGCACCACGCAAGTTTTTGGCAGCGCTTTTGCGCGCTATCTTCCAAAGAAACTACGTGTCATTCGTCCATTCGGCACTTATTCGTGATAAAAAACACCCAAAATCGTCCCTGCAATCCCTGTTCGTGTTAAGCACAAGCCACAGACAGCGCAAATTATTATTTTCCCCCACAAATCTGGGCAGAACCATTTATGCCGGGCTCAAGCCTGGGTCTTATTCCACCAGTCAATCCCTACCTCGCGTTCCTGCGGGCTGAAACCGATCGATTGATAGATCCTGGCAGCGTGATAATGCTCATCCGCAACCATCACCAGCGTCTCGAGCTGCATCTGGTTCAGGGCGTAACAACTGGCCTGGTAGACCAAAGCCCCACAGATCCCCTGGCGGCGGTAATCAGGGTGGGTGCCAACCTGTTGAAACCGTCCAACTTTTCCAGAAGTGTAAACCCCAAGGTCTGCCACCAACTGCCCACCCAGGAATGCGCCAAACCAATGTCCCAATCCGGCACTGGTCATGCGGCGATAGCGCGCAAATTGGTCGCGCTTAAAGATCCGGTAGTCATCCAGGCTGTGTCCAATCTCCCGGCAAGCGATCTGATTTTCAATCGCCTGCTCCCACTCCCAGGCTTCGCTCAGCGGACGAACTACAGCCTCAAGGTTGTATTTGGGTGGAATGCTGACCTGCCCGGTGGTCAGAACCACGGATTGCGACAGGTTAAAACCATCATCCAGGAAAGGGCCGATCTGACCCAACTCTCCATGGATGCCGTCCCAACCGAAAGCGAAATGCTTTGCTCCGATTTGCGACCCAATTTCGCGCTTAAAAATAGCCTTCCAGTTTTCAAGATCTCCTGGACCTGGCGGGTTTTCGAATAAAAGAAAATTGCCCCAATAAAAAGTGGGGTTGGTGCGGGTCAGGATGACCTGGTAACTGCCGCGATCAAGAATTTGGCCTTCAAAACGCGGGAAGATCAGGTCAGTGCGATAGCCCAACGATTGAATATTCATACCAAAAGTATAGCATAACCGCATGGGTGCTGAAACCCGGACCGCTACCGCGAGTACGGTTCAGTTTTCCGAAGGTCCTAACCATCAGAATAAAATTCTACCTTTTCAGTTCTGGCATGCCCTCACCCCGACCATCTCCTGCCAAAAGTCAACAAAAAGCGTACAGAAAAATATACGCCGGAGATGGAGAAGTTCTTAACCGGGCTGGAATGAGTTGGCCTTGCCCGCCTCCGCCAGGATCATGCGGAGCGAGAGCGGTCCTTTTCCACCCCGCCGCTCGCGCCCTGCCGGGCCTGCCAGCCATCCGCCAGCAAATTCTCCAGATACAATACAGCCTGAGCCAGACTATCGGCCGGATCGTTTAGCGCCGCAGACGGAAATTTATACAACAAATCTTCAAATTCATACAACCAGGGCACTTCTTCGCATGGTTCGGGCAGCAAGATACAACCGCGCTCACACCACAAACTGGCCTGGCGCGCACGCGCAACCTTGCTCAGCTGACCTGGTTGAAATGGCCTCAGCAAGCTGGCGATTTCCGGCGCGGCGCTTTGCTCCAGTGTTTGCAAGGCGCTGATACCGCTGGCCTTATCCTCGATCAGAATACCACGCAGCTTGCCATCCTGCATCCAGCGGCGCGCCTCATCCTGAATGGCACTGGCCAACTGCGGAAACTGCAGCTTCTGCCAGCTCGCAAAACGCAGCCGCAGGCGGTAATCCGCAAGCAGCTCCCAGACTGTCAGGGCACTGCTATCGTGTTGCTCCTTATCCTTAAGCGCAGTATCCCATGAGAGCCAACGCCCCACCACGTTTACCTGCTCGCTGCGCACATCGCTGCGGTTTTGAGCCCGCCACCAGCTGGCCTGATAAATCGCGCCACCCTCAGGCGCTGGGCGCTGATCATGTTGACCGGCGTAACCACGCTGCCCCAGGTTGACCCTGGCGGCCGCGTTCTCGGCTTCGCCAAAACGCGCCGGCCAGAGCAGTTCGCCCGGTACGCTGCGTGGATCGGCATGCGCACGCAACGGCACAAACAGCCGCGGCGCATATTCGGTCGGCAGGCACAGGTGCTCATAATAAGGCGCACCATCCAGGTGCAGCTTGCCGAGCAAGTGCCCGGTCAGATCTTGCTCATGCAGCCGCTGCATAATGATCACGCGCCGGGCAGCGCGCGGATCATTGGCGCGAGTGCTGAGCGCATGATCGTAGACCTCATTAACCCGCTCGCGCTGCAGCGGACTATCGGCATCCTGGGCCTTAAGCGGATCATCCACCACCAACACATCCGCGCCCTCACCCGTCACGGCGCTGTTGAAACTGAAGGCCAACCGGTAACCGCTGCG
>CAINXK010000481.1 GCA_903854805.1 uncultured Anaerolineae bacterium
AGGCGTTCTTCAATACTTAGCTTGTAAAATCCGGGCAGACGAGAAGATCCCATTTTTTCCCTGGCAAAATAATATTAATTGACCCAATTGATATGGTAACGATACAAAGTAATTTTACGATCTCATGCTGGCAAAACCTATCAACTTGACAATTCGGATGGGTAGAGTAGAATAACTCCACGAGGACATAGTCAATGATATTAACGCGCCAGCAATTGGAAGATCGACTGATTGCGCTCCACCAGGCCAGCCTTCAGCTTGTGGAGGATGTTTCGCTTGAGACATTGCTGGAACGCATTGCTACGGTGGCCTGTGAGCAGGTTCAGGCGCGTTATGCAGCACTGGGAGTTTTGGGGAATGATGGCAAGCTTAAGCAGTTTATTTCCGTTGGAATGAATCAGAACGAGATGCGCCGTATTCCACATCCCCCTACAGGGCAAGGACTTTTGGGCGCTATGATGAATACTGCGCATACCATTCGCATCCCTGAGATTTCGGCGGATAGCCGTAGTGTTGGTTTTCCGCGCAATCATCCGCGTATGCGCTCTTTTTTGGGCGTACCCATCCGCCGGGGCGAAAACCAACTTGGGCAGATTTATCTGACTGAAAAGATTGGTCATCATGGGTTCACAGAGGATGATGAGCGAATTATTCAGATGCTGGCTACGTATGCTGCTGTGGCCATTAACAATGCGCGCACATATGACGAACTAAAACAGCGCGATCAAGCGCTGACGCGTCGGAATCAAGATCTGGCTTTGCTTAATAATATTGCCGGTGTCCTTACGGCATCTCTCAAGCTCGATGAGATCCTTCATAAAACACTCTCGCTGGTAATGGACTATATGGAAGTGGAATCTGGCGAGATCTTCTTACTTGAAGAAGATAAGCAAACATTGCGGCTGGTTCTGCATCGCGGGCAGGCCGCCGAGGTTTTTTGGACTCGTAACCGCTTTCGGTATGGCGAGGGGATGATTGGGTTGGTTGCAAAAACCGGTGAAGCCGTCGTCAGCCACGATCTGGCCCATGATATGCGCTATTTGAAGGATGCAGTTGTGGATGCGGGCTTCAAGCAAATGGCATGTTTTCCTCTCGCTTCAAGTGGCAATCTGGTTGGCGTATTAAGTGCGGTCACCCGTAGTTCGACACCGTTGGATGATCACGATATTCAGGTTATTACAGCCATTGGTAGTTGGGCCGGGTTGGCCATTGAAAATGCGCGGCTTCACACTGATGCGCGCCGTTTGGCGGTACTTGAGGAGCGTGACCGGATTGGGATGGATTTGCACGATGGCATTATTCAATCCATCTATGGGGTGGGATTAGTGCTGGAGCATGCCCGCTTGCTTGCTACCGAAGAACCGGAAAAATCTGCTGATCGTATCCAGCAGGCTATCAATAGCCTAAATCACACCATCCGTGATATCCGATCTTATATTTTGGATTTACGTCCCCGCCAGTTTGGGGATGAAAATATATTGGATGGGCTGCGCCGGCTAATGATGGAGTTCCGCGTCAATACCCTGGCGGAAGCCAATCTGAACGGTATTCCAGATGATCTTAAAGATATTCCACGAGGTAATGCGTTGGCTTTATTCCATATTTGCCAGGAGGCGCTTGCGAATGCTGCCAAGCACGCCCGCCCCAAGAAGGTGGATGTTACCCTGTGGACTTCGCAAGAACGGGTGATGCTTGAAATCCATGATAATGGTCATGGGTTTGAGATAGAAAAAATGGATATGACGCTGGGTCATGGTCTCTCCAACATGCATACCCGCGCCCACCACGTGGGGGGTGATATCGAGATTGCCTCAGTCGTTGGGGAAGGTACATCGATCCTGGCCTGGGTACCCCGTCGGTAGATATGAATAATTAACAACTGGTGGGTAGTCATAATCCAATTATCTGCAGAGCGCAGGTTGGTCAATATTTTTTGTCACATGTCAGAAGACTGAAATACCGGCGGTGAAAACCGCCTTTTTGTTTGTTCATGCCATTTCGATCACCAATACTCTCATGTCCATATTCGCTATCTCCTTACTGTTTTGCTCTGCTTTTTTGCACACTACCTGGAATCTTTTACTCAAGCAGGCTGGCGAAAAGTATATCGCTACCTGGTGGGCGACTTTACTTGGATCGGCTGTATTTTTACCCGGTTTGTTGTTTTCGGGCTTACCGGTTCGTGATGTATGGTTGCTGTTGTTTGTCAGTGTGCTGGTTGAGGTGGGCTATTACATAACCCTGTCAACAGCCTATCGTGATGCAGATTTTTCGCTGGTCTATCCTTTGGCGCGTGGGGCCGCACCGGCTTTAATTGCAATCTGGTCTGTGCTGTTTCTGGGAGAGAAATTTACCACCGGCGGCTCGTTCGGGTTAGGTATTATTATCACTGGCTTATTAATCGTTGGCAGTAGTAATCTATTTTCGCGGCGTCGTGAAAAACCGCATATGCGCGGGATAATATTAGCGTTGCTATTGGCAGTATTGATCTCGATTTACTCAGTCATTGATGGAACGGCAGTTAAACATACCCCGGCTTATTCATATGCAGTGCTGATTTTTTTCCTCGTGCCTGTTTTCACCACTCCACTTATGTTTCATAAGTATGGTTGGAAAGTATTAAAAACCGAATTGGCTGATCACTGGCTTCGGATTGTGGGCATAGGTTTGTTAATTGTTAGCGCCTACATGCTGGTTATGGTGGCTTATACCATCTCCCGAGTCAGTTACGTGGGTGCCATTCGTGAATTCAGCGTGGTGTTGGGTGCCATGGCAGGTTGGCGTTTTCTTGGAGAGCGGTTGGGTGGTTGGCGCATGGTAGGTTCTCTGATCATTTTTTGTGGAATTCTAGTGATCGCATTCTTGGGCTAGTCAGTTTTGCCTGACTTGATCGTTGGTTAAATGGTTGCAACCTTCCGGTAAATGATTTTCTGATTGGTCAAGCTGAGAATATTCAAACGAGTCATTGAATATCAGGTTTCACGCGCTCAAACATTTTGGAATGTTGGTTTCGGGTTTTTTAAGATATATATACGATAACTTGCGATAATTTCATTGTCGACCCCATATATGGGGGTTATAAAATTAATTCAAGTCGATCGTGGCTGAAACACGCGTTCTAATCATGCGTGAAACCGTCAGTTTCTATTGAGCACTTCTTTAAGGTTTGCGTGTCTTAAAAAAGAGGAAGTTTTTAAGGTAGCGTAGGCTGATCGTGTGGCGTGTTTTCATTCTTTTTGCTAGAATGAATGGAGTAGTTCACGAGGGATGTAAGTAGCAAGTCATCCCGTATCCCTGATTTGATTTTATAAAATTGCGTTTTATACCATCTCTCTGCAAGGTTTTGCAGAGGGTTTATAGTCTCTTCCCTTAATACTGTTATTGGAGCAATACATGAAAGCAGAACAGGCATGGCAATCGGTACTCTCCCAACTCCAGATGGAAATGCCCCGAGCTTCATTTGATACCTGGGTTCGGGATACAACTCCTTTGACTTATGAAGACGGCGTAATGACTATTGCTGTGAGCAATGCATATGCGCGCGATTGGTTGGATAACCGCCTCTTAAGTACCGTGGTCCGTTTATTGGCAGGGATGATGAATCGCGCGGTGGATGTGCGTTTCGTGGTTGCTACTGGGCAAGACGTGGTTGCAACTGAAGATGTCGTTGATGATGGCGAAACTATGGGTAATGGGCAGCCAGTCGTTGCGAAACAGCGTAACCCCACTTTGAATTCCCGTTACACTTTTGAGAATTTTGTGGTTGGCGCCAATAGCCGTCTGGCTCATGCTGCGGCGCTTGCGGTTGCTGAAAAACCGGCCAGGGCTTATAACCCGTTGTTCCTGTATGGTGGTGTTGGGCTTGGGAAAACCCATCTTTTGCATGCAATTGGGAATTCATGCCACAGCCGGGGTTTGAATGTGCTTTATGTTTCATCGGAAGAGTTTACCAATGACATGATTAACGCCATTCGCACACATGCGACGCAGGCATTTCGGGAAAGATATCGTTCCGCAGATGTTTTATTGATCGATGATATTCAATTCATTGCTGGCAAGGAAGGTACTCAGGAAGAGTTTTTCCATACTTTTAATACCTTGCACAGCCAGGATAAACAGATCATTGTCTCGTCAGACCGGCCTCCCAAATCGATGGTGACGTTGGAAGAACGTTTACGTTCGCGTTTTGAATGGGGGCTGATTGCCGATATTCAAATGCCCGACGTTGAGACCCGCCAGGCGATTTTACGCTACAAAGCTGAAAAGATCGGGCGCGATGTGCCGAATGAAATTCTTGATATGATCGCCCGGCGAGTTCAGTCGAATATTCGCGAGCTTGAAGGTGCGCTAAATCGAATTATCGCCTTTTCTGATCTATCCGGCGTTCCGCTTAGTCTGCCGCTGGCAGAAATGGCCCTCGCAGATCTGCTTCCGCAGGTGCGCAATGTCCCGCCGCTGAAACTTATTACCCTGGTAGCCAATGAGTGGCAAACTTCGGTGGAAGCCCTGATTGGCCGTGACCGCTCACAGCGTATTGCCGAACCACGCCAGGTTGCCATGTATCTGCTGCGACAGGAAACCAATGCTTCGTTGCCGCAAATTGGCGAAGCGCTGGGTGGGCGCGATCATACCACTGTCATGTATGCCATTCAAAAGATTACAACTGATATTTTAATCAAGAAAGATATGGAACGGAAAGTCAATCGTATTAAACAGATTTTGTATGGTCAATCCGGGCTTGCCGCCTGAGATCGGATAAAGAAAAAGTAAATGGGATAATCCACATGGATTATCCCATTTTTTATGCTGGCATCTGGAACTAAGTACAATTACATTTTTAGCATGAAACAGTGTCGCTCAAATAGAGTAGTATGGATTACCCTGCCAACTGCAAACGAAAATTTCAAGGAATGCAATTGCGCTGCAGTGAGCACCTTTCCCGGGGGATAAAGCACTCAATAGGGTATAATTTCTGTGCCGAAGGTGGGAATCGAACCCACACTCCTTACGGAACACGATTTTGAGTCGTGCGCGTCTGCCTGTTCCGCCACTCCGGCTAGTTGCAGGGCAAAGTATACCACTCTCAAGCATAAGGTCAAGATGAAACTAGGTATTATAGGTCTCCCCCAATCTGGAAAAACAACCATTTTCAATGCGTTGACACGTAGTAACACTCCCACTACTGCTTCGGCAGGTAGGATCGAAGTTCACACTGGCGTTGTGGATGTGCCCGATACGCGAATTGATCGTCTCAGCGGTATGTTCAAACCGAAGAAAACTATCTTCGCCAAGGTCACCTACGCGGATATTGCCGGGTTGGATGGCAATTCAAAGGGTATTTCAGGAAATCTGCTGAATACTCTCGCGCAGATGGACGGATATATTAATGTTGTGCGCTGTTTTGATGATGACAACGTGCCGCATCCGGCTGGTTCAATCAATCCTGTCCGCGATGCCGATGCCATGTTGACCGAGCTGCTCCTGAATGATCAGATCGCTGTCGAGCGGAAGTTGGAGCGTTTGTTGGATGAGCGCAAAAAAGGTGGCACGGATAAAGGGCTCAATGAACGTCAGACACTGCTCTTCACCCGTCTTCTGGATGCCCTGAACGCTAATCTGCCCTTGCGCAAATTGGAGTATTCGGCGGAAGAAGAAAGGGAATTATCCAGTTTCGGTTTGCTCACCCGTAAACAAATTTTGACTGTTTTTAACATGAGTGATACCCAAAAAGCCCCAACAATCGAACTCGATCACCCTTCTGTGGCCTTACCAGGGAAATTGGAGATGGAAATATCCCAGTTATCCAGCGAAGATGCCCAGCTTTTCATGGCTGAATACGGGATTCAAGAGCCGGCGCTTAACCTAATGATTCGGTTATCCTATGATTTGCTGAACTTGCAGTCTTTCTTTACTGTGGGTGAGGATGAAGTCCGTGCCTGGACCACCCGCCGCCACGCGACTGCGGTTGAATCGGCTGGCGAAATCCATACTGATATTGCTCGCGGGTTTATACGCGCAGAGGTAGTAGCTTACGATGATTTGATCACGCTCGGCACTATGGCTGAATGCAAAGCCAAAGGTAAATTCCGGCTGGAGGGCAAGGAATATATTGTCAAGGATGGCGATATCGTTCATATTCGTTCCAGCCTGTAGTCAGCCATTCATTAGACTAAAAACCCGTTTCCTCGGAAACGGGTTTTTATATTGCCCCAAATTTTTAATGTCCCAGCCCATAATTTGTGTAAAAATTAAGCAACCCATTTTGGAAGGATGAAGCCATGTTTGCCCATCATTTGCGCCCGCTCTACTCTGTCATTGCGTTATTCCTCACATTATTGGCCTGCAGTATGCCTGGGGCCGTGCCACAAGTGCCTTCAGCAATTCCTGTTGATGCGACCAAGATTGCCTTGGAAATCCTGGCCACTCAAAACGCTCCCAGGCCAGCCCCGGTTGTAGACGCGACAAAAATCGCTCTGGAGATCCAGGCAACCAATAATGCTCCTGTCCCAGCACAATTAGTAGACGCGACCAAGGTGGCTCTGGAGATCCAGGCAACCAATAATGCTCCTGCCCCAGCGCAATTAGTAGACGCGACCAAGGTGGCTTTGGAAGTTCTGGCTACAAATGCTTCGGCTCAACTAACCCAGCAAGCCGGGCAGCTCGTCCAGCCGCAATCTCCTGCGACGGAGGTGCCAACCCGGGATGTGCAGGCACGTATCAAGAATGCTAAAATCTTGGTTTATGAAGATACCCAGGATATTGGATTGTGGATAAGTGATGCGCTGAATGGCATGGGATTGAAATATACACATGTTGGCGATGCGATTGGTCACTTGATGGAAAATCTCAATTCGCCAGTCCAATGGGATCTGATCATTATCGGAGCTGAGTCTAAATCGAAAGTCCAGGGAGAGTTTTGGGATGTGATTGGTGAAAAAATTGCCAGAGATAAGACAGCCCTGGTTGCTGAGGTCTGGTATCTGGATCGGATCGGTGAGGGAAAGATCAAGCCAGTCCTGGCCAACTGTGGGATCGAATATCAGCGCAACTGGGAACTAGCTGATTCTATTTATTGGTTGGATTCATCCCACCCCATTTTTAGTGACCCAAACAATGCCATGCCACTGATCAACTACACGCGCTATTGGCCATTCCAAGCCGGTGATTTAATCCGGATTTCACCTGGCAGTAATGCCACCTTGCTGGCAGGGATCTTCCAAAAACAAAAATCTGATTACGGGGTAATGGCTACTTGCCTGGAAGGGCGTGTGGTTTTCCAGACATTTTCCAATCATGATTATCACCAGGATGCCATCATTCGTCTGTGGCAAAACTATATTACCTACACCCTCAAAAACCACTTTGCCGTGATGCCCTGACCAGACAAATCAGATATGCAAGATTTGAGAAATTGGGCATAAATACTCTGGGGCAGGTCTCAGACCCGCCCCAGAGTATTTATGCCTCATATTCTTCGGTACCCTCTTCCACGGTCATGACCGGGTCTTCGCTGCCCTTACGATCAAGCATCTGCACTTGCAGTGCCACAACTTTTGTCGAATAACGTGTCTCGCCTTTGTCTTCGTAGCGCTCCACTTTTAGACGCCCTTCCACGTATGCCAGGCTGCCTTTGTGCAAGTATTGGCCACAAATCTCGCCCAGCCGCCCCCAGGCTTCAACATAAATCCAATCGGTGGTTTCCTTGGTTTCGCCATCAGCTTTCCAGCGCTGTGTTACCCCCAGGCTGAAGTGCGTCACTTGTTTTCCGGTTGGGATGAAGCGGGACTCTGGGTCTTTCCCCAAGTACCCTATCAATTGGACACGATTTAATGCTGGCATATTTCCTCCTTGTGCAAAATAATGTATGTTTAGTGTACTGCCAACCGGGCCAGGGTTCAATAAGGTAATCTTAAAAAACGTGAGCAGTTTTGTCCACAAAAGCGGGCAGACCTGGTGATAATATTGTGGGTAAGCTTAGTGATATGATCGGGCCAGCTTAGTAAAAGAGGACAAAAAATTCTCATGAAGAGCACTCCATTTTTGCGGTATCTCTCCCTGTTTGCGGTAACCACATTGTTATTGAGCGCCTGTCAGCCAGTTGCGCCGGTCGCCCCGACGCCGTCTGCGACTCTGCCGCAACAGGCCACCCAAACGGCAACGACCAGGCCTACGCTGCCGCCACCAACAGTTACCCTAACACCCCTGCCCACGGCTTCGCAGACTGCCAGCCCAACCCCCCGGCCTTTGGTGCGACGTGTGCTGATTCTCAGTATCGATGGTCTGCGCCCGGATGCCATCAGCCTGGCTCCCATGCCGAACCTGCTGGCCTTGATGCAAACTGGCGCCTATACTCTTACTGCTCAAACAATATTCCCGAGCTCTACGCTGCCGTCACACGCCTCCATGCTGACAAGTTTATGCCCTTCCAAGCACGGTGTCGATTGGAATGATTACTTGCCAGAGAGAGGCTACGCAAAAGGGACTGACTTGTTTGATCTGGCGCACGCTGCCGGGTTGAAAACTGTTATGTTTGTGGGTAAGGAAAAATTAAGGCAGATTACAGAACCTGGCAGCCTGGATGTATTTCGATATATCAACGACCGTGATGTGGTCATTGCGCAGCGCATCACTGAGGAATTTCCGGTCGATTTTGGCATTATGTTTGTGCATTTTGCCACACCAGACGCCATGGGTCACGTCTATGGTTGGCTTAGCCCCCAATATATCAGTGTTGTCCAGCGTGCGGATGAAGCCCTGGGAACTCTGCTCAAAGACTTGGACGATCACGGCATCCGCCAGGAAACGCTTATTATTGTTACCGCTGACCATGGTGGGCATGACCAAACCCATGGCTCGCGCATGAAGGATGACATGACCATACCGTGGGTGATTTCTGGCCCAGGGGTGCGTCCTGGACAGCTGACCACCCCTGTCCAGACTACTGATACAGCTGCAACGGCTGCCTGGGCGCTTAATCTGCCTCGTCCGGCAGAATGGGATGGCTGGCCGGTTTTTGAGGCTTTTGGCCAATTTATTCAGCCGCGTCCGGTTCCGTTTTGTGAATAGAAGGTTAGTCTTATGATCATTGCTACCGCGCTTGAAGAACTATTTTACGCTCGTGGTTTATTGGATGGCCCGGTTGGGATTGTGCCGACCATGGGCTATCTGCACACCGGGCATATAGCCCTTGTGCGGCGTGCCAAAAGTGAGTGTAAAAGCGTCATCGTTACCATCTTTGTCAATCCCACCCAGTTCGCGCCCAATGAAGACCTTGAAAAATATCCTCGCAGCACGCAGCGTGACCTGCAGGCGCTTGCAGATGTCCAAGCGGATGTTGTCTGGATGCCCACTCCCGAAATTATGTACCCGCCTGGCTACCAGACCTGGGTGGATGTGGACACTCTTACACGACCACTGGAAGGTTCTGTACGTCCTGGTCATTTTCGAGGTGTAACAACGGTCGTCTCAAAGCTTTTTAACGCCACTCGGCCCGATAAAGCATATTTTGGGCAAAAGGATGCTCAGCAAGCCGCAGTGATCCGCCAGATGACGCGTGATTTGAGCTATCCGATTGAAATTGTGATTTGTCCCACACAGCGTGAAGCAGATGGCCTGGCTATGTCCAGCCGTAACAGCTATCTGGACATGGTTCAGCGCCAGGCTGCCACGGTATTGTACCGGGCACTTTCTGCCGCCAAATCAGCTTTTGACAACGGTGAAGAACATGCCGAGCAGCTGCGCCAGATTGTCAGGGAAGTGGTTGGAAGCGAGCCGCTGGCCCGGTTGGAATATGTTTCCTGCGCCGATTACGAGTCCCTGGCTGAGCTGGAGACTATTGAAACAAAGGCGCTGCTTTCTCTGGCTGTCCATATTGGGAAAACCCGTTTGATCGATAACTTTATTCTGGAGTGAAATTCAAAAAGAAAAATTATTGCTGATATAAAACATCCTGAGCAAGAGACTCGGGATGTTTTATATGACTTACCTGTTGTATCAGGCCCTTTATATTGATTTCCAGGTATTTGCCAAACTGCGCCATTTGTTCCTGGGTCAAGCTTTCATCTGGGCGGCGTATACAACGTTGCCGTGTTCAACTGAAAGGATCTCAAATGGTTGTCCTGACCCACCGAAGGTTGGTTTATTTTGCTATCCGATTTTGAATGATTTCCGGTGAATGGCTGATAGCCCCAATCTTTGAATCGCAGCTCGGTGAATGGCTGTACCATAGCCTTTATGACGCCCCAACTCATAACCTGGAAATTGATCATCAAGTATATGCATCAATGCATCCCGTTCAGTTTTGGCCAATACCGAGGCAGCCGCGATGCTAAGAGACTGTGTTTCGCCTCTGATAAATTTTTCGCCGGGATAAGGGCAGTTTTTCCAGTGAATGAAGTCGAATAAGTAATATTCGGGCATCAACGTCAGGCCTTCAATGGCACGCTGCATGGCCAGGCGGTTGGCAGGCAAGATTCCGATCTCGTCAATTTCGGCGTTGGTTGTCGAGCCAATCGACCATGCCAAAGCTTCAGCTTTGATCACCTGGGCCCAATATTCACGCTGTCGAGGTGTCATTTTTTTTGAATCACGCACACCAGCCAGGCTGTGTTGGATGTTTGCATGGTTTGGAAGAATAATTGCGCCTGCCATGACTGGGCCTGCCCAGGCGCCGCGCCCAGCTTCGTCAATACCCCCAATAAAGTGAAATCCTTTTTCCCACAGGGCCTGTTCAAGATGCAGGCCGGGCTTTTCAATCATATAATCCCAGCCGCCCATTGCGGCGAATTTTCAATAGATCAAGAAACATTTTCCACGAATCTCGAAAGACGTTGATTTTGCTCTCAGGGTTGAAGTACCATGGGATCGGAATTTCGAGGATTGGATAATTCCGGCGGCTGGCTATGTAGAGCAATTCTACATCAAATGACCATCCCATCAGAGTTTGACGGTGAAAAAGGTCTTCCGCAGCATCTGCGCGAAACATTTTGAAACCGCATTGTGTATCATGCAGGGCTGGCAATACCAGGATGCGGATAAGGTTGTTGAATACGCGCCCGGTGAAATGCCGGTAGTAAGGCTCATGGTAACGCACGGCTCCCGGGGCTTCACGTGAAGCGATCGCAATTGGAATATCTATAGCCGGTGGTATAAAGCGCGTGATTTCAGCGGTGGGCATGGAAAAATCGGAGTCTGCAAAAAAACGATAAGCTCCCCTGGCAGCGAGCATACCTTTTTGTACAGCACGTCCTTTCCCTGGTAAATCATCATGCAGTACGCGCACAATAGCATGGCGGCTGGCATATTCGTTGCCAACTGCCAGCGTCTGGTCGTGACTGGCGTTTTCAATCACTAATACTTCTGTTTCAAAAGCCTGGTTGGTGGCAAAATGCACCACCTGCTCCAGGGTTTGGGGCAGGCGGCGTTCTTCGTTGTGGGCAGGGATGATAATACTCAGAAATGGGTTGGACATTATCGATTGACGTAGATGTAAATTCCAAAGGCAGCCATGGCGCACAACCAGATGAGCAGGACGATCCCAAGGGTGGTCAGTTGGGCCGTGGTCATTCCGAAAAGGCCTTTTTTCTTCGGCGCGGGTTTTGTCGATGTACCGATGCCAGCTGAGTTGGCGCCAGGTCTGGCAGGTTCAAGATTTTCAGAGAATGGTTGTACTGGGAGCCCGGAATCCAGTGGCTGACCGGTTGAATTTTGGAGACGTTCAAGGTCATCACTCGAACTCGAAAAAGCTACCGCTCTGAGGGTTGAGTTTTGCGAGACAGGCTGGTTGGCTGTATTTTGACTCTGCTTATTCTCATCAAACGAGAAATCCAGTGTATCGGCAGAGAAAGCCGGGTTTGAACCGGGTTGTTGTACCAGTGTTGGGATGCCCTGGGCTGAACCTTGTTCTTTGTTGATAGGTTCGGGGACTGAAGCAAAAGCATCGGGGGGCGTGGCAGGATGTGCCTGTTTTTTTGGACCATTTACGATGACTTGCGCGATCTCTGATGTAACTTTGGTATTCATGATCGGGCGCGCCTGGTTCATCGAAATGGCAAAGCGTTCCAAAGCGTCACTCATGACAATTCGCGCAGTCGGACGCACCGATTCAATGTGCATACCCGGATTGGCAGCCATCAAGATAGGGTCTACTATCAGCACATCTTTATAACCGGCGCGGTCGAGATAAATTTGGAGAACACGGCCAAGCTTAACAGTACGTTGAACCAGGTTTATACTCGCGGGAACAAACTTTTCGCCAGCCATCGTGCCCCATTCATCATCTCGGGCCCGGTAAACGCCGCGTTCGTTTGTCACGTTGATTAAGTAAAGACCTGGAGGTCCGATTAATACCATTGGCAAATCGATATCGGTATCGGGCAGGGTGATATTGCGCAGCAGGATAAAGTTAGAGCCCAGGACTTTATCTAATACTGCGATAACTATATTTTGCGCTTGTAAACGCGGATACCAGTTCAAGCCAAATTTCAGCGTGCCCTGTATGCGTCCAAAAATATCGATTACACCGCTTTCATTGCGGAATGGAGTCCTGTCAGCAATTTCCATGATCTGCCTCCGCCGGGTATCCGGCTAACTGGGAATTATAGACTGGGCACTTCTTCTAGCAGGTCGCGTTGGGTTCCGTTTCCAGTGGTGATAACATCACCGTTGAGTCGCACGACCCGGCTGGTTTCAAATGTGCTCCCCAAAAATTCTTTACGCATGCCTGTTACAAATATTTGGCCGTTATTCAAACGAGTAATCAGGCCTGCCCGTTTAATAATAATACTGTCAGAAAAGGTGGCGCCTCGGCGCTCATATGCGCGTACCAATTCGATTCTTCCATCCGGTGCATAGCGCACCGCCTCAATTACACCGTCAAACTTAAGCTTTGCCATCTCTACCTCCATGCAATTTTCGCTTACAATTTTACTTCTATTTCAACTGTTGAGCGCCTTGTTCTTAAAGAGTAAGCCGCTGGCTTTTGAAGGCCAACGGCTGTTTTTAGTCGGGGTGGGCGGACTTGAACCGCCGGCCCCCGCGTCCCAAACGCGGTGCGCTGCCAACTGCGCTACACCCCGATATCTCTTGTGCTGAAAGCAGTATAATGCCAACCGTCAGACTCGTCAAATGGATTATTGAGTATTTTCCCAATGTCTCGTAAATCACCCTGGATTTTGCCTTTTTATTTACTGCTCAGTGTATATTTTTCCGCTTGCGCCCCCACGCAGGCTCTGCCGCAATTTAAAAATACCCTCGTGGCTATTCAACCAACACCGAGTGTTGTAGTCAAAGCCACGCCTGTGGCATCCCTGGCAGTCGCAACGGTTACCATGGGCCCAGTAGTTTGCAATTCACAGGCAGGCAGCCTGGAAACAGGCGTGATCGATACTCTTCTACTTGATAAGCCCATGCGTTATACAGTTTACCTGCCACCATGCTACTCGCTAGATATAAATATGCGTTATCCTGTTCTATACCTGCTTCACGGGCAGGGTTACATTGAGGACCAGTGGATCCGTATTGGCGCTGTTTCCACGGCTGACCGGCTGATTACAGCTGGGGATGTCCTGCCCTTTATAATTGTTTTTCCATTCGATTATTCTTACAAACAGCCTGCCGAGTACAGATTTGAGGATGTATTTATCCAGCAGCTGATCCCAACCATTGATGGCACGTATCGTACGCAGGTAGCTGCCACCCAACGTGCCATCGGTGGCCTCTCGCGCGGCGGTGCATGGGCCCTGCATATTGGCGCTGGTCATCCGGATCTATTTGGCTCGATCGGAGGACATTCCCCCGCGATTTTTATTCGGGGCGAAAATTCCTTAAAGCGTGACATCCTGGCAATTCCGCCCGATCAATTACCGCGTATCTGGTTGGATGCTGGCGATAGTGATAGTGAATATGAGGTCATCGTACCTTTTGAGGAATTCCTGAGCCAAAAAAATATTCCACATGAGTGGCACAAATATATCGGTTGGCATGACGAAA
Source organism: uncultured Anaerolineae bacterium (assembly GCA_903854805.1). Next base: position 13,990 of record CAINXK010000481.1, read on the forward strand.
AATACTGGTCAGCACATGTGGAAAGATATTTGCGCTGGTATGCCCAGGGTTGGAGATAGCGGAATACGTTATAATTCAATTTATGCCCTTATCACGCTTGGAAGTTGAACATATTGCCAGTCTTGCCCGGCTCGAATTGACCGATGACGAGAAAAATCGCTATCGAGAGCAGCTTTCTGCTATTCTTGATCATGTTGCTCAATTGCAAAAATTGAATACAGCGGACACGCGAATTGAGTTAAATACAGGCGTATTGGGCGATGAAAGTTCTTTGCGTATCGATGAAGCTCGTCCTGGCCTGACGACGGAAGTCTTGCTCAGATCTGCTCCCGAAAAAGAGCGTTCACAGTTTAAAATTCCAGCGGTTTTTGAATAAGTATTCTCGCCAGGAAATAATTAAAAATATTTCCATCCTGGTTTCTTTGTTTTCATCTCCCTTTGTCTCATATTATGAATCTTGCTGATCTTACACTAACCGAAGCACGCACCCTGCTGTATAAGGGCGAAATCTCCAGCCGCGAACTGACCCAGGCGGTATTGGATCGTATTGCTGCGCTGGATGGCAGGTTGCACGCTTTCCTGTACGTTGCTGACGGGTCTGCACTGGAGCAGGCCGATGCTGCAGATCGCCGGCGCAAGCTTGAACCTGTTGCAGAAAATTCGCTATTGGGTATTCCCCTGGCGGTCAAGGATGTTTTGGCGGTAACAGGCATGCCATGCACTTGCGGTTCCAAAATTCTCGAGGGTTATCTGCCCCCTTATACGGCAACGGCGGTAAAAAGACTGCAGGAAGCGGGCATGGTTATCGTTGGTAAGACCAATACCGATGAATTTGCGATGGGGTCTTCCACCGAAAACTCTGCTTATGGCGTTACCCACAACCCATGGGATCTGACCCGCGTACCAGGCGGTTCTTCAGGCGGTAGTGCGGCAGCTGTGGCGGCCAATCTTGTGTCAGTGGCTTTGGGCACCGATACAGGTGGAAGTGTGCGCCAGCCGGCCTCATTTTGTGGGGTGACCGGGCTCAAACCGACTTACGGGCGTGTTTCTCGTTATGGGTTAATAGCATATGGCTCATCGCTGGATTCTTGCGGAATATTGAGCCGTTCTGTGCTGGATATGGCTCCGGTCTTTTCTTTGATGGCTGGGCCCGATCCGTTGGACTCCACTTCGCAAAACGTTACAGCTGCTCAATTTGATTTCAACGCATCTTCCGGTCAAGACCTGCGCGGTGTTCGTATTGGTGTGCCCGATGAATATTTTATTGAGGGAATTCAGCCGGATGTTGAAGCGCGAGTTCGCGCAGCTATCAGCGTTTTTGAAAATTTAGGCGCAGAGATCAAACGGGTCAGTTTGCCTTATACTGAATATGCACTCCCGGTTTATTACCTGATTGCTCCAGCCGAGGCCTCCGCCAACCTGGCGCGTTATGACGGTATCCGGTTTGGTCCCAGGGTCGCCCAAATCGGCCAGAATATTTTAGATGTGTTCACACGTACCCGCGGAGAAAAATTTGGAGACGAGGTCACTCGTCGTATTATGCTGGGAACGTATGCACTTTCTGCAGGTTACTATGATGCATATTATGGTCAAGCGCAGAAAGTACGCACATTGATTAAAAAAGATTTTGAGCAGGTTTTTCACGAAGTGGATGCAATTGCCTGCCCAGTTGCGCCGACCACAGCTTTCCAGATTGGTGCACATGGTGATGACCCATTGGCAATGTATCTGGAAGACGTCTTTACCTTGCCTGCCAATCTGGCGGGTGTCCCAGGGTTGGCCTTCCCGGTTGGGTTTGATCGAAATGGTTTACCGGTTGGCATGCAGCTAATGGGGCGGCATTTTGATGAAGCGGGCCTGTTTCGGTTGGGGCATGCTTACCAGCAAGCCACGGATTGGCACACATACGCGCCAAACCTTGAATAATTCTAAAAAATGCAGCTTCATCCGGGGATCAGGATTGATAGCTAAACAAAAAAATTGGAACCAGGGTTTTTCGTAAAAGCCCATGGATTATTACTTTTCGGACGAGGATGAAAACCATGAATATATTTGTTACCGGTGGAGCCGGTTTTATTGGTTCTGCCACATCTGAGGCTTTGTTAAGAGCAGGGCACACTGTCACAGTCTATGATTCACTGGTGACCGGCCATCGCCGGGCAGTGCCGGAAGGGGCAAACTTCGTTCATGCGGATACTTCGGACAGCTATTCTCTGACTCAGGCTTTATCCGAACGAAACTATGATGCTGTTATGCACTTTGCGGCATTTATTGAGGCCGGAGAGAGCATGAAGGATCCGGGCAAGTTCCTGCGTAACAATCTGGTTAATTCGCTTGCTCTGATCGAAGCGGCTGTCAAAGCCAATGTCAGACGCTTTGTACTCTCGTCTACTGCGGCAGTTTACCAATCGAGTGAAGTACCGCTTACCGAAGAATCTCCTCTGGGACCTACAAATACATACGGATATACCAAACTGGCTGTTGAACAATCTTTGGATTGGTACCGCCAGATCTATGGGCTGCATTTTGCTGCTCTGCGTTATTTTAACGCCAGCGGTGCCTTACCCGGACGAGGTGAAGCCCACCAACCCGAATCACATCTTATTCCGCGAGTATTACAGGTGGCACAGGGACAGGCTGAATCTGCACTTATTTTTGGTACTGATTACCCCACCCCTGATGGGACCTGTATCCGCGATTATATTCACCTGGGTGACCTGGTTTCGGCACACATCCTGGCATTGGAAGCACTGGCGGACCGTGACAAAATGGTGTACAACCTTGGTTCTGGCACCGGGTATTCGGTGCGCGAGGTGATCGATACTGCCAGCCAGGTCTCTGGCAAGACAATCCCGGTCATTGAATTGGATCGCCGTCCGGGGGATTCTGCCCGTTTGGTGGCATCTTCAGAAAAGATCCGTCGTGAATTGGGCTGGAAACCACAGCACGATTCGATTAAAGATATTATTGCAGACGCCTGGGAATGGCATTCACAGCATCCTCGCGGGTATGATGAACCGGAACAATCACAAAAAGTAGGTTAATATGCGAATTATCCGATATCAAACGAATAATCAGCCTCCAAAATACGGTTGGGTCTTCGATGAAAATGTTGGCGAAATCGAAGGCAGTATCTATGCTGAATATCGCCGCCACGAGGCCACAACTCCCCTTGCAGATGTCAGGCTGCTTTCTCCTTGTCTGCCCAGTAAGATCGTGTGTGTGGGGCGAAACTATATTGAACACGCCAGGGAATTGGGCAATGATGTACCTAAACTGCCGTTGATTTTCCTAAAGCCGCCTTCATCGATTATCAATCCAGGTGATCCGATTATCCTGCCGCCGCAATCACAGCAGGTGGAACATGAAGCCGAGCTGGTGGTAGTGATCGGCAAGCGCGGCCGAAACATTACCACGGAAGATGCCCGTAGTTATATTATGGGGTATACCGTTGGTAATGACGTGACTGCCCGGGATTTGCAGAAAACCGATGGCCAATGGACGCGCGCTAAAGGCTTCGATACTTTTTGTTCTTTTGGGCCCTGGATTGATACAGATTTTGATATTTCCGATGCCTTGATCACTTGCAAAGTGTCTGGTCAACCACGCCAGATGGGTTCGACACGCGATATGGTTTTTAACGTTTCTACCCTGGTGGCTTTTATTTCATCGATCATGACCCTTGAACCAGGCGACATCATTTTTACTGGCACCCCAGCAGGGGTGGGCCCACTCAAGGTGGGGGATGAAGTTGTTGTGGAGATTGAGGGACTGGGTAAGTTGTCGAACCCGGTAAAAGCTTGATGTATTCAACCGGGCGGGCTAATAAAGGCTACTTTTTCCATCCCCGGCAGTGACAGTTAGCATGGCTTGTTTGTGTGACACCCGGTTACCCAGGATAATCGCAAGTTTCATGTTTTCTACCAGGTGTGCGGAAGAGCATTTACAGAATTTCATTTGAATGTAAAAAGTTGGGTGGATTGCCACCAGTTAGGAAAATTTTGGGCCAGTAGTGTTTGTCTGGCCCAAAACGTTTTTACTCTCCAAGCGAGGTTTTATGCTTAAACAAACTCCCTTTCACTCCCGCACGTCTGCGCTCAACCAGCTCCAAAATTGGCGGCGCTGGTCTGGTTATTACACTGCTGGGTTGTATGAAATGAATCACGAGCGCGAATACTGGGCGATCCGCAATTCTGCCGCGCTTTTTGATGTTTCGCCTCTGATGAAGTACCTTATTGAGGGGAAGGATGCAGCGCGTTTACTGAACAGGGTCGTTACCAGGGATGTTCTCAAAATGTCGATTGGGCAGGTAATTTATACGCCCTGGTGTAATGCAGATGGTAAAGTGCTGGATGATGGCACGATTTCCCGTTTGGATGAACATATCTTTCGCATGACATCTGCTGATCCGAACCTGCGCTGGTTGGTAATGAACGCGGTGGGAATGGATGTTTCGGTTACCGATATCAGTTCAGATGTCGCCGCGCTCAGTCTGCAGGGGCCAAAATCCAGGCCTATCCTGAACTGCTGCGCACAAAAGTCTGTGGATGGGTTGAAATATTTTCGTTTAATGCGCAACGAAATTGCGGGTATTCCCATCACCATTTCGCGGACTGGCTATACCGGCGATCTTGGTTATGAAATCTGGATGGATGCTGGCGATGCACTACCGGTCTGGGATGCCTTGATTGCAGCTGGACATGATTATGGTATTGCCGCTGCAGGTATACTCGCCTTGGATGTGGCACGCGTGGAGGCCGGGTTGATCCTGATCGAGACCGACTATACCGCCGCGCACCATGCCGTGATCGAGGCCCAGAAGTCATCACCTTTTGAGTTGGGGCTGGGTTGGGCGGTAAACCTGGAAAAGGGCGCTTTTAACGGTAAGCACGTATTACAGGCGGAAAAGGCGCGTGGATCGGAATGGATGTTTGTCGGGCTTGAAGTGGATTGGGTTGGGATGGAGGCTTTGTTCCACGCAGTTGGGCTTCCGCCCCAGATTTCTGCTACAACTGTGCGGGCCAGTCTGCCCGTTTTTGTCGGGAAGAACCAGGTTGGTTATGCATCATCCAGTGTATGGTCTCCTGTACTGAAAAAGTATATTGCGCTGGCGCACATTCGTAAACCATATTTTGAAACTGGTACTCAGGTGTCACTGGAAGTAACAGTGGAGCACCAGCGTAAATATGCTCCTGCGAAGGTAGTAAAGACGCCTTTTTATGAGCCGGAGTGGAAAAAATTATGACACTGCATCACTATGATGCCATTATTATCGGTGGCGGGCATAATGGTTTGATCAACGCGGCCTACCTTGCTCGCGCAGGGAAAAAGGTCGTTGTACTCGAGCGCCGTTCGATTGTTGGTGGTGCGGCGGTCACAGAAGAGATATTCCCCGGGTTCCGTTTTACCGAATTTTCGTATGTTGTCAGCCTGTTAAGACCCGAGATCATCCGCGAATTGGAGCTTCCCCGGCACGGATTGAAGATTTTGCCATTGCCAAGCACGTTTACGCCGATGGAAAATGGTGACTATATCGCGGCGTGGGATGATCATGACAAGACCCGCCGGGAAATTTACCGGCATTCTCCCAAAGATGCTGATGCGTATGACGATTATGCGCGCCTGATGATGCGCATGGCAATGGCCGTGAAGCCTCTTCTCAGTCTGATCCCCCCCGATATTGCCTCGCTTTCACCTCGCGATTTGTTGGGGTTGCTGAAGGTCGGGAAGTTTGCGGCGGGTCTTTCTGAAAGTGATCTGTACAATGTGGCTAAATTGGTTACCCAGTCATCTGGAGATATGCTGGATGAATGGTTTGAGACCGATGCTCTCAAAGGCACTAAATCTGCCAGCGGTATCATCGGCACTTTTCTAGGTCCTCGCTCGCCTGGCACAGCCTATGTGCTCCTTCATCACTATATGGGTGAGATTGACGGAGCATTTCGGGCCTGGGGCTTTGCCAAAAACGGTTCTGGCGGTGTAACCGCTTCAATTGCAAGCGCAGCCCGTGCACTGGGTGTCGAAATCCGTACTGATGCCCCTGTGAAGCAGGTCATCGTCAAGAATGGACGTGCTTGTGGTGTTGCGCTTGAAAATGGTGATGAGTTTTTTGCCAGCGTGGTAGTTTCTGCAGCTGACCCGCGCCGCACGTTTTTGCAGTTTGTTGAGCCCAAGCATTTTCCTGATGATTTTCTAACATCTATTCGCAAATTTCGCACTCGCGGCTCATCTGGAAAACTTAACCTGGCGCTGAGTGAGCTGCCGAATTTCAGCGCGCTGCCCGGTGAAGGAGAACTCCACCGTGGCGCCATTTCCATCAGCCCAAGCGTTGATTATATTGAGCGCGCTTTTGACGATGCCAAGTATGGTCAGGTATCGCGGCACCCATATATCGATATCATCATTCCGTCTGTGATCGATCCAGATATGGCGCCTGTGGGCCAGCACGTCATGTCCTGTTTTGTTCAATACGTGCCCTACGATATCGAGGGCGGTTGGAATGATGCCAGGAAAGAAAATTTTGCAGAAAATGTGATTGCCACGATCGAACAATATGCGCCAAATATTCGGCGCGCCATCATCGGCAGGCAGGTGATTACCCCGGTGGACATAGAGAATATTGCCGGCATTACGGGTGGTAATATTTTCCATGGCGAATTGCTGCTTCACCAGCTCTTTTTCCTGCGCCCGGCTCCCCAATGGGCGGATTTCCGCACACCCTTGCCAGGTTATTACCTGGCGGCTTCAGGAGCCCATCCTGGTGGTGGTGTGATGGGTGCGGCTGGTCGATTGGCTGCCCTCGAAATCCTGAAGGACTGGCGTTAACCGAAACCGTTGCGCAACGATCCTTTTTCTGGTCTTCACAAGGTGAATTATGCCAAAAAAATTCGACATTATCATTATCGGGGCAGGACATAACGGGTTGACCGCCGCAGCTTATCTTGCCAAAGCAGGCAGGTCTGTTCTAGTTCTCGAGCGACGAACCAGCCATGGTGGCATGTGTACTGCTGAAAACCTGCCAACCGGCAGCTTGTTGTTGGGCGGCAGCCTTCGTCCCGACATCATTCGAGACCTGAACCTGCCACGTTTTGGACTGTTGCCTGACGCCGAATCTTCATCATCCCGCGGAAAGCCGGGATTAATTTCGCATCTTTCGACTGCCCGCAGACTTGTGCTTTCTGGAGATGTTGCCAGGACGGCTGAATCAATCGCTGCCATCTCTGTGGTCGATGCCGGGCAGTGGCCGGGTTTTATCAGGTTTATGGATAAAGCCGCGGTTTTTCTTGAGGCTGCTTATAGAACCCCAATGCCACGCCTGCCCGATTTTCCACTGGCGGATGGAATGCAACTGGCTCAATTGGGGCTCAAACTGAGAGGTATGGGCGCCAAGGATATGTATAAGATCATTCGCATGTTGCCGATGACCGCCCAGGAATTTTTGGATGATTGGTTTGAATCAGATCAACTAAAAGCCATGATTGCGTCACTTGGGATTCATAATGCCAACCTGGGTGTCATGTCTGCTGGTAGTGCCTATAATTTGCTACACCAATATTTCGTGCGAGGTGGCTGGGCTCAGCCGCATATAGACGGCGTACTTGCGCGTCTGCCTGTCACGTTGGCAGCTGCCGCCCAGGCGCATGGGGCTGAAATCCGTACAGGCGCTGATGTGACCAGTATCCTGGTCAAGGATGGCAAAACTACTGGCGTGGTACTCGCCACTGGCGAAGAAATTAATGCTTCGATCGTGGTCTCGTCTGCTGATCCCAAGCGGACGCTTTTATCGTTGGTTAGTCCAGAACATCTCGACCCAGAGATAATTAGGAAATTGCAGAATATAAAAATGCGCGGTGTGACAGCAATGGTTTTTCTTGAAATGGATGGTGATGCGGGTTTGCCTGGCACAACGGTAATAGCGCCTTCGCTGAATTACTTGGAACGGGCTTATGATGCCGCCAAGTATGGGCGAATCTCGGAAAATCCGTATCTGGAGGTAACTGCAGCCGGCAATCTTATTTCAATTCATATGCAGTTTGCGCCATATTTATTAAGGAATGGGGTTTGGGATGACTCAACGCGCATCAGTTTGGAGAAGCTGGTAGTGGATACGCTTACTGCTCAGATCCCTGAAATTAAATCCAGAATTCAAAGATTGAGTTCGATTACACCCCTGGACTTGGAAAACACTTACGCACTCACTGAAGGCGATCCTCACCATGGGCAGTTGCTGCTCGAGCAGTTCTTTTTTCTACGCCCACTTCCGGGTTGGTCCCAGCACAAAACCCCCGTGGATGGATTGTTCTTGTGCGGAAGTGGTGTACATGGCGGCGGCGGGATAAGCGGTATTGCTGGGCGGAATGCTGCCCGCCAGGTGCTGAAAGGCTGATACCGGGATTTCGATTAAGCCAGTGCCAGTCTGACAGCAGCCTGGGCATGGATGCTGGTGGTATCAAATAATGGTACCCGGCTGTCTGAATCTTTGACCAGCAGGCCTATCTCAGTACATCCCAGGATGATGCCTTCGGCTCCGTTTTCTACAAGTCTATCGATAATCTGTTTATATTCGATCCTGGATGCGGGCTTGATCTGGCCAAGCACCAGTTCATCGTAGATGACGCGGTGAACACTGTTCCGGTCGGTTGCGGATGGGATCAGTATTTCCAGACCGTGTTTTTCTACCAGGCGACCTCGATAAAAACTTTCTTCCATGGTGAAACGCGTGCCAAGCAGTCCGATTTTATTCAATCCTGCTGCTTGGATGACTTCTGCAGTGGCGTCGGCGATATGCAACAGCGGAATATTTATACTGTTTTGAACATCATCTGCCATTTTATGCATAGTATTGGTGCAAATGATGACAAAATCTGCGCCGCCGGCCTCGACCTGTCTGGCAGCCTGAACCATCGCTCGCGTGGCTTCCAGCCATTGGCCCGCGTGTTGCAATGTTTCAATTTCGGCGAAATCGACTGAGACCATCACGGATTTGGCAGAATGCAGCCCTCCCAGGGCTTCTTTCACTTTTTCGTTTACGAGCCGGTAATATTCGATTGATGATTCCCAGCTCATGCCACCGATCATTCCGATTGTTTTCATGGGTTTGTCTCCGGGTTGGTGGTTAATGCCAGATGTTATGGTACGCGCCGGAAATAAGTTTTCCGGATGCAAACCGCAGCGGGGTGAGTATGGAAATATCGACAGTTTTTGCAGCCCCATCCAGGATTAATTCCGCCATGCACAACCCTACGGCGGGTCCGATTTTAAAACCAGTCCCACTGAAACCACAATCAAGATAAAAACCATCCAGCCCAGCCAGCCCAAGCATGGGGTGCTGGTCAGGTGTGATGCCATCGTAACCGCTGTGTGCGCTGTGCAGACCACCCTGTTCCATCACTGGGATACGTGCACAGATGCGATCGATGGCTCTTTCGACGAAACCCGGTTTTGCATGGTCGGCGTCTCCATCAGGAGATTCTCCCAGTAGGTTGCCGTCTTCCAGGCCAATCAAAGTCAGCCCGCCTTCAGGCCGAAAATATAAGTCTTTTGGGAAATCGATCACGGTTGGGTGGCTTGGTCCCATTTGGGTTGGGCGTTTTACAAACATGGTGTCATGGCGCCATGTGTCGTAAGGCAGTTCCAGACCGGCCATTATGTTTAGCTTTCCGGCCCATGCTCCTGCAGCGTTGACCACCACCGGGGCGGAAAATGTTCCCCGGTTGGTTTCAACACCTTCAATTCTGCCGCCAGTTATTTGAAGACCTGTGACAGTACATTCTTGTATGAGGCGCGCGCCGAGCGCGCGTGCAGCTGTGCTAAAAGCTGCTGCGGTATCACTTGGCATGGCATAGCCAGATTCAGGTTCATAGGCGGCGAAATCAAAGTCATCGGTTAGAAAGTAGGGTGCCAGCCGGCCCACATCATCTGCGCTTATCAACAGGCTGGGAATACCTACGCGCTGCTGCATGGCTACGTTGGCACGCAGCGCATCGATATCTTTGCGCGCGACGATCTGAATAAACCCAGTGCGTGTAAAACCGCAGTTTCCGCCGACCATTTCGCTCCAGTTGCGAAAATACCGGAAGGATTCCCAGGCCAGCCTCGAATCGATCTCAGTATCATAGTGCATGCGGACCAACCCGCTTGAGCGACCGGTTGCGCCCGCTGCCACGAAGCGTTTTTCCAGTACGATGACCTGGACCCCGCGCTTTGCGAGGTGGTAGGCCAGGCTTGTGCCGTGGATACCTGCTCCTACGATAATGACATCTGCTGTGTTTATCATGAAATTCTCCAGGTTAGAGATGATAATGCCGTAAAACCAGAAAAGATAAACCCTGGGTTACCAGAGTTGCCCCGATGGCGGCAAAAAAGGCAGGCCCGATGCCGGTGCGTTCCAACAACAGTGCCAGCACCAGATAAAAACTTGTAAAACCGAACAGCCCGAACAATAATCCGCGCAAAACACTGGCCGCACCAGCCGGACCCTGCAGTCGCTGGGCGAAAATGGTTAGGATGGCGGTATAGAGTGGAATGGTTGAAAGAAGACCAGTCAGACGTGGGCCGATGAACGGGGCTGTGCCGGTAAGTGCCAAAATAAAGGAAGTCCCAACGAGGATCCGCGCAGGAAGATCCCATTTTCCCGGTTTTGAAGCTTGAGAATCCAGCTGTGTTCCCCTGGGCATTAACCATAGCCCTGCCAGGATTGCCAGCACAACCAAAACAAAGATTGTGATTAGCGGCAGGACAAGATTTTGCATTACCAGTGTGATGGCTCCAAAGCATAGCATGCTGGCGCTGATAGCTACGGGCCAGCGAAATTTCAGTGCCAGCCAGGCATAGGCCAGGCAGAATGCTACCAGAGACAGTCCACCGCTTAATGTGCCCAGCACGGTTGAAGCTGCAAAGGCCTCGCTGTGACTGATGGCAACGAAGAATACCACCGGCCCTGAGGTCAGTGGCAGGCCAATCAACCAGCCGCTAACGCTTGGACCCCAGCGTCTACCCGCCAGACTTGCGCCGCCGAGGATTAATGGAGCCAACATGAGTTTTAGTGCAAGGATATTCATTGGACCTTTGTGATAATCGTGCGGCTTGCGCCGGCAGCCTGCAGCATGGAAGCGACTTTCTCGGCGTTTTCAGGTTCGACCAGTGCGATCATATTTCCGCCTCGACCGCCGCCTGATAGTTTGGCGCCCAGCGCCCCTGCAGCTTTTGCCGCCAGGACCAGCTGGTCGAGTTCAGTGGAAGAAACGGTCATTTTCTGTAAGAGCATGTGATTTGCATTCATCAGTGCCCCCAATTCCTGCCACTTTCCGTCTTCAATCGTTCGCCGCGCCTGTCGGACAATTTCTCCGACTTGTTCAAAGACCAGGTTCCAACGCATGGGGTCTGCTTCCCAGAGTTTTCTTACATCTTCCACGGATTCCCTGGTAGGCGCCGGAATACCTGTATCAGCGATGACCAGGGTGAACGGAGACTTGACTAGAAAGGTCTCTAGTGTCTGTCCTTTAACGAAATACACGGGGCGGGCATAGGTGATGACCGTATTGTCAATGCCAGAAGGGTTACCGTGGTGGATTTTTTCTATCTCGTAGCAAAGCAGGTTTACATGCTTGTCGCTCATGGGCGCGCCCAGGTAAGCAGACAGGGCCCGGATGATTGCCACCGAAACGGCGGCACCAGACCCCAGACCAGATGCGACGGGTATGCTGGATGTGATCCGAATATTCAAAGCGAGGGGGATGGGTATTGAGAGTGTTTGTGAAACACTCTCAATTACTTTGCGGAGCCAATGCTCGCTAGAGAGTGCAGCGAGGTTGGTGTGAAGAGATATATCTGGGGCGTCGATCCATATGTCAGACTGCAATGGTTGCGCCTGATTGTCCGTGATCTCAGCATCGGCATGGATTTGCGTGATTGGCACTGCCAGAGCTGGGTGATTATAGACCACGGCGTGCTCACCGAATAGAATGATTTTGCCGGGAGCAGATGCCGTTATCATTGGATATAAAAGACTGCCAGGATCACCAGCCCGGTCAGGATGATACTGATTTGGATCGGCCGGTCGGTCAGAAGAACCTCTTCGGGCGCGCCAGCATTTTGCGTAATCTGGATCAGATACAGGTACCGGAAAATAATGTAAGCTACAAAGGGGATCGTAAGCATCATACTGTGGTTGGCTGGCAGGTTGGGCGCAGAAAATGTATAGAGCGAATAGGAAAGGATGGTGGCAGCTGAAACAATCGTGATGTATTGGTCGAGCAACGGCAGGCTGTAGCCTTCCAGCACCTTGCGGTGTGAAACCGCACCCTGTGCCAGCAGGGACATTTCGGCACGTCGTTTTCCAAAGCCAAGGTAGAGTGCCCCGAGTGTTGTGACCACATAAAGCCAGGGTGAAAAGCGTTCCACCACAATAAGGGTGACGCCAGCTTCCACTCGCAGCACGAATCCGGCTGCGATGACAAATACATCCACAATTGGTACATGTTTGAGCCATTTGGAGTAAGCCAGATTGATTACCAGGTAGGTCGTCAATACGGCTGCGAAGCTCGGAGCGAGCCAATAGGCCAAAGGCAGCGTGATAGCCAACAGCCCGGCTGCGGCTGCCCATGCTACGCTGACGGGCAGTTGCCCGGATGGTAGAGGCCGCTTTTTCTTGACAGGGTGCTGCCGGTCCGCTTCAATGTCTGCGATATCATTAACCAGATACACAATACTGGAACTAAGGCAGAAAAGGAAAAAACCGCCCAGTGTGTTTAGGAAAGCGGGTAGATGAAACAGCTGCTTGTCAAATACGATTGCAAAAAAGACAAAAGCATTCTTGGTCCACTGACGTGGGCGCATGGTTTTGAGCAGGGCGATTAGCATGGAGGTATTTTACCCTACCTGTTGGCTGGCATGTATTCCATGTTGGCAGTTTGAAGGTAGAATTGATAATTGGAATTCCAAAATTCCCCGGGGCTAGTTCTGATGTGCCTCCGCCTCAACCTTTAATAAGAAAGTTGGTTGGATTTGCCAATCGTACGAAAAATACGCCTTGATTTATTGTTGGTTGAACGTGGCCTGGCTGAGACTCGTTCAAAAGCTCAGGCTATTATCATGGCTGGGCAGGTGCGTATCAATGGACAGATGGTCGACCGTGCCGGTGCCACCTTCGTTCCAGATGCGCAGGTAGATGTGGAGGCTGGACCACGTTTTGTTTCTCGTGGCGGCGATAAGCTGCTGGGTGCGTTGGAAGCTTTCCCTGTTGATCCTACCGGGCTGGTTTGTGCCGATGTCGGTGCTTCAACGGGTGGGTTCAGTGACTGTTTGCTTCAACATGGCGCGGTCAGGATTTATGCTATTGATGTGGGCAAGGGCATTTTACATTGGAAACTGCGCTCTGACCCGCGCATGATTGTCATGGAAGAGACCAATGCGCGCTATGTGACTGCACTGCCCGAACAAGTGCAGCTAGTAGTTTGCGATGCATCGTTCATTTCTCTGAAAACTCTTTTGCCAGTTATTGCACGCTGGCTTTGTCCGGATGCAAATCTGATCACCCTGATCAAGCCCCAATTCGAAGCGGGGCGTGTAGATGTGGCACGCGGAGACGGTGTTGTTCGCGATCCGGCCATTCATCGTCGCGTGCTGGAAGAAGTGCTGGATTTTTCTCAGAAGCAAGGTTTTGTAATCAAGGGTCTTATCCGATCCCCACTCTTGGGCCCTAAGGGCAATACAGAATTTTTAGCCTGGCTGACCTGGCCAGAAAGCAGTGTATCCATGATTGAACCAGGTGCTGATATAGCTCTGCTGGTTGATGGAGCGCTTACCCCATGAAGTCACCGACCCAGGCTTTTTGTGCCAGTCACTCTCAATCAAAATATTGGGGGTGATAATCTACGATATGCTTGCGTGCCTCGGCCAGAATTTGGTCGATGGTCATATTTTGATGATCTTTATCGGAAGGGTGGTAATGCACATGTACCCGTCGAAGATTGGGAATGTTATTGTATAAGAGGGCTTCGACCCGGCTGGCGATTTCATCCCCATCCTTTACCGCAATATTGCCATCGACCCCAACGGTTACATTGACTACACTGTGAGGTCCAAAGCGGTGGGCTTGGACTTCCTGTAACTGTTCCACGCCGGGGACGTTGCGCAAAATTTCCGAGATCTGTCCGGCTAAATCCTTGCTTGGAACAGCATCCATCAATTCCACCGAAGATTCGCGGAGAATATAAATACCGGTGCGCAGAATAAGCAGGGCTACGATGGCACCCGCCAGCGGATCCACCCAGGGCAAGCCACGCTGTCCCAAAAATATGCCGACCGATGCAGCTGCGGCAGAGAGCAGGTCATTACGATGGTCGTAAGCCATGGCTTCCACCACGGGGTTTTTGGTTTCTTTGCCCAGTTTGCGCACATAATAGGTCAGGAATAATTTAATCCCAACCGTCACAAGTGCCATCCAAAGTGCAGCACTGGATGCGCCTTGTGATGACGAATGTCCGCTTAGTAGATCCCAGATCTTGTCGACCGCATCCCAAAAAACGGCAACAGCTGTGGTAACGATAAAGGAACCAACCACCACCGCGGCAATGCTTTCCAGCTGTTGGTGTCCGTATGGATGCTCATCATCGGCGGGTTTGGTTGCCATGCGCACGAAAATACTTGCCACAATATAGTAAGCCACATCGGATGTGGAATTGATTCCTTCGGCAAGCAGCGCTGGGCTGTGCCCGATCACACCGATATAAGTTTTCAGCGCTGCCAGGCCAATGTTGATACTCAATCCGAGATTAACTGCCAATAAACTTTTCTTATCGCGATCATGTGACATGCTTCCCATTGTAAAGGCAAATCTGTCCGATTTGGAAGGGAGAATCTTGGTTTTGATTTGATTGTTTGGCAGTAACCCGGCTGAAAAGACCGGCTGAGATCATCGTCCGCGGCATTGATTTACCCGCTGGGCACATACATTGTGGGATAACCCACCCGCAAGAGCTGCAAGCGAGCACAATTCAATTGTGACCTTACCCATTATGCAGGTAGTGTTATTACCTCCAGTTAGCATAATTCGTGTTGAAACACAAAATCAGAGCAGGACAATCGGATGGGTTCACTTGAAACGTTTTCCGAAAGAGCAGTGAGTAATTGTTATCTGTGCCTGGAATAGATTTGCATTATTCTTGTTTGACGCTGGGCAGGTTGTATAATTGTGCTATTGGAAATCAGCACTTCGGTGTTTTTTTGAGGAGTAACTTTTAAATGGAATGTCCCAAATGCGCTGCCGCGCTAATAAAAAAATTTTACAAGGGGATGTTGGAGGTGGATTATTGCCCAAACTGCCGGGGCATGTGGCTTGATTTTAACGAACTCGACAGGTTGGAAGATGTGGCTTTCGACGAAGATAGCAATAAAGGCTCTCTTATCCATCATGAGAACGAAGTGCTTAGTAAATGTCCAGTCTGTTCGATGCGCATGTACGAATTTCAGTATCGTCTGTATGATCTGAAACTGGATTACTGTACCAATAAACACGGTTTCTGGCTTGATGCCGGTGAAGATGAGCGTGTATTGGAGATCATGCGTTTGCGGCAATCCCGGATTGTCCGCAAAAAAGATGCGGAAACAGAGTGGAAGCACGTGCTTCAAAACCTACATTCATTTATTAACCGAACATGAAATTTCCTCTGCCATTTTCTGCTCGTTTGCGCGCATACTTTGCCGGTGTATCGACCCGGCTCTCATCCCGAATATCACCCTGGATTGGGACGCGAGGTTTCGTTGCAATTATCCTTTTTGTGGTTGTATTGCTGGCTTATGGCTGGCAGTTGACCCGATTGGGCTTTTATTGGGATGATTGGGTATTTGTCAGCCGATATCAGAGTCTGGGTTTGTTTAACACGATCTTTTATGGCGGCACACGCCAACTGGGCGTATTCGCCCTGATGCCCGGTTTTTTACTGGCAGGAGATTCACCGCTGCTTTGGCATATCTACAGCCTGCTGCTGCGCTGGGTTGTGGCACTCTTGTTCTGGTGGGTTCTGGATAGCTTATGGCCCGGGCAAAAGACAGCCATTACGCTTATGGCGGCTTTGTTTGCCGTCCACCCGGCTTTCAGTCAACAGTCCATCGCTGTGGTTTACAGTCTGCAATTTTTTAACTATGCCATTTTCCTGGTTTCTTTGGGGACCATGATCACAGCGGAGCGTGCAGCTCTATTTGCAAAATTGCCAGATTCCAGAAGATGGACGTTCATTTCTCCCTGGTTGTGGCTCGGGTTCGCCATCCTGACCCAGGTATTACATCTTTTTATTGTCGAATATTTTGTTGGTCTGGAACTAATCCGCCCTATGGTACTTTACCTGCTGCAAAAAAGTTCCAACCGGGGGGATATTCTCGGCAAATTTCAGCGTATTAAAACAGCTTTCATACGCTGGCTGCCATACCTGGTCATCCTGGCTGGTTATGCCGTCTGGCGCTCTGGTTTGTTAGGCACGGGTTTCGATACGTATGAGTACAAGACCATCACGGCCTTTCTGCGCGTTGATTGGCGCGCTGCCGTCGTTGAAATCTTTGAGTTTGGGCTCAAGGATATACTTGTGCTGCTGCTGAATACCTGGCATGCTACGCTGTCTCCTGCCACTATCGATTTCAGCCAGCCGTACAACTTTTTCTCTCTGGTTATGGCTGCACTTTCGGCGGTTGGTCTATATTTTGTTCTTGCGCACCCTGGTTTTGACCCGCCATCGGCTGAAGACCCGGGAACATCGCAGGCTTTTACAAAGATCAACATGGATCGGTTTCTCAGACAGGCGGCTGTGCTGGGTTTTTTTGCCGTTCTGGTAAGTTTCATCCCATCCTGGTTTGTTCGCCGCCATATTGTCGAACCGGGTAATTTTGGCGACCGGTTTGCCCTGGCGGGATTGTTCGGCGCAAGTATTTTACTGGTTGTGTTTGCCCAGTTTTTCACTGGGCGCACAGGTCGAGGTATTTTGCTTACCACGCTTTTTGTTGGGTTGGCGATCGGTGCCCAGATGCGCTCTGCAAATAATTATCGCTGGGATTGGGAACGCCAATTACGCACCTACTGGCAAATTTCCTGGCGTGCGCCAGCGCTGCAACCGGGCGCAGTCTTGCTGGGGTACGATGCTATTTCGGCAACTACTGTAAATTATGTGGGTGCATTTGCAATCAATGAGTTATACCAAACAGCACAACCACCAGCGTTACCCTTGATCTGGTACGTGAACTATCCCAAGACACCTTTGGCTGCCAACCTGGATAAGTTTACGGCAGGGAGTTGGGTTTATATCGATGAATTCGATAAT
Source organism: uncultured Anaerolineae bacterium (assembly GCA_903854805.1). Next base: position 31,299 of record CAINXK010000481.1, read on the forward strand.
ATCTCTGTCCCAGTCCGTTTTGATAACGTCATTGGGCTGGATTATAGCGATGGCCGCTGTGTCAAGCTCCTGACTTCCGATGATCTCCTGAACTACAATCTTCCGGATGATTTTCGCCCAGTGGCTGGGTTTTCCAACCTTGAGCAGGTTTTGCCTGATAGCAGGCTGGCGCCTGCGCAGCATATCTTTGGCCGCGAGCCAAAGCCTAACTGGTGCTATTACTATCAAAAAGCTGAGCTTGCCCGTCAATTTGAGGATTGGGCTCAGATCAGCGCTCTCAAACTGGAGGCGGATAAGGCAGGTTTTATACCGTTCAGTGCTTATGAATTGTTCCCATTTATCGAGGCTCATGTTATGCGTGCTGAATGGAGCCAGGCTCAAAAACTCAGCATCCAGGCTTTTAAGACTCTGCCAAAAAGCCTGGATGGCCTATGTTTGATATGGAAACGTGCTGGTGATCTGTCCCAGAATTTGCATGTGCCAGTTGGGTACGAATCAGCTTTCCAGCAGGTGAATGTTCAGCTAAGCTGTCGTTGAGTGGCCGCCAGGCCAGCGCGAAGACTTGAATTAATGCTATATTTTTCACGGTTATCCAATCTTTTCAACTAAAAAGATTGGTAGTTGGATGGGACGTGAGACAGAAGGGTAAGCTCTTATCGGCGCTGATCTACCGCTAAAAAGTAGGAACTGAGTTTTGCGATGACCCCTAATTTTGGATGTTAGAAACTGTCATGTCGCTGGATAAAAAGAGTACAATTAGGATTGTTGCCCAAAAGTTACCAAGGAGGCTCGAAAATGACGGATAAATTTATTCAATCTATGCTCGGCGAAAACGAACGTATTTTGTTGGTAACCCGTCAGCATTGGTTTGTGCTATTTAGCGCCATCTTGTTGGAAATTATCGTGACCTTGGTGGTAATCGTTGGGACAATTGTGGCAGCTATTGGTTTTCCGCCGGCCGGATTCGCATTCGTGCTTGTGTTAGTACCTCTGCTCAGCATGTTGCATGATATCTTCGCCTGGAAAAACCGCCAATATCTCGTGACTAACTGGCGCGTGATCCAATTTTCAGGCATCTTCAATAAAAGCGTGGTGGATTCTTCGTTGGAAAAAGTCAACGATGTCAAAATGACACAATCTTTCCTGGGTCGTATGTTTGATTATGGTGATGTTGAGATCATGACTGCCAGCGAGCTGGGTGTAAATTTGTTTAAACGGATCGGCGATCCCGTAAATTTTAAAACCGCCATGTTGAATGCCAGGGAAAAACTTGGTTATGAAGGACTGGGTTCACATGCTGCACACACTGAAAATATTCCCGCGAAGATTGCAGAATTGGATGAGTTACGGAAAAAAGGGATTGTCACCGAAGAAGAATTCCGGCTAAAGAAAAAAGAGTTGCTATCCAAGATGTAATTTGATCATCCAAAGCACCAAATAACAACGCGCCAGGCCCGGCGCGTTGTTGCTTTTAAAATCGGTTATACTTTAGCCGCTTAATCGTGATTTTTCTGAGAATGGCCCCTGGTTTTGTCCTTTGTGTCCGCGCCAGGGTATGGGAAAGAAGTAAATGTCTGAAAACATCCGCAATTTTTGTATTATCGCCCACGTAGACCACGGTAAATCCACGCTGGCAGATCGTTTGCTTCAGTTCACTGGCACTATTTCAGATCGCGACATGACCGAGCAAGTGCTCGACAGTATGGATTTGGAGCGTGAAAAGGGCGTGACGATCAAGGCTTCTGCTGTCCGTATGAAATATACCGCCAAGGATGGCAAGGATTACGAACTAAACCTGATCGACACCCCAGGGCACGTGGATTTTGGTTACGAGGTCAGCCGTGCACTTAACGCTTGTGAAGGCGCCATCCTGGTGGTGGATGCCACCCAGGGTATTGAGGCGCAAACATTGGCGAACCTATATTCCGCACTTAATGCTGACCTGGAAATCATACCAGTTATCAATAAAATCGACCTGCCTTCGGCCCACGCCGATGACGTGGCCGAAGATATTGCTGCGCTGATTGGCGGTAAACCCCAGGATGTTATTCGAATTTCAGCAAAGGCTGGTATCAATATCGAGACAGTGCTTGAAACCATTGTCCAACGCGTACCGCCTCCTAAAGGATTGGATGCGGATTGTCCGCGAGCGCTGGTTTTTGACTCGCATTATGATGCATACAAAGGCGTTATTTGCTATGTCCGCGTGGTGGAGGGCTCGTTTTCTGCCACCGAAACTGTCCGCCTGATGGCCACCAAAATCAATGTAAAACCCATTGAAGTCGGCATCTTTGCGCCGATTATGAAACCTGTCAGCCGGCTGAATGCTGGTGAGGTCGGTTATGTGGCCACGGGACTAAAGACCGTTCACGATGCGCGAGTCGGCGATACCATTACCAGTGCCGCCAACCCGGCCAGCGAGCCTCTACCTGGTTATTTCCACCCCAAGCCCATGGTGTTTGCGGGTATTTATCCAGTGGATGCAGATCATTACACCGATTTACGGGATGCGCTTGAAAAGCTCCAGTTAAATGATGCCTCGTTGACATACGCTCCTGAAACTTCGCAGGCAATTGGTTTTGGATTCAGAGCCGGTTTTCTCGGTCTTTTTCATATGGAAATTATTCAGGAACGCATTGAACGCGAATATGATCTGGATGTGCTTTTTACTGCTCCTTCTGTTGAATATGAAGTAGTGATGAGCACTGGTGAAGTGCTGCTGATTGATTCGCCCGCGCAACTGCCGGATGAAGGTATGGTTACTGAGATCCGCGAGCCGTGGATGAATATCGAGATTATTACTCCCACTGAATACTACGGTACGATCATGGATATGGTAATTAACCGGCGTGGCACTTATAAAAACCAGGAATACCCTGCGCCGCATCGGGTTCAACTTAACTTTGAAATCCCACTAGCAGAACTGATCGTAAACTTTTTTGATACGTTAAAGTCTCGTACCAAGGGTTATGCTTCGCTTGATTATCAATTTGCCGAATACCGTACGGATACGCTCCAAAAGCTGGAAATTCTGGTTAACGGCGACCCGGTCGATGCCCTGGCAGCAATCGTCCATGAAAAAGATGCCTATCATAAAGGACAGGCGCTTATTACCAAGCTGAAGGATATCATCCCACGCCAGATGTTTGATGTTGCCATTCAGGCTTCCTCTGGCGGGCGAATCATTAGCCGTGCAAATGTCAAAGCCATGCGTAAAGACGTGCTCGCAAAATGTTATGGTGGTGATATCAGCCGCAAGAAGAAACTGCTTGAAAAACAAAAGAAGGGCAAGCGTCGCCTTAAGATGGTTGGCAATGTTGAAATTCCGCAAGAAGCTTTTATGGCAGTTCTCAAATTAGAGTCTGAATAACCCTGGCTTGCCAAAGGTATTTATCCGCCAAACACCAATCTACCACTTACTAACTTATGTCCCGTTTCTTTAAAGATTTTCGCCGAATGCTGCCAGGCATCATCATCAGTATCATCCTGGTGGCTGTAATCCTATATTTTGTCGATCTTAAAGTGACTTTCGCAGCGATCAAAGCAGCAAATTACGGATTGCTGTTGATTGTTTTATTTTTGGGTGTCTCGTGGTTGATGGTACGCGGATTGGTGTGGCGTACGCTTCTGCGAAATCGCGCATCTTATCGCGATGTCTTCCTGACGCTGATGGAAGGTTATTTGCTGAACAGTTTCCTGCCTTTTCGTCTAGGAGAGATTGGACGCGCTTTTTTGCTCAGCCGAAAATCAGAACTGAAATTTGTTGAGATTCTGCCAACGATCATTATCGAACGCGTGTCAGACCTGGCATTTTCCGCGGCGATCTTTGTCGCGGCGGTGCCATTCGTAGTTGGCGCAAATGGTGCTGGTCAGGTCGGTTTTCTTGTCGGTGGGGCCGTGATCGTCGGACTGGTGGCCATGTATCTATTGGCTCGCAATCGCCAGTGGGCGCTGGATGTGTTCCATCGTTTAAGTCAGCGCTGGCCAGCGATCGGCACAAATGGTGGTAGTTTTCTTGAAGCTTTTTTTGTGGGTCTGGAAGTGTTGACTGATCCGGGTCTATTTGTGCGTTTTTTCTTATTAATGACTCTTAACTGGGGGATGGCCATTGTCCAGTATTTTCTAATCACGCGCGCATTTTTCCCGCAAGCCACAATAATTTGGGGTATGTTTGTGCTCGGTGCAGCTGCTTTTGGTGGGGCCATACCTTCTCTTCCTGGTGGAGTGGGCACGCTTGAAGGAGCCATGGCTGGTGCTGTGACGCTTCTTTCGGGAAACCAATCCACGGCTTTGGCAGTAGCTTTGACCAGCCGTGTTCTTAATTACCTTTATAGCGGCGTCTTCGGCCTCTACGGGCTGTCCAGGGAAGGGCAGACAATTTCCGGTATTTACCAGCAATTAATGAAATTCCAGTCGCGCTCCGAAACGACCCCAGAATCAGCACGTCAGTCAGAATCTCAAGCGGGACAGAGCGTAGAAACACCGCATGAGGCGGATACCACCCAGGAGTAAGCATGTCTGTTAATTATTTTGTAACCGGTGGAGCCGGGTTTATCGGTTCCAATTATGTTTTTCGTTTGCTTGAGCGCGGCGAGAAAGTAACGGTGTACGATAATCTAAGCCGTGCAGGCGCACCTCGCAATTTGCAGTGGCTGCAGGATAAATTTGGCCCTAAAGCCTTTAACCTGGTGATTGGAGATGTGCGCGATTCAGCCCAGCTGACCGTCTCTGCTCGGGCCGCGGATGTTATTGTGCATTTGGCTGGGCAGGTTGCAGTGACGACATCCGTGGTAAAGCCACGGGAAGATTTCGAAATCAACGCGTTGGGTACTTTCAATGTGCTAGAAGCAGCCCGATTGAATGAGCGTAATCCAGTTTTTTTGTACGCTTCTACCAATAAAGTTTATGGCGGCATGGACGATGTGAAGGTTGTCGAAAGGGGCATTCGCTGGGAATATGAAGCGCTGCCTTTTGGTGCACCTGAAACCCAACCGTTGGATTTTCACTCACCTTACGGCTGCTCGAAGGGTGCCGGCGACCAATATGTGCGCGACTATCATCGCATCTATGGGCTGCGCTCTGTTGTATTAAGACAAAGCTGCATTTATGGTCCGCGCCAGTTTGGTGTCGAAGATCAGGGCTGGGTGGCCTGGATGATCATTGCTGCGCAAACAGGAAAACCTATCTCTATATATGGCGATGGAAAACAGATCCGGGATTTACTGCATGTTTATGATTTGATCGATGCCTACGATGCAGCTATCCAGAATATTGACCGGATTCAGGGTGAGGTTTTCAACCTGGGCGGCGGGTCCGAAAATACCATGTCTATATGGACGGAATTTGGCCCGCGTCTTGAAAAACTATTTGGCAGACCCATTCCTGTTACGCATGGTGATTGGCGGCCCGGCGACCAAAAAGTCTTTGTAGCGGATACTCGCAAAGCACAGCATTTATTGAATTGGAAGCCAAAATATTCTGTTGAAAATGGTGTTAAGCAATTGTTCGATTGGGTAAGCGAAAACAGGCATTTGTTTTAATAATTCACAGCCAGCTTCTGATGTCGCCTGGGTAATTTATGCGCATTGATTGTTTGTGAGTACAGATGAACTAAAGCAATTTTCGACCTTGTTTTCCCGGGTTGAGGCTGGTTCAACGGTAGGTGTATGTGATTAAAAAATTATTTGTATTTACTCGTGAGCTCTTTGTTTTGGCACTTAACCATTTTGGTTCTGCTGCTCGGACGATTAAAAATCGATGGTTTGCCCCCGCAAGTGGAGTTTTTGCACCTGTTCTTGGCGCAAAACTCCTCAAAAAAGGCTCTTTCACCCCCTTCCTGTTTTTGGGCAGGGAACAGGGGGATGGGTTATCGCCTAAAACTGGCACCCCATGCGTAAATACAATCATTTCTTATTGGCCATGAACAGCTATAACATTTGCAGGATGGGTTTACTGACATTTTTGTCTAAAAGATAAATGTTGTTTATTATGTAAGGTTATTTCACCAGCGTGGTTGGGTGCAGACAATTATTTTGTTCCAGGTTTCGCTGAAACGTATTTTGCCAGGATTTTATCTCTGCATCTTTCGCCAGGCTGACAATCAAATCAGATCATTCAAAGAGATTATTAGAAACTGCATGAAAATTCTCACAGTTCTTACATATTATCGCCCGCATACATCCGGTTTGACCATCTATGCCGAACGTTTGGCAGAGGCTTTCGCCCGGCGCGGCCACACGGTTACGGTGCTGACCTCCCGGTTTGACCCTTCCACGCCACCGAATGAGATGCGTAACGGGGTCAGGATTGTCCGTGCCCCCGTTGCTCTGCGTATTAGCAAGGGTGTCATTATGCCCACTTTTGGCTGGCTGGCCTGGAAATATGTGGCCGAAAATGATGTCGTTCAGATGCATCTTCCGCAATTCGATGCTCCTGGGTTTGCGGGGCGTGCCCGTTTGCTTGGCAAGTTAGCCATCCTGACCTACCACTGTGATTTGCATCTACCTTCGGGTTTGTTCAATCGTCTTGTGAATACTGTTGTGAATTTTCAAAATTCAAGTGCTGCTCTGTTTTCAAATCATATCGTGACGTATACCCAGGACTACGCCGATCATTCCCCCTTTCTCTCTCGTTATAAAAACAAACTGACACCTATTTTGCCACCCGTGCAGCTGCCCGTTGCACCTGCTGGCGCAGTGTCAGCTCTTGCCGAAGCAAACCAGATCTCACCCCAGGGTCGCCATCCTGTCATCGGTATGGCTACTCGCTTTGCATCCGAAAAGGGTGTTGAAATTTTGCTTGCAGCACTTCCGAAAATTCTGGAAAAATATCCTCAAGCCCAGGTACTTTTCGCCGGGCAGCATCTCAATGTGATGGGTGAGCAGGATTATTTTAATCGGCTCATCCCGAT
>CAINXK010000482.1 GCA_903854805.1 uncultured Anaerolineae bacterium
CAGCACCTTGTACTGGTTATGGACGATGACGAAGGTCGCGCCGTTGGGTTTCTGGAAAATAATGCTGAAGAATGACTTGCTTTTCAGGGCGTTATCTTGTAAGCAACAAACCTTTTATTGCGGAAGACCTCATCCATGCGGAGATTCGGATTACAGGAGTTGACCTTCTCAGGAGAAACCTGTCCATACGCCTCCATTTTCAGGTGAAGGATCACATAGTCACCTTTTACAAGGTCCGAGCAATTCTCGGTCATAAAAGCATCCCGCTCAGTGAACAGGCGCAAGACGCGTGGACGCACAAAAATAATCACGCTATCGGCTGCAGTTTTTTCACGTACAAACGCATACATCTGCTTGCTGTACAGATCGAAAGGTCCATTGATCTCACGCCCTCCCACCGTAATCTGGTAAGCAGATAAAGCACTGAACCAAAGGCAAACCAATAAGACCAGTCCCAAAAAACCGCGAAGAACGCTTTGAGCAAAATTTTGCTTATCCTTCTTCAAACCATCCACGGCAAAACACATGCCATCAACCGCAGAAATAAGCAAAAAGGGTAGAACCGGGTATATAAACCTCAGGCCTTGGCGCTCCGGCCAGACGATAAAAGCCAGAACGGTCAGCAGGCTATAAGCATGCAGAGCTGCATCCCTTCTGCAATGCTTGTAAAGACTGATTAGCGTAAAAACTGCCAGCAGAGGATAAAGGACGAAGCCACCTGGAATTTGGTCAAAGGTCGAGGCTGGCAGCCACAGATAATAGGCTACGTTATCCAACAGGTGCTGGGGGCTGAACATATTAAAATGACTGAAATAAGAAGACTGACCGCCCGGAAAAATGAGCGCCTGCAAAACAATCAGACCCACCAATATAAAAAAAGGCTGGGTAGCTTTTCTCAATGCTGCCTGCCAGTTTGGCCAGGCAAGCACCAACAGAGAAATCAGCAGCGGGCCAATCAATAATATTCCGTTTGTTCGCAGGAAAAAAGCCATAAAAATGCTTGCACCAACCGCAATCCCAGACCTGATTCCTTGGCGGGAAAAGCGCTCGATCAGATATAGGCTGAACGTAGAAAATGCAAGAAAGGGAATGTCCGAAAGAATCAAATCATTGGAGGCCACAAGCGCCGGGGCAAAGGCGAGCACACCCGTCAACAGGATGGCTTCAAGATCTGGCAACCTGGTGCTAGCCAAAAGCGCCGTGGAAATCAGAAAAAAAGCGTAAAAAAACAGGCTAACCATTTTGAGAGCCAGCGGGTTCGGCCCAAAAACAGCATAAACCGGCGCCAGTATCAGCGGAAACCCCCATGGATAGGCTACCGGTCCGGGTGGATAGGAAGAATTCAAAACGGTAAATGAGTTATGCTGGATGAAATCACCCATCGTCCAGGTTAGTATACTTTTCGCCTGCATCAGGTAGCTGGCAAAATCATCCCACCAGGGGTGACCGCGAGTTAAACTGAAGAAACCGAGCCCTCCAGATAAAAGCACGATCGTTCCCAAAAATAAAAGAGTCCGTTTATTCATAATCCATTTTCTCGGGGTTCATAATGGGATAAAGAGCTAGTAGGGCTACGGTGTGCTGGTAAATAGGAAAACTATATTCATTAAGAAGAGAATCAATTCACGGGGCTCCATCCAAAAAATATTCTGGCTGGCTTATCAATTTCCATTTCCAAAATGAAAATGGCTAGGTACACCCTTTAGCGGTTAATCCAAAATATAGGTATCTGAACCTTCGTCAATGTAGCGTAGGTATTCATCCCCATATTTCCACGCATCAGAAGTCAAGTTTGATAATCCACCAGAATCACATTCAGCCAGGCTAAATCCAGGGGGCAATGTTTTCGAAAGGCAGATCGCGGGAACAGATCTATTCCCAACGAAGACACTCTCCGCCAACTTGTTGGAACCTGTGATGGTTGGGCCACAACCGAAGTGCCACAAACCAAACCCATCCGGCAACCTGCACCAGCTTTGATCTGGAACAGTGATAAGCCCAAAGCTGAACGCGTCGGATATCTTGCCACTAGAATTTATCAAGCGCACGCTGTCACCGGCATTGCTCAACAAAATACCTGTCTGCGCGCTAAAAAAAACCAGGCGCGCTTTGGGCTCAATGGATATATCATCAATGGAAAAAGGCAAAGAATCGCCTGGCTGGTCATCGAGATTCCAGCCAGAGAGTGAAATGGCTTTCGTCCCCAGATTCATAATCTCAATAAACTCATCGCCAGAATCAATACGCCCATCTCCATTCCAATCACTGTGAGGCTTGGTCAAAAACTCGTTGATAACCACACTTGATGGAGGCAAGGCAAATGGATCGCGGGTAGGTGTTGGACTGCGTTTGGGAGTTTTAGTAGGCGTCCGAGGCAAGGTAGGCAGGATCGGTGTTCGAGTGGGGGTGACTGTGAACGTCATGGTGGGGGTCACGGCATACGCCCAATTTATACTTTTTGGAGTTCCGCAAATTGTTTTGATTTTGCTGGCGTCTTTACCATTAATAAACTGACCTGAATTGGTAATCCAATTATTTGGATTATCAGAAAAATTAGAACCAGCCCTCTCCATTGAGCAAACTGTTGATTTCTTGCCAGCTGGCCAGGTTCCGCCCAGACGATTGGCCGTATCGATTATATTTCCATTATTGTCAATTAACTGCAGATATTCGCCATCGTCTCTGAGTGCATCAGCATTATAAACCTGGTCAGCGGCGATATCATAAATCGCATTATCATCTCCACGTTCAAGCAAGTAATACCTGGCCTCACGATCAACACCTATGCTGTGTGAACCCGGCGTATCACCGGAGAGGTCAATTAAAAAATTACTCCCGACCGTCTTTGAAACTAACTTCCAGCCATCCAGATTAATAGGTTTTTCTCCGGGATTGTAGAGTTCTATCCACTCGGAACTCGGATTTGTTTTGGTTCCCATCCAGGCGATCTCATTTATGATCACTCGCAGGGATGGTACCTGCGTTGCAGTGGCAGAAATGGTTGGAGTCAGGGTGGCAGTAGCCGTGGCTGAAGCTGTCGCGGTGTTTGTCGCAGTACCAGTGGCGGTGGTTGTAGCAGGAAATGTCGCGGTGTTTGTAGGGGCAGATGTCTGCGTTTCCGTGTCAACGGCTGAAGTTAGGGCCAAAGGGCCGGCTGCCGCAGGCTGGCTGATCAAAGAAAGAATCAGCAAAATGATCATTAATATCAACCCGGCCGAGATCCGCCGCGATAAGGTTTTACCTTTTAGCATTTGAGTTTGAATAAAATACAATTTTGGATGCCTTAAAAAATATAATTAACAAAAAAAACCGAGAGGAAAAATCCCGGCAGCATAACCATATTATTTTACGCTATAACTAGCGCGGTTCAACCACCATCTTAATGGCCGTGCGCACTTTACCTTCAATATCAACATCCACAAATTCCGGAACACAAACGACATAAATGCCATCGCCATCCAAATAACCTCTTGCCAGAACCAGCGCTTTTACCGCTTGATTTACGGCACCTGCACCTATGGCCTGCACTTCGGCGCGTTTATGCTCACGAACTACACCAGCGATAGCCCCAGCTACGGCGGACGTACGGGAGTTGGCAGAAACTTTGATGATATCCATGGTGACTCTCCCTTTCGGTTGAGAACGAGGGGTCAAACTTTCATTAAAATAATTGTACAAGATTATTGACATCAATTCAAGTTATATTTACCTTATCTTTTTAATAGTATATGTATATAGTATTTGCAGTAGGGCCTGTGGATATGTGGATAACTTTGCATGTGCCCCGCATGTGGACGCTGATGGCTGAATAAACCACCACCACTGGTGGAAAAGCGGAAAAGAATATAAGTATTCGGTTGTGGATGAAACAGGGCTTCTTATGAATAGTTATTCCTTGTTTATAGAATAAACCGTAATTGGGCTTTTCAAAATCGAACATGTGATCGGTTTGTCCACAGGTAGAGTCAGTTATCCACAGATTTAGGGGAGTTATCCACAGATTTTTAGTAATAACG
>CAINXK010000483.1 GCA_903854805.1 uncultured Anaerolineae bacterium
ACCGGGATACTAGCTTACGCAGATCATCCTAAAACAAGCGGTAAGATGGAAGGTATCAATAACAAAATCAAGACTCTCACTAAGCGTTCCTATGGCTTTCACGATCAGACATTCTTTATCCTAAAACTCCTATCACTACACCACTCTAAGTACAAACTTCTCGGATGAACCCAAAAAATGCCTGCGAACCCAAAAAAGCATCGGGCGAAGGCGTGGACATCCATTGCGACCCTGTTTTGGAGCCGCTTTGTGCGCCGACTCAGCAGATTCTATCAGTTGGCGGCCAAACCTTGCAGCGGCTTGCCCTGATAGGTCCATTTAAATGGCTTAGCCATCGTGCGGTTGAAATAATCCACAAAGGCTTCCAATTGACGCTGCAGGTCGGCCAGCGAAACGAAGTTGCCTCGGCGAATCACCTTGCGCGCCAAGATGCCAAACCAGATTTCGATCTGATTCATCCAAGAGGCGTGTTTTGGGGTGTAACAAAAGCTAATCCGATGAGTGGGATCGCTCAGAAAACAAGCGCGGCTTTCCTGACTCTTGAGAACTCCCTCCTTGCCCTTGACTCCCAAAATACTCTCGGCGATGGCCTCGACACCTGCCACATATCGAACCAAGCTTTCCGATTGGTGGGTGTTTAGGTTGTCGAGCACAAAGGTGAATTTATGGGCTTGAGGCTGGGTTTTGACCAAGCTGTCCACCAAGCCAAGAAAATCGGCTTCGTTACGGGGGGGGCTGCAAAGAGCCTTGATCGTGCCGCTGGCCACATCCATGCCCGCCAGCAGCGAGAGGGTGCCATGACGGGTGTATTCAAACTCGCGCCGTTGCGGTTGCCCAGGTTGCATAGGCTGATCGGCAGCAATACGTTCCAATGCCTGAATACCGGTCTTCTCGTCCACACTGAATGTGAACTCTTGGCGGGCGGCAGCGTCCACAGCCTGCCCATAGACCTTGCAGATAGCCCTGATTTTGTCGTCCTTTTGCGGGTCGGCCTTGGCGTTGAGCCAGTAACGGCTGCGGTGGGGTTGCAAGTCGATCGCGGCGAGCAGCCGACTGACATGGCGCGCAGAGATACTGGCAACGATCTTCTCTTTGACCGCTTGATCACTGAGTTCACCCGCTGTCCAGTGGGTGATTGATCTGTTATGATCCTGAGGCTTTTCACAAGCCAAGGCGACGATGTCACAGAACTCCTTGGCAGTAAAGGTGTCGGGACGGCCCGAACGGGGCGCGTCAGCGAGCCATCGCTGTGGTGGGGGCTGGGGCGCAGGCGTTGCGGTTTGAGGGTCGGGGTTTTCGCCCACGGGTGTGGCTGGCTTATGGGAGTAGCGCCCGATCCACTTGCGCACGGTATTGGCGCACAGGTGGAGAGCGGCGGCAATGGCCGGAGCGCTCATGTTCTCTTGCGAGGCCAAGAGAATGATTTTGGCGCGCTCTACCAGGCGACGCGGCGCGGAGTGCCGCCGACTTAAATGTTCCAGTTCCGCTTTTTCCTGGACGGAGAGAACCAAAACTGTATGATTATTACTCATAAATTATTGAATAAGATCAAGTTTTCGATCTTTAGACCAGTAAAATATAGCACAGATCATCCCCCCCCACTCACGAACTTACGACTTGCTGTACTAGTTGGACTGCGGGAGCTAATGGAATCGAGATTCAGAACCACGTTGCTGGATCGCCAGCACCCTTAGCCGGAAACCAGTTTGTTGAGTTGGATGCTTATCAGAATAGTGATATGTCTCAGACAGTATCTAGCGTATCGGGCCAGGCGTACAATTTCAGCTTTTTGTATTCCCCTCGCCCAAGTATCGCCGCCGACTCGAACGGAATTGAAGTGTATTTCAATAGTACCCTTCTTGACACTTTGACTGGCTTTGGCAGCTCTGATACCGCTTGGGCGTTGCACAATTATCCAGTTATCGGCACGGGCAATGACACGATTAAATTCGCCGCTGTCGGTAAATCCGACAGCTTGGGCGGTTATATTGACACCGTCAGCTTGACTGCCGTTCCAGAGCCTTCGACCATTATGGCCGGTGCCCTGCTGCTCCTCCCC
>CAINXK010000484.1 GCA_903854805.1 uncultured Anaerolineae bacterium
GCAGGAAGTTGTTTTTTCATTGTGTTTTTCTCCAGGACGAATATTATTTTTCCAGTATACAGGTCGATCATGACAGGAACATGAACACTGGCTGTCATTTTCTTTGGGTTTCCGGTATCAGTCACATGTGAGATTTTTTTGAGCCTGGCAGGAGCCGCTGCATCAAATGCTATTATTAAGGATGCCATGCTGGCTTGTTTCGCCGCGGTTTAGACCGCTTACCAGGAATCTGGAGAATCTTACAGGTTTCTTTTCCGCGCAAAAATATGCCAGGGATAACTCCTGCAGGCGGATGGAGTAAAAAGATAGCCTGGCAACCATTGAGGGTGCTTCGCTTGTGATGGCTGGGCGGGTGTTTTCAGCACGAATACGTGCCGAATGGACGAATGACACGCAGTTTCCTTGGAAGATGCGTGGAAAAGGGCTGTCAAAAGCTCGCGGGTCGGCTTGTGCGGAACAAGCGCAGTAATTTTTGGGACTATTGTGGGTGTTTCCATCGCGAATAAGTGCCGAATGGACGAATGACACGCAGTTTCTTTGGATGATGCGCGGAAAAGGGCTGTCAAAAGCTCGCGGGTCGGCTTGTGCGGAACAAGCTCTGTAATTTCTGGGACTATTGTGGGTGTGTCCATCACGAATAAGTGCCGAATGGACGAATTTCTGGCAAAGCTGCGATTTTCGTTGAATTTGTAAACATGTTGGTGATGCTCAAGGGCAGGGGCTGGGTGTGTGTGGGTATGGCAGCGTTATTCATAAGTTTGTCATGCTTTCATGCTAGAATTTAGGTGCAAACCTACCTGATGGAGAATGACAATGCGCCTTCTTTTAGTTGAGGATAACAAGCGCTTGAGTGATAGCCTGCGCTTAACCCTTGAGGATGACGGCTATGCCGTGGATGTGGTATTTGATGGCCTGGACGGAGAAGAGATGGGCTTGATGGATGTGTATGACAGCATCATTCTGGATGTGATGCTGCCGGGCAAGAATGGGATCGATGTCTGCCGGGCGCTGCGCAACAAGCGCGTCAAGACTCCGATCTTAATGCTGACTGCCAGGGATGCCCTGGAAGATCGCGTTCTCGGATTGGATAGCGGCGCAGATGATTACCTGATAAAACCCTTTGAGGTGGATGAGCTTCGCGCCCGGCTGCGGGCCATGCTGCGGCGAGAGTCGGGCGTAAAATCTGGTGAGCTGAAGGTTGCAGATCTAACCCTGGATCCGGCTACCCATACAGTCAAGCGAGGTGGTCAGATGATTGAATTGACTTCCAAGGAGTTTGCTTTGCTCGAATACCTGATGCGGCACCCTAACAACCTGGTAACGCGTGAGATGGCGGAATCGCATCTTTGGAGTTACGATAACATCGTAGCTTCCAATGTTGTCGATGTCTACATCCGCCGCCTGCGCCGAAAAATTGATGACGCATCGGAAGAAAAGCTGCTTGAAACTGTGCGTGGATCTGGATACCGCATCCGCGATATAAAAGGAAGTTGATGAAAAAATTTACAGGTTTCAACACGTTCATCCATAGCATACGTTTCCGCCTGGTGATGTGGTATACAGTAATTTTGGCGCTGGTCTTGTTCGCTTTCAGCGCCTTCATTTATTACAACCAGGCACGCGATATTCGCGGCGATGCTCTGTATCGCCTGGAACGTAAATTTAGCGAAATCAATGAAGCCCTGATGGGAAAGCCGAAAGAATTTCCGGTGTTGCAGCCATCGGATATATTTGTCATGGCCGATTTGAACGGCAAGGTCTTATTGGTTAACCAGGCTGTGACTTCCAGCCAGGATGAAACAGCCCTGATCAAGCAGGCGCAGTTGGCAATTCAAAAAGTTAAGCAAGATTCAACTGAAGTTTCTGCCTGGTGGATCCAGGAGTGGAAAGGGACCGCAGCGCATTACTTTTTTATTGTTAAAACGGTGGCGATTTCCGGGCAACCAGGTTTTGTGATTCTGGGTAGTCCTTTTGACCCGTATGATTTAAACAATCGCTTGCTGGTTACACTTGGGCTGGGAAGTTTGCTTACTATCGCGATTGCACTGGGTGGTGGCTGGTGGCTGGCGGATCGTGCCATGCGTCCGGTGCATACCATTACCCAGGCGGCCCGTACCATCAGCGAAACCGATCTGAACCGGCGGTTAAACATCACTGGCCGGGATGAGTTGGCTGAATTGGCGAATACATTCGATGAAATGTTGGCTCGCTTGCAGACTGCCTTCGAGCGGCAGCGCCAGTTTGTGGCGGATGCCAGCCATGAACTGCGCACACCGCTGACAATCGTCAATCTGGAGTCGAGCAGGGCTTTGGCTTCTCGGCGCACGCCCCTTGAGTACCAGCGCGCGTTGGGCGTTATCCGCAGTGAAAATGAGTTTATGTCACACCTGGTGGGCGATTTGCTGACCCTGGCACGCATGGATGCGGGGCAACTGGCGATGGAGCGCATAGAACTCGATTTGAGCGATATTGCCCTGGATTCAATTGAACGCCTGGAGACCCTAGCTGAGAGAAAAAATGTCAGGTTGGAGGCGGGCGATCTGCCAGAAGTGAAAATAAGCGGGGACCGGCAGTATCTGCTGCAGATGATCAGCAACCTGGTCGAAAATGGGATCAAATATACGGATGGTGTTGATAAATGCGTCAGGATCGAAACCGGGCAGGCTGAAAAGTTTGCCTGGGTGCGAGTTTCAGATAGCGGGGCTGGTATTCAGCCTGAGTATCTGCCCCATCTTTTTACCAGGTTTTACCGGGTGGATAAAGCGCGGTCGCGCGGCGAGGATGACCAGCAGGGTGGCACCGGTTTGGGCCTGGCGATCGTGGAATGGATTGCGCGTGCGCATGGCGGCGAGGTTCGGGTGGAGAGCGTGCTGGGAACCGGTACAACTTTTGAGGTGCGGTTTTTCAGCAGCGGGGTTTAGTCTTTATTTGCTGGCCGGTACTATTTTCAGGGCAGAAGTACTAAATCAGGATAGAAGTAATCAGCTGTTTTACGAGCTTGAGGCTGTGGTTTTGGCGCAAGACCTGAAAGACCAAAAACGTACGCATTGGCTTGCACGGAGTAAGCGCAGTAATTTGATAGGGTATTGCGGGTGTTTTCAGCACGAATAAGTACCGAATGGACGAATGACAGGCGGTTTTTTTGGAAGATGCCGCGGAAAGGGGCTGTCAAAAGCTTGCGCGTTGGCTTGCACGGAGCAAGCGCAGTAATTTCTGGGGGTTTTGTGGGTGTTTTTATCACGAATACGTGCCGAATGGACGAATGACAGGCAGTTTCTTTGGAAGATGCCGTGGAAAAGGGCTGCCAAAAGCTCGCGGGTCGGCTTGTGCGGAACAAGCGCTGTAATTTCTGGGGGTTTTGTGGGTGTTTTTATCACGAATAAGTGCCGAATGGACGAATGACACGCAGTTTTTTTTGGAGAATAGTGCGGAAAAGGGCTGCAGAGGGCACTCTGACTTTTCGTGCCAATTTTCCATGGGGGGCTGCCAGGAATCCGCGCTTGTGTGGGGAGCAGCATAAACGGTCTTGGAGATTACGTGGTGGTGCTCGCGGTCGGTATAGATTGGCTGTGGGTGGTCTGAGATCGGGTGGGACGTTGAAGTTTGCATCGGTCTGCTAAAAAAAATTATGTGATTGGTCGAGTAAAGCTGTCGATAGGCCCTGCACCAAACGGGCGGACCCTGCCAGGGCGACATTGGGCTGTTTTGGCCCTGATGGATTGATAAGCGGCGACCGGCATGGGCCATAGTAAGTTTCGATACGGTATAATCCGTGTTGCTGGTGAGTAGCTCAAATATTATTCACCCGAAAAAACAGGTGGGGGAGTTGATTTTCAAATTTGGATAGACAAGGTGACACGCATGACCATCATTGAAGAGTATGTCAGCCCCCAATCGGTGGAACCGGTGGATGGGCTAAGTGAAGAACAGGTCGATGGTTCGTTCCATGTGGGCGAGGTGATGACAATAGCCGCTGCGCATGGAGCCAACGATACTTATTTTTCTTTTCTGCCCACAATCTTACCCCTGTTGATTAAAAACCTGGCACTCAACACCACCCAGGCTGGTTTGTTGACTGTTTTTGGACAAATCCCCAACCTGCTCCAGCCGGTTATCGGGCACCTGGCGGACCGCAAAAATTTGAAAATGTTGGTTATCCTGGCACCAACCATTTCGGGTATTTTGATCACCCTGGTTGGAGTGGCGCCAAGTTTTGGCGTAGCTGCCCTGCTCCTGCTGCTGGCGGGTTTCAGTTCGGCCGGGATCCATGCAATTGCCCCGGCGATGGTGAGCGCCAGGGCTGGTAAAAAGGTAGGACGCGGGATGGGCTTTTTCATGGTCGGCGGCGAACTGGGCTTTGGCATCGGTCCGCTTCTGGTGGTGGCAGTTATTGGCTATCTGACCCTGAAAGGTCTGCCCTGGCTGATGATCCTGGGAATGCTGGCTTCCGTGATCCTATTTTTTCGCTTGAATGATGCTTCGACCGTCCGGCATGCCCAGGCTGAAGCCAGCTTGCCCGTCAGGCAGGCGCTGAGCGAGATGAGCGGAATTATGCTGCCGATGATGGGTATTACGGTGATCACGGGGTTCCTGACCGCCAATATTGTCAACTTCCTGCCCACTTTTTTGTCGAGCGAAGGGGTAGTCTTCTGGCTGGCAGGCGCTTCGCTGTCAGTTGTAGAGTTGAGCGGGACGGTAGGGGTTTTGGTGACTGGCCTGTTCAGCGATCGTCTTGGCCAGCGCAATATTGTTTTTGGGGGCACCCTGTTTGCTACTGTTTTTTCTATGGGGTTCCTGATGTCTCAGGGCTGGATTCAAATACTGATGTTAATCGGGATTGGGTTGAGCGCTTTCGTGGCCAACCCGGCTTTTTTATCCTTGATCCAGACGCGTTTTACGCGTAATCGTTCGCTGGCGAATGGGGTTTACATGTCGATCAGCTTTATCCTGCGCTCAATCGTTGTGGTGTTGGTCGGCTTTTTGGCAGACCGTTTTGGCATGCGCCCGGTCTTTGTTGGCAGCGCTCTGGCAGGTTTGCTGGCTCTGCCGCTGGTTTTTATGCTGCCTAAAAAGTAAAAAGTGGTGGGGTCTCCAAAAAAAGTGCAGGAATCATGATAGTGCCCTGGTTTCTGGCTTCGTTTCGTCAGCTGGTGCGCTGAAGGACCTGGTTATTGTGGTCAATGTGGCAAGGTTTAGGCTTATTGAATGAATACCGAATCCTGTTATTGTGGCACGTTTTGAACCTGCTCCAGTAATACCTTTAATACTTCGTAATATGCGATTTTTGGCTTGTTATATTGGTCAATGAGAGCTGGGGCTGTATCATAGTTTGGTTTTCCTGAATTGATAGCGGTTTCATCGGTGAGCCCCCAGAAAGTGAGCTCTGTCACCGCTCCAGATTTGACAATTGCCCTCAAGTAATCGCTATATATTTGCGCTTGTTTGCGTAAAACCTCATCTTTAGCTCCAGTCATCAATTCCACATTTACATCAAACTCGGTAATAATTACGGGGAGCCCATAGGATTTCAATGTTTGCTCAACGTCGGCTAAATCGGGTGGTATTCCAACCCAGCCTCCTAGATGAGATTGAACACCAACTGCGTCGATGACTGATCTTGCGATCTGATCTTCACCAACCACCGTAAGATTTTTTAATCTTTCAATGATCTGCCTGGTAAGTTCAACGGATGGAATTGCAGAAGGGCGCTGCTCTGGACGGATTGTGCTGTGGTTTGCGTA
>CAINXK010000485.1 GCA_903854805.1 uncultured Anaerolineae bacterium
ATAATTTTCATCTATCTGGAAGTCTTCAACCCCTGCGCAAGTACACCCCTTGAATACATACAAAAAGGTCATTGCCGGCACACATAGCCGGGCAATGACCTTTACATCTTGTTATTGGAGAATTGATCTCAGCCTAACTTACACTCGCCACTCTTGACCAATCCGCCGCCATCCTCATAAATCTCATACACCAGAACCATCGGAAAAGCCTTTGAGAGCATAGCCTGGGCTGGGCAATACTTGGTAGCCGAAAGCTCGATAGCTCGCACCAGCGCAGCTTCATCCACACCACGCCCGCTAACTGTATAAAGAATTCGCGCATGTGTAAAAACATGCGGGTGAGTTTCAGGCTGACTGGCCTGCACCTGCACGTCGAACCCGGTCACAACCTGCTGCTTCTTGCGCAGGATCGAAATCACATCCATCGCCGTACAACCCGCCAGGCTGATCGCCATCAATTCCAGCGGTCGAAAACCATCATCCTGACCACCCGCCGAAGAATCTGAGCCCAACGGTACACTGAAGCCTGAACCGGCCGTACCGTTAAAACTCATTCCCTGGCTCCAGGTTACTTTTGCATCCATGGAATACTCCTATCAACAAGATCTAGGGTCAGACACCCTGCAAACTTATTGCCTGATGACCGGTGTCACATATTTTTCAAGCACATCGCGGCTGATCGGGCCTTTCCATTCCAAACGCACCTGCCCGTTGCGATCAATAACAAAGGAAGAGGGCAAAACATCCGTTTTAAAAGCTGTCGTGGCCACCCATTTCAAATCCGGCCAAACCGGAAAAGATAGACCGAAAGTCTTAACAAATTCGGCCACCTCTGCCAGCGGTTCGCCATCTTCGATGGCCACCACCACAAAACCATCCTTCTTATGCGCCAAATAATAGGCATTCAGCGTGGGCATTTCTTCCTTACAAGGCGGGCACCAGGTGGCCCAGGCGTTATACAGCACTACCTGGCCTTTGAAATCCGAGAGCGCCACCGGGTTATTGTTCAAATCGGTGATTCTGACCTCAGGCGCAGGGTAATCGACTGTCACCGGCAGTGCCGAGCTGCTGATCTGCTCCACTTCAGCCTGAGCCTTCGGGATTGCCAGGAAGGCAACCACGGCCACCAAAATCAGGCCCAGCCCAACCACCAGTAAGCCCAGGCTCTGAGCCCTGCCTGGGTTCTTGCGTTCTGCTCCCGCAAGATTATTTTTGTCAGTCATAGGCTCTTATTTCGCCCCAACACGCATTAATTCAGCCAGCATGTTTTGTTCAGGAACCGCACCCACCACCCTGCCGGCGCCAGCATTGATCACCGTATCGGGCACTGAGCTTATCCCATACTCATTAGAGAGTTCGTTAAATTCCATGGCGCTTACACCTTCGGCCAAGACCATGGCCGGGTTCTCCATCGCAATCTGGTGCGCGAGCAACACGGCTCGCGGGCAATATGGTCAGGTAGGGGTGACAAACACCTGCAGATGCAAAGGTTTGGTCAAAGACTTAATATAGGTGCGCAGTTGAGGCGAAAGCCCCGAATCTCGACCCGAAACCAACAGAAGATCCTGGATCAGAGTGCTGAATTCATGCCCGGAAGGAACGCCCAGGTAGCGTATGCCTAGATCAGTTATCTGGTCAGCATCTTTGGCAGCAATCACAATTGCCGGGGCTTTATCGACCACATTGTACAGGCGAGCCAAATCCGGTTCAAGATCCAGATCATGGACACTCATGGCAAGCTTGTCTGAAAGCGGGATCAGTTCTTCTAACAGCTGCTGGGTTGGCTCACAGGCTTCCTGTTTTTCTTTCGAAACAAACAGGAACATGTGCACAGGTTGGTCCAGCTTTTCAAAAACCTGGCCAATTTGGGTAATCAGATCATCAGAGAGCAATTTTTCCATATTTTTTTCCTTTGATTTTTTTCATTGATCAATCCATGCAAATCGCTGCACTTGCTTTTCAGCAAAGCAACAACTCTTGTTCAATTCCATCCGACCGGACGGGAATTTTATCATTATCAGGTACAACCTGCACCCGAACCTTCACTGTAGCCACAGACCGGACATTCCAGGTCGATCAGTCCATTGTAATCCAACCGGCCCAGCCCACAACGGGGGCAGGACTCACCGCGCCGCACGGGACGCTGTGAAGGAAGTGTATTTGCATAAACCGGCTCTGTACCAGCAGGCTGCCCCCCGATTTGTTTCTGGTCGGTTGGCTGCGCAGATTCTAAATCCATTTCAACCTTTGGGCTTGAGCAAATCATCCAGTTTAAGGGTATCAAACAGACGCCCGCGCACGTCCGCAGGCAAATTCGTTTCACTCGCAGCAGATTGGTATAGATAGATCGTTCGCGTGGTTGTATCGTACACAACCCGGCAATTTTCGCAACCGGCCATGTGCTGCTGTAATTCCTGGCACATGGCTTCGTCCAGTTCACCATCAATAAAGTTGGAGAGATTCCCAAGTAAATCCTGGCATTGACGAGATTCGCCCGGTTGATGCCCTAAATGGTTATGGTCATGGTTCATAGTATTACTCCCGGCGCAACCGTTCTCCAAAATAACCCGATAGCTGTTCACGCAGCTGCATACGTGCACGCAGCAGGCGAGTCTTGACTGCAGTTTCAGTCAGATCAAGAGCCTCGCCGGTTTCCTTGATGGATAAACCTTCAATATCACGCATCAAAAACACAGCACGCAGTTTCGCTGGCAAGCCCTGAATGGCCTGGTCGAGCAGCAGCCTGACTTCAGCATTGAGTAAATCACTCTCAGGCAATGAGGTCCAATCGGCAAGCTGCAGCGGCAGCAGTGTTTCGCCATCATCATCTTCAGGCTCTTCGTCGAGTGAAACAGACGGGCGTTTGACACGCAACAACATCAAGGCTTCGTTGGCAGCGATCCGGTAAAGCCAGGTGGAAAGGCTTGACCGTCCTTCAAAATCGCCGACATGCTTCATAGCCTTTATGAAGGTAGTCTGGAGCACATCTTCAGCATCCTGCTCATTACCCAGCATTTTAAGAGCCAGCCGGTAGATGGGCGTGGAATAAGCATCCACCATGC
The DNA here is from genome assembly GCA_903854805.1 of uncultured Anaerolineae bacterium. The sequence continues at coordinate 3,063 of CAINXK010000485.1, forward strand.
GCGCAAAGTGCGTGCGATCACCGGCGCGCAGGGCTTCAAGGGAAATATCAGCGCTTGTTTCTATCATCTTTGATGTTCCAGGAATAAAAAGGTTACATTCTGTGGCAAGAGTGCTCAAAGTATAACTGATAAGCAGGCGACTTACCTACAAATGTCATATATAATGCGAAAGAATATCAAACATTTACAGGAAGTTTGCCACTATGTATAACTGAACAAAGGCTATATCATCTAGACAATGTTGGAAATATTGACTCGCTTCCCGCTATTCAAAGATTTTAGCAGTGCAGATCTGAAGATCATCGCACCGCTTTTCCATGTCCGCAGCTTCCCTGCCGGGACAATGATCTTTGAGCAGGGTGCAGAAGCAACCTGCCTATATCTGCTGACCTCCGGGAAAGTTGATATTCGTTACAAACCTTATGATGGCGATACGATCAAATTGATCAGTTTAAATGCGGGCAGCGCTTTTGGATGGTCATCCGTATTGGGCAACGACACCTACAGCTCATCAGTGCTCAGTGCTGAAGATTGCGAAGTGTTGATCATTTGCGGCAGGGACTTACAAACCTTGCGCGAAAAACACCCTCAAACCGGCGCACTGGTAATGGATCGCCTGGCAAGTTCAGTTTCATCACGTTGGGCTAGCGCACACACGCAAGTAAAATCGATGCTTCGCAAGGGTATCGTGGAGAAAATTCATCCACTAGGAAAAGGAAAAGATAATATGGACACACCTATAACAAATTCGAAGGAAGAACAACTCAAGGTCTTACTGGTCAAATTGAGTGCATACATCGAACAATTCCACGGCGGCTCGGTGGATTTCGTATCATTAGATGGAGAAACCCTCAAAGTACACCTCGGTGGGGCCTGCCTGGGCTGCCCGCTTTTACCTTCCACACTGCATGGTTGGGTGGAAGGGACCGTCAAGCAGTTTTTTCCAGAGATCAAGCAGGTTGAAGCTGCATAACTAATTTTTTCCCGGCGGATGATTTTCTCGGAAAATCATCCGCTTTTGTTCTCAGAAATCAAGGCAATCGGCTGTTGATCTACCCTGCTGGATATATTTGTCATCCAGTCTTGTTTTAATTAGGCTCGCTACCAGGTGATATATGCGGGTGCTTACATGCCTGCTCAGATCACCACTTTTCTTTTTTAAACCTTTGTGCACGCTACCATTCATCCAGAATTAGGCTTGTATTCCAGCAACCGCCCTATCAACCGTGCAAGATTGAACTCAAGCTAAGATCGTTACCCTGATTCTTGCACCAGCCCCCGGAGATGACTCAATCGACAACTTCGCCCCGACCAGCTCGGCGCGCTCATACATTCCCAACAAGCCAAAATGACCACCCGGAGCAAACTCAGCCGGACTGCGTGGAGGCGTAAACCCTTTGCCATCATCCAACACCTCCACAAACAGCCCCTGTGGGTCATAGCTGATCCGAAGCAAGGCCCGTTTGGCTTCGGCATGCCTGGTAACATTATTGAGGGCTTCCTGGGCAATTCGGTAGAACGACAGCTCCAAGCCAGCCTCAAGACGCCGTTCATCACCCAGACGCTCAAAACTTACTTCCAACAGGTTGGCTTCCTTCACTTCACGCGATAACATTTCCAGGGCAGTTACCAATCCCAAGTCTTCCAGATAAATCGGACGCAAGGCGCGAGTCAGGCGACGCAGGTCGTCAATGGTAGTGTTGGAAAATGTCTCCAGATCCTGCAAGGTCAGGCGCATCTGTTCATCGTTGGCCTTCATGCGTGCCAGCTGCACACGCTGGCGCAGCGCAATCAAGGATTGGAGCGTTTCGTCATGCAGTTCGCGCGCCAGGCGGCCGCGTTCTTCTTCCTGCCCGGTGGTCATCGCACCAATATAATCATGCAGCGCGCGTTGGGCTG
>CAINXK010000486.1 GCA_903854805.1 uncultured Anaerolineae bacterium
ATAAATAGGACACGAATTGGCTGATTATAGTAGACTCGCCAGCACATTGCAAGCACGTGTCCAGACAAGAGTGCGCTTCAGGTTTTCGGAGATCGTATAAATCAGTATACAGTTCTTGCTTTTCAGTTGTGACCTGCCCTCTCAGCAACCATCTCAGGCCAAAAGTCAACAGAAAGTGTATAGAAATAATATGGCGTGAGAGCGGGAAGTTCTTAACCGGTGCATTTGATGGCTGCGTCAGGCAGCCTGCGAGCAAGCACAGCCGGATGCAGGGCCATAGAAAAAAGAAAAATCGTCAGGATCTGACACAGCTGCCCTGGCCGGCCTTACAATTTGGACAACTCTAAACCGAACCAACTGCGGGTTTTGCAATTCTATGCTATATTTATTTTATACTTAGTGCAATAGGAACCATCGATTCAAGAGGAGTAGGTTTCATGAAAAGACCGCAGAAACCTGAATTTGAAAAATTGCCCGGGGTGCTTCGCAGGCTGCTCGGCCTACAGGAAAACCGGGCCGCCCGCCAGCCAGGGATTTCACACTGGTCCGGGCAATCTGCAACGGATGCCCCCACCCAAACCCGTGTAGCAGATAAGACCAGCCAATTTAAGATGCAGGTGCCAAGAAATGTCAGCTCTACTCCACTACAAAACCCAACCCTGCCGCACCCGGCCAGCCATGTAAGCAATCCATCCGTCCTAGCGCCCCCGCCGGCAAGATTAGTTACCAGCAAACCCAAGGCACCTACCAGGCGCTTTTTTGAACTCGCCAAAACTCTGCCTGCGTTCTGGACCGTTGCCAGCCTGATCTCGCTGCTTGTCAACGTGATCCTGATCGTGGTGCTGGCCCTGCTCGGTCGCGAATTTTTTGTACTGAAGGCCATGCTGGGTGATAAATTACTCGGCGGCCTGTATGAAAACTTCATCTATATGGACCAGGCTCATATCCAGACCAACATTACCGTGGCCGATTCAATCCCGATCAATTTTAATTTACCCATCAGCCAGGATACCGTGGTGGTGCTGACCCAGGACACTGTCATCAACGGCGCGAATGTGCGCATCAATACTGGCGGAGTAAGCATCAACAGCTCGGCCAACATCGTCCTGCCAGCGGGCACCAACCTGCCCGTCCACCTCGAGATAAACGTGCCGGTCACCACAACCGTCCCGATCAAAATCAATGTCCCGGTCGACATCCCGCTCCAGCAAACCGAGCTGCACAAACCCTTCATCGGTCTGCAACAGGTAGTGGCCCCGTTCTACAATCTTTTGCAGCCCCAAATGAAAAACCCCCTGGACATGCAGATCTGCGAGCCTTACTCAGCCTTGTGTGCCGACTATTTCAAGTAAACTGCCCGCCAAAAAACTTCGGTTCTCCCCAGATTAGCGGGGAAAAATATTACATCCAGACTCTCGCTGGCTTGTGCGTAACAAGCGCAGTAATTTCAGGGACCATTGTGGGTGTTTTTATCACGAATAAGTGCCGAATGGACGAATGACACGCAGTTTTTTTGGGAAACATCGCGGAATAGCGTTGATTGATTGTGCCCCGCTGCCGTGCTGAGAGCCAAAACTTGGTGCCCAACTGCCGGCACATCATCCGGGGACTTGAACCGTACCAGAGACTCGCAGTCTGATCGGCACGTAAAAAAGGTTGGCGAAAAGGGGTTTACAATCTCGGCATGTACATTATTCAAAAATAGGCAAACATATCCACTGGTAGGGCCTGGAGTATAAATGACAGACTGTACTGAAGTTGTGCTCGAAAACGGTTTAAAGGTAATGCTCAAAGAAATCCATACTGCGCCGCTCATCAGCCAATGGGTCTGGTACCGCGTTGGCTCAAAAGACGAGCCGACCGGATTGACTGGCGCTTCCCACTGGGTGGAACACATGCAGTTCAAAGGCACCCCGCAGTTCCCGGCTTCCGTGCTGGATAAAGCCATCGCCCGCGATGGCGGACAGTGGAACGCCTTTACCTTTCTGGATTGGACCACCTACTACGAGACCATGCCCGCCGCCCGCATTGACCTGTCTCTGCGCCTGGAAGCCGACCGTATGCTCAACAGCGAGTTCGGCCCCGAGGAAGTGGACTCTGAACGCACCGTGATCATCTCGGAGCGCGAAGGCAGCGAAAACGAACCACTCTTCCTGCTGGGCGAAGCCATGCAACAGGCTGCTTTCCGCGTTCACCCTTACCATCACGAAGTCATCGGCGATATGGCCGACCTGTTGAGCATGACCCGCGAGCAGCTCTACAACCACTATCGCAGCTATTACCGGCCCAATAACGCCGTGCTGGCCCTGGCCGGCGATTTTGAGACCGGCGAAATGCTGGCACGCATCCGCGAACTGTATGCCGGGGTGCCCGCCGGAGAAAACCCGGCGCGCCTGCAGCGCCCGGAACCCGAACAGCCCGGCGAAATCCATCTGACGGTCGAAGGGCCCGGCGAAACCGCCTTCATGGAAGTGGCTTACCGCGCCCCGGCGGCCAGCGATCCCGATTTCTTTGCGCTGGCCGTGCTGGATAGCCTGCTGGCTGGCCCCAGCAACCTGAACATGTTCGGCGGCGGCGGAATCTCCAACAAAACCTCGCGCCTGTACCACGCCATCATCGATAAAGAACTGGCCGTGGGTGTGCATGGCGGCTCCACAGCCACCATCGACCCATTCATGTACACATTCACGCTCACCGGGCACCCCAGCAACCACCTCGACCATGCCCTGGCAGCCCTGGATGACGAACTCAAACGCCTGCAAGACCAGCTGGTTAGCCCGGCAGAAGTGGCACGCGCCATCAAACAAGCCCGCGCCATGTTTGCCTACGGAGCCGAAAACATTACCAACCAGGCCTTCTGGCTTGGCTACGCCGAAATGTTCGCCTCTTACGAATGGTTCAGCACCTATCTGGAAAAACTGAGCCAGGTCAGCCCGGCGGATGTGCAGCGTGCTGCCCAGACTTTCTTTCAATCCCGCAATCGCGTTGTGGGGAACTATCTGCCCAGCGGCGCAGGAGCTGACCAATGAACACATCCCACTCCCTACCCGGCCCCGACGACATCACCCGGATTGTGCTGCCCAATAACATCACGATCCTGGTACGCTCCAACTTTAACAGCCCATCCGTCACCCTGAGCGGCTACCTGGCCACCGGCAGCCTGTTTGATCCCGACACAAAGCTCGGCCTGGCCGATTTTGCCACATCCGCCCTGATGCGCGGCACCCAGACTGGCAGCTTCGAACAGATTTATGACTCGCTAGAATCGGTCGGCGCGCACCTGGGTTTCTCTGCCGGCACCCACACCAGCGGCTTTAGCGGGCGGGCCCTGGTAGAAGACCTGCCCCTGCTCTTTGATCTGATCTCCAACTGCCTGCGGCAGCCGATCTTCCCTGAAGATGAACTCGAACGCCTGCGCACCCAAATGCTGACTGGTCTGGCCATGCGCGCCCAGGATACTGGCTCGATGGCCTCCATGACCTTCGACAAGCTCGTCTTCGGGGCACATCCCTATGCCCGCCCGGACGATGGCTACCCTGAAACCATCCGGGCCATCACCCGCGCCGATATGGTTGACTACCACAGCCGCTGTTTTGGCCCCAACGGGCTGACCATCGCCGTGGTAGGCGCCGTCAATCCTGATTTCGTTGTGGCCGAGATCAGCCGCACACTGGGTGATTGGCTCAACCCGCAACAGCCAGCCCTGCCGGCCCTGCCAACGGTCAGCCCGTTGAGTGCGCCGCTGCGCGAACACATCCCGCTGGCGGGCAAATCCCAAACCGACCTGATGGTCGGCGTGCTGGGCCCGCTGCGCCGCGACCCTGAATATCTGGCTGCTTCGCTCGGAAATTCTGTGCTTGGGCAGTTTGGCATGATGGGCCGCATCGGCGATGTGGTGCGTGAGCAGAGCGGGCTGGCTTATTACGCTTCATCCAGCCTGAGCGCCGGCACCGGCCCGGGCACCTGGGAAGTCAGCGCAGGGGTCAACCCCTCCAATCTGGAAAAAGCGCTCGACCTGATCGTCGCTGAGCTGCGCCTGTTCATCGAGAAAGGTGTCAGCCGCGAGGAACTGCAGGATTGCCAGGATAACTTTGCCGGACGCCTGCCGCTTTCGCTCGAATCAAACGCCGGCGTGGCCAGTGCCCTGATCAACATTGAACGCCACCAACTCGGGCTGGATTACTACCGCCGCTACGAAGATCTGGTGCGGGCCGTCACGCCTGAAATGGTGCTGGAAGCTGCCCGTAAATATATCAACCCCAACCTGCTGGTCACCGCTTCATCCGGCCCGTAAAAGACCAGGGTGGCTATTCATGCACCCACAGGTTTTGCTTACAGGGCCGGTTGAATGCTTGAGAGAGTAGCAGGAGTTTTTAGTGGTGATTTGGGACGAGAGAACATCGTCCCAAATCACCATTTGCGTTGCAGCCCAGGGATTTGAGGTCGGTTTTCAGGCAAGCAAAATGATACAATCGGCGCATGAGTCTGTATACCGGCGTTGATCTGCTTGAAATTTCACGCATCCAGGAAGCCATCGAAAGGCACGGCGAGCGCTTCTTAAAGCGCATCTTCACCCCGGCCGAACGCGAAATATGCCAGGGCAACCTGGCTTCCTTGGCAGCCCGCTTTGCCGCCAAAGAAGCCGTTGCCAAAGCGCTCGGCACTGGGCTGGGGAAAGTTGCCTGGACCGATATCGAAATCCTGCGGGACGAATCTGGCGCGCCCGTGCTGAACCTGTCCGGACTAGCCCAGGCCCGCTCCAACGAACTATCCTTGCAGCACTGGTCGATCAGCCTCAGCCACACACGCGAATATGCCATCGCCATGGCCGTCGCCAGCACCTGAAAATGCGTATTTACTCACAAAAAGAGTTAGAAAAGGTAAGGGAGTGATCAGTTGATCACTCCCTTACCTTTTACAGAAGCCCCATAGTTGCAATCTGTTTCTTGACCGCATCTGGATAGAAAGCTGCATATTCCACAAGTTTCTTTTGGTTCAGAACATCCAATTCCCATTCGGATGTATTTCCCTTCCGTTTGCCCAGACACATCAAATAGATCAAATCCAAAAAAGCCTTTTCTGCCTGCGCCAGGTAGGTGTCATTCACTAGATCAAAGCCAAAAAACAGAGCTGGTTTTAGTTGGGAATATTCACAATCAACACCGGCTAAAACTATTTTTTTTGAGTGGCGGGTGGTGGCGAGAGACAATCCATACATACCTTGATTGATCACATCATATTTTGATAAAGCACTTTCAAAACTGATATAGCTCGGATAATAAAGCTGGGTGGCTAATTTCTCGACATCCAGCTTTTCCTGTTTTAATGCGTAAAAACCATGAGCGATTTGAAAAATCACCCCTGCATCCAGCATTCTTTTGACGGAAATTCTGAGATAGCCTTCTTCAGGAAATAATTTCTTCAGGTCTTTCATGCTGAAGAAATTTTTCCCCAAGGCTTCCACTTTTTGGGCTAATTCCTGTCTTTTCATTTTCTGAATAACTCGATTACTTTACGCTGTTTCTTGGGGAGAAAATGGTTCAAGCTGTCCATCAACTCCTTTTGATCGAATTTATATTCATCCTTGATGACCAGTTCGCGGCCCAGCTTTTGGCTGATATACCAGGCGTCAAACAGATCGCGAGGTTCCCGTCGTTCCTGATTTTCAATGATGCGGATTTTGTCTTTCAAGATTGATTCCAGGGCGTAAACCCGGCCTATCACTTCCAGGTTGTTGAAGGGGCTTTAGATCAGAGCGACAGTGTGTTCAAAATCCCGCGTGTGTTTATTGACTTCAACTCTGATTCCAATGGGAATGGGTCGATATTCAACATTGATAACCACTCTTGCATACAGGTTGAAAT
>CAINXK010000487.1 GCA_903854805.1 uncultured Anaerolineae bacterium
CGAGCGTACCCGCAGAAATCTCGGTACCGCCGGGGCTGGGGGTAATTTGAGGTGTACCATCCGGGGCGGGCTTTTGTTCAATTTCTGCCAGGGCGGTCTCGACAGCCGCGGTCTGGATCGAGCTGATATCCAGGATGCCGCCAGCAATCTGGGTAGGCACAGTTTCAGCTGCGCGGCCAATTGCCCCGAACACAACCAGGCCCATCCAAGCAAAGACAACCACACTAATAATGCTCAGGACAATCTTACCCACCAGGTCAATCTGGATGGGGCTGGAAACTGAGGATTTAAAATTCGGAGGGATCAGGTTATCAAGGCTTTCAGGCTGCTGCCATTCCCATGCGTTCAGGAAAATGATCGGGGCACTGATGATCAACGTGATGATCTGAAACCCATTCTGCTGATCGATAGGGCTGCCGGAATAGAGCAAGTTAATACAAAACATGACCGCCGGAGTGACCAGCAGGCAGAGCAGGATTAATCTACGCTGTGACATATTCCCATTTTCTAATGAATATCCTGGCTTTTACAAGCAGATCAGGGTTCGGGTAGCAGGTTGCGTGCGACAATGAACAATTCGCCCGCATACTCTCGAGGATACTACAAAATCCCCCAACCGTCCAAACCCTGATAATTTTCCGGTAAACTAATTTGAAAACATATATGCATCTGTTATGAAAATAGATTTTCATTTTAAGCGGTGAAATTTATTTTCTTGAAGACTAATTGACAATATCCAAAAAACCATCTACCCCGTGAACTGGCATTGATGACTCACGTATATACTGGGCAGAATTGGTTCCCCTACCGGGCGTACCTTTGATTAGCAAGCGCAGCAAAATCAGCCTGGCGAAAAGTAAAACCGGGGAAACTGACAGTAAAAACAGTGCAAATGGTAGAAATTATTAAGAGGCGCTTCAATCAAGATTGCCACCAGGATTTTTAGCCCAGGACACTGACACTTTGCTGTTTTGCCGCATCATAACCTCTCTGCAGAGCGGCATAATTGCTCGGCAGCAGCTTGTGGTGGCGCTCAGGCAGGTGCTTCTTGAGCGCAGCTTCGAGCGCCTGCAAAGAGATTTCCGGCAGGAAGGCCAGGAGCGCCCCAACTGTAACCATATTGGTCAGCTTGCGGTCGCCAATCTCTTCGGCTATTTCATTGGCTGCGACCGAGATCGTGATGATATCAGCGCGCTTCGGCCCACGGTCAACCATGGATGAGTTAACCACCAGAACACCACCTTTCTGGATCAACGGCTCGTACTTATCATACGACGGCAGGTTAAGCAAAATGGCCGCCGGAGGAAATTCCGCCAGTGGCGAGCCGATCTCTTCATCCGCAATCACCACGGTGCAATTGGCAGTACCCCCACGCATTTCAGGACCGTATGACGGGATCCAGGTCACTTCTTTGCCCAGGTCCATGGCGGCATACGCCAGCACTTGCCCGGCAAACAGAACACCCTGCCCGCCAAATCCGGCGATCATGATTTCTTTTTGCATTTATTCACCTCTGATCTGAAGATAGATTTTCATTTTTGGTGGTGAAAATTTATTTTCATAAAAATTACTCAAAAAAACTCATTTCTTACAAAAACGAAAGAAGCGTCGCGTCATAAAAGCCATGTAACAACCTGAAGGCTCAGAAACGCATATCGCCAACAGCTGAGCTGACCTTGCAGTCAACCAACGGGTAAACCGGCACCATGTGATCTTCGACCCACTTGAGCGAATCGATTGGGGTGATACCCCAATTAGTCGGGCAAGTAGAAAGCAGTTCAACCATGGAGAAACCCAAGCCACGCACTTGCGTCTCAAAGGCAATCCGGATGGCTTTCTTAGCCTTGCGGATATTGGCAGGGTCGTGCAGCGCGCGGCGCACCACATAACTGGCGCCATCCATCTTGGCGATTATCTCAGACATGCGCAATGGGTAGCCCTGCAGTTCCACGTCCCTCCCACGAGGTGAAGACGTGGTTTTTTGGCCTGGCAAAGTGGTTGGCGCCATCTGCCCGCCGGTCATGCCATAAATGGCATTGTTGATGAAAATAACGGTAATGTTTTCACCACGCCCGGCTGCGTGCATGATCTCAGCCATGCCGATCGAGGCCAGATCTCCATCACCCTGGTATGTGAAGACGAAACGATCTGGCATGACACGCTTGATGCCGGTGGCCATGGCCGGCGCACGCCCGTGAGCGGCTTCTACAAAGTCGATATCAAAATAGTTATACGCAAAAACTGAACAGCCCACCGGTGCCACACCGATCGTTTTCTCGGTCAGCCTCATTTCGTCAAGAACCTCGGCAATCAAACGGTGCGCTACGCCATGCGTGCAGCCGGGGCAATAATGCGTGGATATTTCCGTAAAAGCCCGCGGACGTTCATATACAATGTTTTCAGGTTTGATGATAGCCAGCATTTTTCTCTCGCTTCCAATTAAGCTGTCATTCGTTCCAGCCACGCCACGCGCGGATCGGCCACCACGCTCAGCTTGGTGGTGGTAATGCGTTTGATTTCCCTGAAGATTTCTTCGGGGAAGGGTACTACCCCACCCGGACGGCCATAGAATTCGATCGGCACACGACCCCTAACCGCCAGCTGCACATCAGTCAACATCTGGCCCTGATTCATTTCCACCACCAGGAAGGCAGTCGCCTGATTGGCCAATTGATCCAGGGCGGCAAAAGGAAACGGGCTGAGCGAAACAGGACGCAGCAAACCAGCCTTGATACCCAGCTGTCGCGCTGCGCGCACCGCAGAAAGCGCCACCCGCCCGGCAGTGCCGAACCCGACCACAACAAAATCAGCGTCATCCAAAAAATATTCTTTGTATCTAACTTCATTCTGCTGAATGGTCTGCCAGGTCTTTTGCATACGGAAATTGGCAATTTCTTCATCATAAGGGTTAATATAAATGGAAGACAGCACCCGGCGTTCACGCTTCCCCTTCCCGGTCACAGCCCAGTCCCAATTCTGGCGGAGCACAGGCCGCATTTCCGGCAGTTCGGCCGGTTCCATCATTTGGCCCACTGAACCATCCGCCAGAATAAATACCAGGTTGCGGTATTTTTCCGCCAGGTCAAATGAGAGTACGGTCAGGTCGATAGCTTCCTGAACGGAAGATGGCGCCAGAACGATGGGGTGAAAATCACCATGTCCGCCACCATAAACTGCCTGGTAGTAATCACTCTGTGCCGGGGCAATATTGCCCAGTCCCGGACCGCCGCGCATAACATTGATCAAAACAGCCGGAATCTCTGTCCCCGCAATATATGAAATCCCTTCTTGCATCAACGACATCCCTGGGCTGGAGGATGAACTCATCACCCGCACCCCGGTGCAGGCTGCCCCATAAACCATGTTTATGGCCGCCACCTCACTCTCTGCTTGCACAAAGGCGCGTCCCAACTCCGGCATCCGGCGAGCCAGGTGTTCGAGCACTTCCGTCTGAGGTGTAATTGGGTAACCGAAGTAAGCTTCCAGACCAGCCCGGACTGCTGCTTCAGCCATTGCAACATTGCCTTTGATCAATTCTTTGGTCATATTATTCAGGGTCTCCTGTGATGACAGTAAAAATAAATCTGCCCAACCCAAAAGATAAGGGCGTAGTATATGGGTATACTACGCCCCAGGGGCACCAACTTTGGTAACTTCGCGATATACGGTGATCGCTGCATCAGGACAGATCACAGCGCAAATTGCACAGCCTGTGCAACCATCCTTATCGATCCGGGCTGGATGGTAGCCCTTTGGCGTCAGCCTGCTCATATCCAGGCTGAGCACCTCCTGAGGACAGACACTGAGACACAATTCACAACCCTTACAATACAAATCAGAAACTTCGATCCAGCCTTTTGCGGCCATGCCTTGCTCCTGCGCAGAGAAGTCGCACAAATTTTAGAAGATTGATCTTTTTATTATTATGTCGCTTTCGGAAGAATAAATCCAGTGCAATGCGTCATATACTGGTGTGTACAAACATCCTGATATTATGATACAAAGTGCAGATGACAATTATTTGGTGGCCCGGGCTGTGGTCTACGTTGATCAAAGCGCTGCCATTGATCAACCCGGCTGTTCCCAGATCAGCCAGCCTTTGGAAAGCCATTTGCGCCGCAAATTGATGCGATAGCCTCGCCGGGCCAAACCCTCGGCAGCAGCGGCAAACCACTGGCGCAGCCCCCAGGTTTGCAATGGGCTGGTTTCGGCTGCGGCAGCCTTCCATGCGCTGAAAAAATCAAAAATAAGTTCACCGGGGACGACACGATGGATGTAATTTTTGGGCAGAATGGTCTGGAATTCGAGCGGGTCGAAGCCCAAATGAAAATTGGTAAAAAAGACCAGTGCCTCCTTACGCCAACCAGCTTCTTCACGCCGAAGCAGGTTGGCAGCCCAAATACCCCCGCTAGGGTTGGATGTACCTTCAATCAATAGTCCGCCAGGCTGAACATAACGCGCCAGCTGCTCCCAGGCAGGCAGCACTTCATGTTCTCCATACTGCCTGAGCACATTGAAGGCGCGCATGGCGCGCACGCTTTCGCCGGGCTCAAGCGGCAGATTAAAACCCCCCAGGCGGAAAAAGGTGCGCTCATCGGCAAACGGTAGTGCGGCCGCCACACGTTCGGGTTCAATCTCCACACCCAGGATCTGCAGCTCCGGGTTGAGCTGTCTGAAGCGCTGCGCAGTTTCCAACGTGGTAACCGCTTCGGCGCCATAACCCAGGTCTACAAACAAAGCTTTATCTCGGCGCGCAATCAGCCCCGGTTCATACAGCAATAGGAAGTTATCCACCTGGCGCAAACGATTGCGGGCGGTTTTGCCACGTGTGACGGTGCCTTGCGGCTTTTTGGGAATGGCCAGCGGGTGTTTGGATGACATAGGATGGCGTAATTGGATCCGGGACATTGGTAAGAAAAGATTATATCAAACAGCAGACCCTGTCACTGATAGTGGCAGGGTCTGAATATTGAAGTACCAAAGACAGCAGGTTAACTGCGGCGACGACCACCACCAACCAGCGAAACATAGTACAACAACTGCATGACCGAGGTGATCAACGCTGCCACGTACGTTAGCGCAGCAGCATTCAGAACGCTGTTGACACCACCACGTTCGTCATCTCCCGTAATGATGCCAGAATCAGCAAGCATACGCTTGGCACGCGCAGAAGCATCGAACTCCACCGGCAGGGTTGCCAATGAAAAGACAGCGCCTGCCGAAAAGACCAGCACGCCCAACCAGGCAATCTGGGTCCAACCGATGAACAACCCGAGCATGATCAAGACCCAGCCCAGGTTCGATCCGATGTTGACAGCTGGCACCAGTGCCGCTCGCAAGCGCAGTGGAAAATAATCTTCAGAATCTTGCATGGCATGCCCAAGTTCATGGGCCGCAATCGCCAAAGCAGCCACAGAAGGTGTGTTGGCTACACCTTGCGAAAGGTTCAAAACCTTCGTACGCGGATCATAATTATCAGTCATCTGACCAGCAATTGACTGGATTTGCAGACCGTACAACCCGCTGGATGAGATCAGGCGCTGGGCAGCCTGCGCGCCAGTCAAGCCAGACCGGGCGCGCACCTGGCTCCACTTGTTGTAAGACGATTTAACATACCAACTGGTTAGCCCCATCAGAATAAAGGCCGGGATCATATAAATCAGGTAATTGATATTGAAGAACATGTTTGTTCCTCCTTCTTATGAGTGATATACGCGTCTACATCAAATAAGTTGCTACTTGATAGAATCAAGCAGAGTCTTGACTGCTGCATCCAGCTGGGGGTCACGCCCGGCAGCATAATCATCCTTGGTCATTTCCACCACCACTTCTGGGATCAGCCCAATCTTGTGGATTGCGCGATCCTTAGGGGTCAACCATTTGGCAATCGTGATACGCACCGCGCCCTGATCATTGCTGAGCGGGGTCCAGATCTGTACAGAGCCTTTGCCGTAGGTTGTAACTCCTACCAGTTTACCCCGACCATAATCCTGAATGGCGCCGGAGACAATTTCAGATGCGGAGGCTGTACCTTCGTTGACGAGTACAACCATACTGATATCGGTTGCAAGCCCACCAGCAATGGCGTTTGATTTATCCACCGGGCGACCATCTCCATATTTTTCTGAGACAATCACACCTTCCTTGATGAACTGCGAGGCGACTTCCACCGCTGTTTGCAAGTAACCGCCACCATTATTACGCAGATCAAGGATCAGACCTTTTGGATTTTTGGCCATCAATTCTTTCAGCTGGCTGGTTAATTCCTTGGTGGTAGTCTCTCCAAAAGTATTGAGCTTGACATACGCCACATTATTATCCAGCATCTTGCTTTCCACGCTGGCAATCGTAATCTTGGCTCGCACAATTGAAATGTCGAGCGGCTTTTCGGTGTCGGCGCGTTGGATGGTCAGCACCACAGTGCTGCCGGCTGGGCCAAGCACCTTCTGACGGACCAGTTCGGGATTGATACCCTTCATGGTTTCGCCATCGATTGCGATGATCAGATCGCCAGATTTGATCCCAGCTTGTTCAGCCGGTGATTTACTGATCGGGCTGATCACTTTAAGATATTCGCCGGTGGTATCCACATAAGCGCCAATACCCTCATATGCACCAGCCAGGCTGGAATCAGCCTGCTTAAATTGAACCGGGTCCATATACGAGGTATGCTCATCACCCAGGGCGCCCAGCATACCGTTGATCGCACCACGCATCAACTTGGTATCATCCACCGGCTGATCAACAAACTGTTTATGAACGAGGTTCCAGGTTTCCCAGAAGGGTTGGAACAAGGTCACCAGGTTATCAGGGGTCGCACTAGAAGAACCCTGGGGCGTGGTCAGTGGTTTGAATAAGGGTGACCCAAGGTAGGGCATGCTGCCCAGGGCAGAAAGGTCGGTAAAATGTCCGGCCATAAAGCCCCCGGCAAATGTGCCGGTGAGCAGCAAGATTGAGAGAACAAGAATTAAACCGATCTGGATAAATTTTTTCAAGGTTTCCTCCGAAATTGACATTACAGGTATAGCACCCGCGGATTAAAAACTGATGAAATCCGATGGGTTTATCGTATGAAATCCATTAGAACCGAACGGGAGAACTCAGGATTTGTTTTCTTCGTCTTCGTGGGACTTCAGCTCTCGGACACGCTTGCTCAATTCACGCAGCCCTTCATCCTCTTTTTTCCAGGTTTTCGTGGCATCACCAAAATTTTTAAAAATATCACCTTTGAAACCACGCATACCACGCGCCATGGAAAGCATCAGTAAATTAGCCCCAATCAGGACCACCGCCAGAATCACAAGCACAATCCAGATTTTATCAGTGTGCATTATTACCTCCCATTTATGATTGCGGGCAATTTGGACCAATCCGCCAAAGCCGCATCTGCATCCGGATTGGGAAGCTCGGTTCCGAATAGTATCGCAAGCATACCCTCATCACGGGCAGCTCGGATAGTCCGCGGCAAATCATCAATCATGACACATTTCTGCGGGTCGCTCTCACCAGCCAGCTGTAAAGCGATCTTAAAAGCTTGAGGCATGGGCTTGCAGTAGGGCCCGAGCTGGGTGACATCGATGATGCCATCAAAGTATTGTTCGATCTGCAACACTCGCAAAACCCGCTCTGCATGGTGAACATCCGCATTGGTAAAAATATATTTGCGCGCCGGCAGGGATTCCAAAACTGACTGCAGAACCGGGTCTGGGTGGATGTATTCCGCCAGGGGGACGTCGTGAACGTAGGCCAAGAAATCAGGAACATCAAAAATAAAATTGGCCTGCAGTCCGCGCAATGTGGTTCCGTATTCTTCAAAATATTTTCTGCGCAGCGCCTGCATCTCACTGGCAGGAATATTCAGCCGCTCCAACATAAATAATCCAATGCGGTCCTTAATATGGGCCCATAGACCGCTGGAGGCCGGGTAGAGCGTATCATCAAGATCAAAAAATATGGTTGAAATAGTCACTGGTTGATTATACCTGTTCATTTCTTCAAGTTTTCAGCAAAAAAGGCAGTCACGCGCGGGCCATAATCGACCAAGTAGCGAATACGGAAGGTATGGTCAGCGCCATCATAGAAATAACACTCCACACGAACACCCGCTGCCCTCATCGACTGGCAGTTTTCTGAGGCCCAATCAATCGGGATGACGCTGTCGGCGGTGCCGTGATGGAGTTGAACGGCCGCGCTGATACCCCTGTAGAAACGATCAGGCGAGACGATCGCAAATGTCTCGGGGCTGGACAAAATTTCCCTCTGGTTTTCCGGGCTGCCTACAAAGTTATTAAAAAACTGGGAATTCTTTTGCTCATCACCGCTTGTGCCGGCATAAAGCAGGATGGCTCTCACCAATGGTGAGATCACAGCCACCTTCAGGGCAATGCCAGCCCCCATACTGTGGCCCCAGATCCCAATCCGGTTGGCATTGGCCTGTTCAAACAGACCAGGCTTGCCAGCACTATCACGGGCCAACGCAATCAAATTTAGAACATCGATGGCATAGCCCGCTCGAAAGAGAGCATCACCACTATCAGAAGGCCTAAAATTCCGCAGATTTGGGTGCAGGACGATGTAACCATCTTTGGCAATGTCATCCATAGTGCCCGTGGTATAGTCAAGGCTCTCGTATTCAAGCGGGTCGGCATAACCATGCAGACCAATGATGATCGGGAAAGGCCCCTGGCCCTTGGGAACATTCATAAACCCGTAAATACTCAAACCATCGCTGGGATAGCGGATGGAGTAACGAATGAAATAATCGTTTTCTCCCATCACGCCCAGGTTTTCAACCTGGCCCCCGCCATACTGGCGCAGACGCAGCGCAGGAATACTATACTGGCTGTTGGGGTCGGGTGTAAAAAGCAAGCCCGCCGGAGTGACGCTAGGCTCGGGTGTCCAGGTTGGCGCGCGCGTGGGGCTCGGGAAGGGCGTCACACTGGGCTTGGCGCTGTAAAGTACCCGTGGCGAGGGTAGCGCCTCTGGAACCGGTGTCGCGATTGTTGCCGGCGCGCAGGCTGCCAAAAGGCAGACAATCAATAATAAATATGGAAGCTTCATCCTTATCTCCATATAATATATTATATCCGGGCCGGGTTATAATCAAGGCATGCCCATAATTCTACTCTCGCCAGAAGTGGCCTCCCAAATTGCAGCCGGTGAAGTGGTTGAACGCCCGGCTTCCGTGGTAAAAGAACTTGTTGAAAACTCACTGGATGCCGGCGCAAAGAGTATCAGCGTCAACATTCAGGAAGCCGGTCGCCGTTTGATCGAGATCGCAGATAATGGTAACGGTATCCCGGCGGATGAACTGCTCTTGGCCATGGAACGACACGCCACCAGCAAGCTCCAAAGCGCGGATGATCTGTTCCACATCCATACACTCGGGTTTCGCGGTGAAGCGCTGGCCTCGATCGGATCAGTTTCACGCTTAGCACTCACCAGCCGAGTCAAAAGCGCCGATGCAGGCGCCAGGATCAAGGTGGAAGGCGGGCTGACCGGCAGCCTCGAGCCGGTTGGTGCACCCGTCGGCACGACCGTGCGAGTTGAAGATCTATTTTTCAACGTCCCTGCACGTCTAAAATTTCTCAAGCAAGATCAAACCGAACGGCGAGCTATCGATGGCTTACTAGCAAGGTACGCACTGGCCTACCCAGAAGTACGGTTTCGGTTAACCGATGGCCCCAATATAAGCCTGCAAACTCCCGGCGATGGTGACCGGCGTGCAATCATGGCAACCTTATACGGCGTGGAAGTAGCTCGGCAAATGTTGGAAGTTCTGGCAGAGGATGAAGGCCTCAAACTAACCGGGTTTATCAGCCCGTCAGCGCTGACTCGCTCCAACCGCAAAGAAATCACATTTTTCATCAATGGTCGTTGGGTTTCAGACACTCCTTTAACTCAGGCCCTGCTGCAAGCCTATCACACGCTCTTGATGGTCGGACGTTACCCACTTGCAGCACTCTTTCTGGAGATCGACGCTGAGGAAGTGGATGTCAATGTCCATCCGGCCAAGGCGGAAGTACGCTTCAAAAACCAGGATCGCATCTTCAGCTTTATTCAACGCTCCACACGCCGCGCTCTGCTAGCCTATTCGCCCGTGCCTTCGCTGCCTGTCACACAGAATCTTTGGGGAGGAAATCCAACCGGCTCGGCTGGCAGCCGACCCCAGGATAACTACACGGGGAATTCGGTTGGGATGGAATGGTCTCTGGCACATACCGGCTTCGATGAACCAGGCCCTTCCATATCTGCACCCGCTCAACCAGCAGGGAGCACCCAGCAATCCGCCAACTTCAACCTGCCCATCATGCGATTGATCGGGCAGATCGGCGCAACCTACCTGATCGCGGAAGGCCCCGATGGTCTCTACCTGATCGACCAGCATGCCGCCCACGAGCGTGTCTTATTCGAAAAACTAATGGCCCAGCACGAGCAGAAAAATATTCCATCCCAGATTCTGCTTACTCCACAGGTAGTGCAGGTATCACCATCCAGTGCTAAAATCCTGGAAGAACAACTGCCCATCCTGCAGCATTTTGGCTTTACAGTCGAAACCTTCGGACCAAACACATACCAGGTACGGGCCATGCCGGCTTTATTCGCAGATACCGACCCATCCGCAGCGTTACGGGCACTCGTCGAAGATTTTGAAGAAGATGAAAGCCCACTGCAAAACGAGATCGAAGCAAAGATTGCGGCACGCGTCTGCAAACGCCTGGCAGTCAAAGCCGGAAAAAACCTTTCGCATGAAGAACAACGCGCCCTGCTGACCAACCTGGAGAACTGTGATTCTCCTCGCACCTGTCCGCATGGTAGACCAACTATGATCCATCTTTCAGTGGATATGCTCGAACGGCAATTCGGCCGCAAAGGGGCAAGATAGGAGCGAACAGCTTTGAGGGATATTGAACAATTTTTCTCGCAAAATATCGCCAGATCGTTTCTTGATCTTACACAAAATATTGTCGTACTTTTCGATCGAAACGGCACGCCAATCGATTGGAACCCTGCTTTTGATCGGCTAAAATCTGGCCAGCCGGCTGCTGGGCTGATTCAAGATTTTATGGGAGAACCAGCCTTCAGTCAATTTTCTGAATGGATCGATGTACTTCAACCTGTTCAAGCCACCCTGCAGCTGCTGACAGAAACCGGCATGAGCAATTTCAACTGTCTCCTTGCGCCCCTGCCCGATGGAAATTTTCTACTTCAGGCCGAACCACTCCCCGCACTCAAAGACCAGGAAATTAGCCAGCTGACCGATGAACTGGTAAAAGCCCGGCGGTTAATCATGATTAACAAGGTCGAGCTCGAATCGGTCCTGGCACAAGCCGACGAGGTCTCTCATACCGATTCGCTCACTTTTTTATCAAACCGAAAACGCATAGTCGCCGATCTACAGCGGGAAGTATCCGCCTGTGACCGTTACCGCAAACCGGTGACCATTTTTATGGCGGATATCGACCATTTCAAGCGCATCAATGACACCTATGGGCATTCCGCCGGCGACCATGTATTGCGAGAGCTGGCTGGCCAAATGCTCCCAACCATCCGCCAGATCGACAAGCTGGGGAGATACGGCGGCGAGGAGTTCATGTTCATCCTGCCGGCCACCACAAAAAGAGCATCCACGAGGATCGCTGAAAGACTGCTGGATGCCGTTCGCTCGAAACGTATCGTCCTTGATGACGGGCAGGTTGTGCAGTTAACCATCAGTATCGGGATTGCTCAGTATAAAATCGGCAAGGAAAGCTGGGATGATCTGCTTAAACGTGCTGACAAAGCCCTGTATGAGTCAAAGAATGGCGGTCGCGATCGCTGGACGCTGGCAACCTAAGTTTAGCAACCCGAAAACCCACACATCTGCAGTTTCTAATGGGTAGTGACCGGTCTTACCCAACAGTCATCACGGATTCTGCGAAAAATAAATCACGTTGATCATAAAAAAAACAATCTTCGTGGAGGTTTTTTTATGCAAGCTCTCTGGCTGGAAGACAACCAACTCGACCTGCGCGATGTTCCCCAGCCCATAAAAGCCGGAGAGGCGCTTGTGCGCATCCGTTTGGCCGGTATCTGTGGAACCGACCTGGAACTGATCAAAGGCTACTATCCCTTTACCGGAATCCCCGGGCATGAATTTGTGGGCGAGATCGTCTCAATCCATCCAGACCGATCCGCACCGGCCGACGAAGCACTGATCGGCAAGCGCGTGGTCTGCGAGATCAACGCCAGCTGTGGGCACTGCGAACAATGTCGGAACGGGCGTCCAACTCACTGCGAAAATCGCAGCGTTTTGGGAATCGCCAATCGCAACGGCGTCTTCGCCGAATACACCAGCTTACCGCTCGAAAACCTGCATTTCATCCCGGATACTATCCCCGACGAAATGGCTGTTTTTACCGAGCCGCTGGCTGCTGCACTGGAAATTCAGCAACAGGTGCAAATCCACCCTACCGACCGGGTGTTGCTGATTGGTGCCGGGCGGCTGGGGCAGCTTATCGCGCAGACCCTGGTGCTGACAGGTGCAAATTTGCGCGTGCTGGCAAGATATGCTCTCCAAAGGAGATTACTGGAATCCAGGGCTATAAAACTGATCGAAGAAACCGAAATTCAACCAGGACGTTGGGATGTGGTGGTCGAAGCCACTGGTTCGCCCGCCGGGTTCGATCTGGCTCGCAAGGCCATTCGCCCACGTGGAACTTTTGTTCTGAAGAGCACCTACAAGGGCAATATGACCATCAACCTTTCATCCATCGTGGTGGATGAAATCAATCTGATTGGTTCGAGATGCGGCCCATTTGAACCCGCCCTGCGCCTAATGGAACAAAAAATAGTAGATCCGTCGATCATCATCACGGCCGAGTACAGCCTGGCGCATAGCCTGCAAGCCTTTGCCCAATCAGCACAACCAGGCGCTCTCAAGGTACTGGTGCGACCAGCATGAATTGCCAGCATGCTACGCCCATCGGGTTTCGCCACTATGGGGTTCAGCAATAAAATCTGGCCGGCAACCTGAAAAAACAATTACTTGCGCGGAATAA
>CAINXK010000488.1 GCA_903854805.1 uncultured Anaerolineae bacterium
ATTGCTCCAGAAATTTTCTGAGTGTATCTTTTGCGAGACTGTACGGCATGGCGGGTTGCGGTAGCATATCTTCTGATAAACAACCGTTTTGCAAACCATATTCCAGACAGGTTCCAGTGACTGTGAGACTTTTTAAGCCACCATCTAGCAGTGCTTTTAGAAAAAAATAATTTGTAACAAGATTTCGCTCGAAATGGAACAATTCTTTATAATTGGGCAAACCTTCCCAAGCAAGATGGATTACCACATCCGGCTCCAAAAAGAATTGAAACAAATTTTCCTGAAGGGCATTCAAATCATAAGGAATATATTGAACTTGAGAAAACCATGCATGCCGCCTGGCCTTCTCAGGATTTTTAGACGTAGCGATGACCTGCTGACCCTGGTTAAGTAATTCGCGAACTACATAATTCCCAATAAAACCCGCGGCGCCTGTAACTAGCACTCTCATTTTGTCGCTAACCTCGGTCCAATTTATTTTCGGTTCTGTTCGGGTAAATCTATATAGCTAAAATCCGCATAGCTCCGATCTTTTTCGGAAATAATTCTGTGCCCGATCTCTGGCCATTCAATCGCAAATACTGGATCATTCCATCGAAATCCCCGAGCGTTTTCTGCACAATAAAACTCAGACATCTGATAAAAAACCTCACTGTTATCCGCCAATGATTGAAAACCATGCAAGAATCCTTTCGGGATGTACACCATATGGCGGTTCTCGGCGGTTAATTCCACCGCAAACCATTTTTTGAAGGTCGGCGAGTGGGGGCGCAGGTCGATGATAACGTCGAAAACCGCCCCCATAGTGCACCGCACCAACTTGGCTTCACTGTATGGTTCGGCTTGGTAATGCATACCACGCAGTGTTCCTTTTACTTTATTAAAACTCATATTGCATTGAACCCAATTGGAAATCAATCCGTGCGCAATAAATTCTTGCTGGCACCATGCTCGCGCAAAAAAACCGCGTTCATCCTCACGAGATTCAATATCGATTAGATAGGCGCCCTTCAATTTGGTTTCAGTAAAGATCATCTTGTACCTCTTTTGATTCAGGGAAAGGAGTAATGACTAATCGCGGACATCAACTCACTCTCAGGAAATTCCTGTACCAGGCAATGGTCCGTTTTAATCCTTCGTCCAAATCATAGAGTGGTTTCCAATTCAAGAGAGCGCGGGCTTTTTCTGCGCTCAGGTATTGGTGGCGGATTTCGTTGCTGGCTTCTTTATTAATGATGGGCTCAAGCCTGGAAGCCATCAGGTTGGAAATTTTGGCCACGATCTCAGCAACCGTCAGCTGGATCTGGTTTGAGAAATTAAAAGCATCACCTCGCAGTTCAGGCCGCGCCGCCAGCTGTTCTGCCAGGAGCATATAAGCCGCTGCACCATCTTCTATATAAAAATAATCGCGGATATATTCACCATCTGAACGGATCAGCGGTCTTTGGCCGCGTAGAAGGGAGCGAATGGTGCCCGGAATAATGCGATTCCAATTCAGGTCACCGCCGCCATAAAAGTTGCCGCAGCGTGTGGTGACGACTGGCAGGCCATAGGTAACGGCATACGTATGGGCGATCAAGTCAGCGCAGGATTTGCTGACATCGTAAGGGTGCTGTCCCTGCAGTGGCATGCTTTCATCATACGGCAGCTGCTCCTGATCGCCATAAGCCTTATCAGACGAAGCCACCAGCACCTGTCTAACCCTGGGGCTGCGGCGGCAGGCTTCCAAAAGCCGCCAGGTGCCGCCAATATTGGTTTCAAAGGTTGAGAGTGGGTTGCGGTTGGCAATGGTCACGATAGTCTGGGCCGCCAGGTGCATGACCGTATCAATTTCATACTCACCCAGAATTCGTTCCAAAAGATCCTGATCGTTCAAATCACCACGCACAACCTTGACTTGATCGATCAGGTGAGTGCGCACCATTTCACTTTGCGGGACCCAATCGCGCACCAGGCAAGTTACATCGGCACCAGCCTGAACCAGGCTTTTTACAAGCCAACTTCCCAAGAGCCCGGTCGCACCGGTTACGAACACAGGGCGATCTGACCAAAAATTGGATTTCAATCCCATTTTTTCCACGGGGCCTGTTTTTCCTGCCATAATTTTTCAAGATAACGTTTTTCGCGAATATTATCCATGCACTGCCAGAAATGGTCATGCTTATAGGCCGCCAACTGCTGCTCCGATGCCAGGCGATCCAGGACGTGCTGCTCCAGGTTGGATTGATCGCCAGAAATGTAATTCAAAACGGCCGGCTCCATGAGCATGAAACCGCCATTAATCCAGCCTTCTCCAATTTGAGGTTTCTCAACAAAGTCAGAGACCAAATCCCCATCGAATAAAATGCCGCCAAAGCGTGCGGGTGGGCGAACGGCGGTGATGGTGGCCAAACGTTTTTGGGTACGATGAAAACGCTCCAGTTTGTGTAGGTTGACATCACTGAGCCCGTCGCCATAGGTCAGCATAAAAGGCTCATCCTTCAACCAGGGTTCGAGACGCTTGAGCCGGCCGCCCGTGTTAGTCTCAAGACCCGTTTCGATTAAATTAACCACCCAATCTTCACAATCATCTTTTAATTTTTTGACCTTGCCCCTGGCCAGGTCAATCGATATATCTCCACTGATCATGAAATAATTAGTAAAAAAATGCTTGATCACGTCGCCTTTGTAGCCCAAGGCGATATAAAATTCCTTAAATCCATAACTGGCATAATACTTCATGATATGCCACAGGATCGGCTTGCCCCCAATTTCTACCATCGGCTTGGGAACAAGATCTGTTTCCTCGGCCAACCGGGTACCGAGGCCTCCGGCCAGGATAACGACTTTCATTATAGTTTTCCCTTTTCGATTTGATTAAATTTCTTTAAAGAATTCACAATCGCAGTATACCCATACTTACTCGTTTTTATAATAAAAATACTATAAAAAAATCTCGATAGTACCATCAACCTTTTTACAACAAAATAATTGCTCTCATAAGATTAGGGGGAGACAATCAAACAGCGCTAGTCCGTGCGTCAACTTTAACCCTACTTGCTGCACCACGCGAGTTTTTGGCATGCCTTTTGCGCGCTATTTTCCAAAGAAACTGTGTGCGATTCGTCCATTCGGCACTTATTCGCGATAAAAAACACCCACAATCGTCCCTGCAATACCTGTGCAGGTTAAGCACAAGCCACAGGCAGCGCGAATTAATATTTTTCCCCCACTAATCTGGGGAGAACCATAATAAATTTGCTATAAAAAATCCATGGCCCACAATTTATGATCTTTTTACAGCCAAAAAACCAGATTTGGCGTATGATGAAATCAGCATTGAGCCAAACCACGTTCGTCACAAATGATTTCGCTATAACGAGACCCTATTGGTAAAACTTCTCCAGGCCCGTCCCGATCACAACGTGAAAACCGGGTGGGCCTGATCGTATCACCCAGAGCTTGTATAATCGCTTGTTTTTACGTATTTCAGCTTATTATTTGGCCGGGATACCGGCTGAAGTTATTATTGCAAAGACCAGGAGCTAAAATGTTCAGTAACATCTCAGATCGCGGAAAAACCGTGCTGCAGTTGGTGATTGTGCTCAGCCTGCTGGCCGGGGTGACGGCGATTGTGGCATATTTGTTGGCAACCAAACCAATTATCACCAGCAGCAACGTGTATTTTTATGTGGAAGCATCTGGGGGCTATTCGATCATCACCTTGCAAGCCGGGAATGAAAAGATCTCCAAGCCGACCACGGTGACCACGCCCTGGCGACGAACGGTGCGGGTGCCGAGTGGCTCACAAGTTTACCTGACAGCTTCGAATCCGACCCAGACTGGTAGTTTGACTTGCAGTATCAGCTTTGACAAGCTGGCCGGACAGCATGAGAAGACCGACGCGCCCAAAGATGGGGTAGCCTGCGCAGGGATCGCACCCTGAGCAGACAGAGTTAAAGCGCTTTTATTTATAGGAGGAATGTATGTCTGATCAGTTTTCGGGTCGATCTAAAAATGTGTTGCAGCTGGTTTTTGTTTTCGGATTTATCGCCATTTTAATTGGGATTGTATCTTATCTGCTCTCAACCAAACCCGTTACCGGAAAACGCAGTGTTCATTTTCAAGTGGAGGCTTCGGGCGGGTTTTCAATCATCACATTTCAGGCTGGGAGTGAAAAGATCTCCAAGCCGACCACAGTGACCACACCCTGGCAGCGCAGCTTACAGCTGCCGAGCGGCACGCAGGTCTTTCTAACGGCTTCGAATCCAACCCAAACTGGGGCCCTGGTTTGCAGTATAAGCTTGAATGGACAGGCCTGGAAAAAGGAAACAACCGATGCCCCAAAGGATGGGGTGGCCTGCGCTGGGATCGTACCCTGAGGTTGTGGGTGCATATTGGCGAGCAAACGGCTGCTGCCGCACCAATTTATTGAACGTGTATAATTAACCTGGAAGTGTATTTTTAATAAGCTTGACCGCAGGTTTGGGATTTTGGCCTGGATAAAGCTCAGTTGGATCAGGAGCAAAATATGTTTTCCACTCTCCCCGATCGTTGGAAAATCATCCTACAAATTTTGTTTGTATTGATCTTGATCGCTGCCCTGCTTGCGGTTGTAGCTTATTTGATCAGGCTAAACCCGGTTTCGACCATCCGCAATATTCATTTTCAAGTGGAAGCCTCAGGG
>CAINXK010000489.1 GCA_903854805.1 uncultured Anaerolineae bacterium
AGAGACCGCCAAAGAAGACGGCATTTTCAACTGTTGTGTCAGTAATTCCTGTTACAGGGTCGGGGTGAATTGTCCAAACTAGTGCGATGATAATTCCTATAACAATTAATACGATAGAAATGCTTGAACCGACGATGATTCCGGCCAACCATTTGATTTTAGATACTTGTTTGATGCTCATTTGTTCCTTTCACTTGCAGCCGCTACCGCAGGCGTTAGCGGTGCTGGGGCTGGAGCTGGGTTGTGCTAATCGATAAATTTCATTAACCGCATTACCAAAAAGCTCTCAGTAGGTATTGACCTCATCTGCTAGATGGAAGAGAAAACGATTTGTATTCGCCCATACATCCGCCAGCTCTTCGATCGGATGTCCAAAGATCTTTTCAAGCAGGCTGTGTTGACTTTCATCGGCGATCATAAACGCTACTCCGGAAACGCCTATAGAAAATCTCAGAATGGCTGCCGCTGCATACGTAGAGCGCACTGCTCGCGGATCCCCGCGCCAACCTGACTCGCGCAAGCCTTGGAGATAGCCTTCAAATACAACCTGATCAAGGTTCTTAGCCTGTGTACTATCGAATTCCAGAAAATTTAGGCTGGCCGCCACGAGCGGCGCGATTTCTTCTCCCGCTGCGGCGCTACCCACAAATGCCCAATCGATCATGACAGTTTGCAAGGTATTTTGTTTATCCCAACGCGAAAATAAATTTCGTCGAAAGGCATCCAGATGCGCGAGTGTTTGTGGTTGGTGCTCAATATTATCAATCCAAGTTTTGTGTTCTGACCAAACAAGCAGCATCCACTTATAAATATCATTTGGCCAAACCTGCGAAACTAATGGATGTGCGAGTATGTTTGGCGGAAACTCTGGCGCAGATTCACCAACCCATGCACGCAGCAGACCTTTTGTCAACCAGGGTTGAGTAAATTGGGCTTGTTTTCCAAAGCCGGCGGCATTGAATTGCCCCAGCTGTCGCGCCACATTTCCATAGTGATCTAACGACCAACTTCCGCTGCTCTCATCTACGATCTCTTCCATCCATAGCCACATCTCCAAACCCGATTTCTCAACGATCCCAAAGCAACGCGGCGCACATATTCTGCCCGGTAGGTGGTCTAGTAATCCTGATTGGTAGGCGAGTGCTTCGCGTTTCCAATAGCTTAGCGAAACCGGATCATCCTGTCCATCGGGTGAATGGATGATTTTTAGAATCAATGACCAGGTCAGAACCTCGCCTCCATCACGAGCCGTCCCAAAAAAGCGATAGATTTCGGAATTGAGGCTTCCTCCATACAGCGTTTCCGCTTTCCAATCAATGATCTCTACCTCGCCACCTTGGATGAATTGGCGGACGAGTGGAGTGAGCATGACTGTGTCGATTGTCTCGAGACTGGGGTTGGATGGTTTATTCATGTTGGGTTCCCATTTTTGACTATAAATTGATTATCATCTCAGTGGCTGCTCAACGGCAGTTTTATCGACGCGGGGCGCATCTTGCCAAATAGGTTTTGATATTTGATAAGTGCTACTCGTTGTGTACTACAGTTAGACAACCGGCAAATAAAAATAAAGCACCCCAGGCACATAGGGGTAAAGCTATGCCAAGCGTTGTGTTGTGGTTGCTTTCAGCAATTAACCTTTCTGTTTCGATGAAGACTAAAACTAAGTTGATTATCGCTATGGCAGGGAAAATGGTTGCCAAAGGAGCATATCGTTTTCCAGGTGTGCCATCTTTAAAAAGCCCAAAAAATATGAAAATGAATCCGATTAATGCTGAGTATGTTAAATTTGACTCGGAACCATAAGATTCAACTCTGCTCATTTCTATCAAGTAATTGCCCCTGAGTGGCATGCCTAATGAAACTAGCATCATTAGCGAGCCCAAGATAACCAGTGCGCGAGGGTTCGCATGGGTTACAGGAATCCTTTTTATCTTATTGGAATCTAAGAAGTCTAA
>CAINXK010000490.1 GCA_903854805.1 uncultured Anaerolineae bacterium
AATGTGCGCGCCCAATTCAGCCATTTTTCACTCACAGCATGCTCCTTCTCAAACAATATGCCCACGGGAAATTACCCCGTGGGCATATTGTAACTGCATCCGCTATTTTGCTCTGGCTGAGGTATGGCCAGCCTCAACTGGGGCAATACCTCCAATCCCAGCCCTATTGCAGTGGAAAGACCTTTTTTTGTGGGTTATGCACGCCGAAGGCGTGCATAACCCACGTTTTTTCCTTCCCCACCCTCTGCGGGCGGTCGGGGATGACTTTTGAGACAGCCTCATTTTCTCCTATTTCAAAACCAGATAGTCTCCCCCTAAGGTATTGGTAAAATAGAGAAGTAATAATCACATGGCAACGAGAGAGAAAAATGACTGAAATTGTACATGTAGGCGATTTTTGTCCGAATAAAGAATGCAATGAATACGGAAAAGTGCAAACGCCGGAACAACGGAATATTATCAAGTATGGTTTTAGTAAGTCTGGGCATCAGCGCTATTATTGCGTGAGTTGCAAGAAAAGTTTTGTAGAAACCATCGGGACAGTTTTTTATGGTCGGCGGACACCAGATGATGAAATTCTGAAAGTTTTGGCACATATAGCGGAAGGAAATCGGATCAGTAGTCTGACGCGCACCACGGGACACAAAGAAGACACGATCTTGGAATGGCTGAGAGGGGCGGGAAAACACGCTGAGGAACTTGAAGCAATTCTGCTGGCAGAATATCAGATCAGCCGAGGTCAGATCGATGGATTGTGGGCTTTTGTACAGAACAAAGGCGAAAAAAAGGGTATCCAGAGACAGAAGAAAGTGGACAATTCTGGCGCTCAACGTTGATGGATATCGATAATCGTTTGAGGGCCGCGCGGGGGATTGCGAAAACAGAGACAGAGGCTTCCTTGGAAGTATTTCAAACCATTCAAGAACGTGGACACCCCGATCAACCACCTCCTTTGATGTCGGATGGCTGGGGAGGAATTGATAATGCTCTGGTTGAAGTTTACGGCAAAGTTCCAGAATATTCAGGAGCAGGGCGACCGCCCACTCTAAAACGACCTCAAGCGGGTTGGCAATACCTACAGTTTATCAAGCATCGTGACGAACATGGTCGCCTGCTCGACACAGAACTGAAGGTTGTTTATGGAGATCCTGAGACTGTTCTCAATCTCTTTGGCAAGAGCACGGCTTATATCGAACGCACGAACCTTACCACGCGCCTATTCAATGGTCGTTTAGTCCGCCAAACCCTGGCATTTTCCAAGGATGTTCAAATGTATCGCTGGTCTGCTGCCTGGGAAGACCTGATTTACAATTTCGCCCGTCCTCTCAAAACTTTACGGATCGAGACCCAGGATATTCCAGGGCAACGTTGGATCAAGCGTTCACCAGCGATGGCTGCCAAACTGACGGATCATATCTGGTCTGTTAAAGAGCTACTGACTTCTGTCCCTCTCCCCAACACTTAAGAGGGAGACTATCCATTTTTATAATACAGAAAATTGACAGACCCGAATATAAAGAATGAGTAAAAAGCGCCTAAAAGCGCCTAAAAAGGGAAATAATGATAGAAAGCGATAAATTGGTCAAGCAAGATGGCAAAGAAAATGCCAGCTTAGTTCATACAAAGCTGGCACATTAATCAAAGGTCAATTTCAGGTGACCTTCTTTTCAGGGATTCAAATATGACAATGACCAATTGCCTCCGGTTAGGGAAAATCTTAT
>CAINXK010000491.1 GCA_903854805.1 uncultured Anaerolineae bacterium
TATTGCTGAGGGTATGACTGTTCGTGGCACCGGGCGCATCGCGTCTGTGCCCGTCGGAGACGGTCTCATCGGACGTGTAGTAAACGCGCTTGGTGAACCAATCGACGGAAAGGGACCAGTCCAATTCAGCGGTTATCGCCCTATCGAGCGTATTGCGCCCGGTGTGGTTGGCCGACAAGATGTAGATACTCCGGTCCAAACCGGTATCAAAGCCATTGATGCTATGATTCCGATCGGCCGTGGTCAACGAGAGCTAATCATCGGTGACCGCCAAACCGGTAAGACAGCCATTGCAATCGATACAATCATTAATCAAAAAGGCAAGGACCTTGTCTGCATTTATGTAGCTATTGGACAAAAGAAAGCTGCCGTTGCCCGTACAGTTGCCTTGCTCGAAAAGCAAGGGGCTATGGATCACACCATAGTCGTGGTTGCTTCAGCCGACGAATCAGCTGCTTTACAATATATTGTCCCGTACACCGGCTGTGCAATTGGTGAAGAATTCATGGAAACCGGGCGCGACGCCCTGGTGGTTTACGATGATCTTTCCAAGCACGCCTGGGCCTATCGTCAGGTCTCCTTACTTCTGCGCCGCCCACCTGGACGCGAAGCTTACCCAGGTGACTTGTTCTATCTGCATTCTCGCCTTCTGGAACGCGCAGCTCGTATGTCTGTTAATTTCACTATCGTAAACAGCGCATTCGATGGCACCACGGCACTGAGTGGCGATTCTGTTGATGGCAAAATTTTTGCCGGGCCCATGGCCAAGCATGACGCCGAAGAAGTTGTTAAAACAAAAGGCGAAGATTTCAAAGTCGTCAAAGTTGCCAAAACTGGTGGGTCGCTGACCGCTTTGCCAATTATTGAAACTTTGCTTGGAGATGTATCAGCTTACGTTCCGACCAACGTTATCTCAATCACTGATGGCCAGATCTATCTTGAATCCAACCTCTTCAATGCAGGTATTCGTCCAGCAGTTAATGTAGGCATCTCGGTTTCACGCGTTGGTGGCGCTGCCCAAACGAAGGCCATGCGACAGGTGGCAGGTCGTCTCAAACTCGATATGGCATCATACCGCGAGCTGGCTGCATTCGCCCAATTCGGATCGGATCTCGATAAAGCTACTCAAAATCAATTAAATCGTGGTCGCCGAATGCAAGAGATCCTGAAACAACCGCAATATGAGCCAGTTTCACTTGCTCATCAGGTCTTAACAATTTTCGCTGGAACAAACGGTTTTGCCGATGAAGTCCCCGTCGAAAAAATGCGTCAGTGGGAAATCGACCTGGTCAAATTTATGGATCAGTCATATCCCGAACTCGGTAAGGACATCGTCGAGAAGAAACAGATCACGGTGGACTCTGAGAAGAAACTGCGCGATGCCATGGCTACATTTAAGGCCACGTGGCAGGCATAAAAAACGGAATACGCAACGCCAAACGCCCGACGATCTGCATGCGTAGCGTTTATTGCGTAAACGGAGACAATTATGGCCTCAGCTCGTGAAATGCGGCTCCGAATCCGGAGCGTAAAAAATATCTCGCAAGTAACCCGTGCGCTGCAGGCTGTGAGCGCCAGTAAAGTGCGCAAAGCAATTGCTGCCCTCATGGGTACGCGCCCTTACGCCACGAAAGCCTGGCAGGTTCTCACCCACGTTGCGGCGCAACCTGGTCGTGATACCCTTCACCCACTTCTCACAGCCCGAACAGCGGTCAAAAAGACCCTGGTCTTGGTTGTCAGTGGAGATCGAGGTCTGGCTGGTGCATACAATACTAACTTGATCCGCTTCGTCCTGCGAAAATTTAGTAACTACCCCACTCCTGTGAGTTACATCGCTGTCGGTCGCAAAGGACGCGATTTGCTTATTCGGCGACATCTCAATGTAATTGCAGATTTTAGCAATTTGCCGGCAGCCCCAGCTTTTGCAGATGTATCAGCCATTGGTCGTCTGGCGGTTGATGAATATCTAAGCGGAAATGCCGATGAAGTCTTCCTGGTATATACCGATTTTATCAACATGGTACGCCAGGATCCAACTGCAAAGAAGCTGCTTCCTTTAGAATTGGACGCTGGCCAAGACCGCGTGGAGAATTTCGATAACGTCAGGCACGTTGCTGCCGCGTATCAATATGAACCCGCGGAGCGCGAAATTCTCGATGAAATAGTCCCGCGCTTCACAGCGCTGCAGGTTTACCAGGCTATCCTTGAGTCACTGGCATCTGAGCACGCCGCCCGAATGGTGGCTATGCGCAACGCGACTGACAATGCCAATGAACTGGTATCCGGTCTACAGCTGCAGTACAACAAAGTACGTCAGCAATCCATCACGAGCGATATGCTCGACATCGCGGGCGGCGCAGAAGCGCTCGCCCAGGCTAATATTCATGCTGGAGGCGAAAATGGCTAATGCAAATGGCCGTGTGGTACAAATTTTAGGTGGTGTGGTGGATGTTGCCTTCCCGGAAGGCGAACTGCCAAAGGTTTACGAAGCAATCGAAGTTCCAAGAGAAAATAAAGAACCTCTCGTGCTTGAAGTTCAGAAACACGTGGGGAACAATTGGGTCCGTACTGTCGCCATGGATACAACTGATGGTCTACAGCGAGGCGCTCTGGCGATTTCGACTGGTAACCCAATTCTTGTCCCGGTAGGTCTCTCAACGTTGGGACGCATTTTTAACGTACTGGGCAAACCAGTCGATGAAAAGGGTGCCGTCGAAGCAGATGCTTATTATCCCATTCACCGGCTTGCGCCTTCGTTTGCAGAACAAGCCACTGGGGTGCAGATCTTCGAAACCGGCATCAAGGTCATCGACCTGATCGCACCATTCACCAAAGGTGGTAAAACCGGTATTTTCGGTGGAGCTGGCGTCGGTAAAACCGTGGTCATCACAGAACTCATCTCTTCAATCGCTCGCGTCCACAAAGGCAACTCAGTTTTCGCCGGTGTAGGTGAACGCACCCGCGAAGGCACATCCTTGTTTCGCGAAATGATTGAATCTGGCGTTATGAAAGACACCGTGATGGTTTTTGGCCAAATGAACGAACCTGCAGGTGTGCGTTTACGCGTTGCACTATCAGCGCTGGCGATGGCCGAGTACTTCCGCGACCAGGGCAGAGACGTGCTCCTATTTATTGATAATATTTTCCGTTTTACCATGTCTGGGTCAGAAGTTTCCGCCCTTCTTGGACGCATGCCTTCCGCAGTGGGCTACCAGCCTACGCTTGCCACTGAGATGGGAGAATTGCAAGAACGTATTACATCCACCCGCACCGGCTCGATCACATCGATGCAGGCAGTTTACGTACCCGCAGATGACTACTCCGATCCGGCCCCAGTGGCCACCTTTACCCATCTGGATGCAACCATCGCACTCGAACGCGCCATATCGGAAAAAGGCATTTACCCGGCAGTTGATCCGCTTACATCCACAAGTCGAATTCTGGATCCAAACATCGTTGGGGCCGAACACTACAGCACGGCACGCGAAGTTCAGCGGGTTCTCCAGCGCTACAAAGATTTACAGGACATCATTGCCATCCTGGGCGTGGATGAACTTTCGGAAGATGATAAACTCTTGGTTTCGCGAGCTCGCAAAATCGAACGTTTCTTTAGCCAACCCTTTGTTACTGCGGAACAATTCACCGGTATTAAGGGTGAATATGTGCCTTTGAAAGAAACTATTCGCTCATTCCGCGAAATCCTGGATGGCAAGTGTGACGATCTTCCCGAACAGGCTTTCATGATGGTCGGCACGATCGACGACGTCCGCGAAAAAGCCGCAAAACTGGCTCAGTCTGCCTAAATAAATATATACGGTGTACGCATTATTGAAATTTACAATAATGCGTACACCGTAAGGACTTAGGACCCATGCCTATCCGTTGTGAGATTGTCTCCCAAGACCGAATGGTCTACGAAGGAGATGTGGATATCGTTGTCCTACCCGGGACCGACGGCGAAATGGGGATTTTGCCACACCATGCGCCCCTTTTAACCACACTCAAATTTGGTTTAATTAAAGTCCGTACTCACGGTGAAGAACAAGTTTTCACTGTAGCAGGCGGTGTCGCCGAGATTCAGCCCTCGATCGTTACCGTACTGGCTGACGCAGCAGAAAATGTCGAAGAAATTGATGTAGCCCGTGCCGAAACAGCCCGACAACGCGCAGCTGAAGCGCTTTCGTCTGTAAAAACCGAAGATATCGATGCATACCTGGCTTTGGAAGCCGCTCTTCGCCGCTCGAATCTACGACTGGATGCCGCTAAACGTTTCCGAACTGGCAAACGTTCTGGTTACAAGGAAGAGTAAACCGTCCAAATGGCTGGATTTTCTAAGGACCTGGGAATTGACCTGGGAACTATCTACACCCGTATCGCTGAAGGTACTCACATCATCGTGGAAGAACCCACAGTGGTGGCTATTGATGTTGCAGATCAAAAAATCGTCGAGGTAGGTCGCCAGGCACGTGACATGGAAGGCCGTGTACCCGACACAATTGAGGTTGCGCGCCCGCTTCATAATGGGGTCATCGCAGATTATGAGATTACAGAAAGTCTCTTACGCGTATTATTACAGCGTGTAAGTGGCCCAATACGTATATTCAAACCGAATGTGATGATCTCCGTACCATTTGGTGTTACAAGCGTTGAAAGCCGCGCTGTACACGAGGCTGTGTTACAAGCCGGGGCAAGGGATGCATTTCTCATCCAGCAACCACTTGCCGCTGCACTTGGCGTGGATTTACCCATCAATTCGCCTTCGGGAAACATGGTAGTCTGCCTCGGTGGTGGCGCAACTCAATGTGCAGTCTTAGCCATGTACGGGATAGTCTCCGCTGAAACCATGCGATCCGGTGGCCAGGCCATGGATGATTACATCGTCACATACATTCGCCGAAAATATGGAGTTATCATTTCCCCCATTACGGCTGAACAGCTGAAAGTTAAAATCGGAGCAGCTGTCCCTCAGGATACAGACCAGAGTATGGAAGTTCAGGGTCAAGACCAGGTTAGTGGACTGCCAAGACCCGTAACGCTGACAACTGGTGAAATGGTCGAGGCATTGCAAGAACCACTCCGGCAGTTGACAGAAACATGCCGTCGCGTTCTTGAAAAGACACCACCTGAACTGGTTTCTGATATTATCGATCGTGGTATGGCATTGACCGGCGGGGGAGCCTTGTTACGTGGAATTGATAAATTACTCACGAAAGCCCTTGGTATTCCAGCCTATCTGGTAGACAACCCACTTACCTGTGTTGCAGAAGGCACCGCACGCGGACTTGGAATGTATTCTGTTCTTCGGCGCAATTTACCACCAGTATAAATATTTTGTCCAGCAGGCTAGCCTGCTGGACAAAATATTTATCAAGGCAACCAGATGGCATACCCTAACCACTCAACGCAAATCCCAAAGAAGTTGTCCGGTTTTTTAAAGTTGGGATCAGTTCAAAGAGTCTTCCAAATCAACCCACTCCACCGATGGTGGAGCTTGATTGTGGGGACCCTATCGACCTGTGGGGCCTGTCTGGCTGTTATTTACGCTGCTTTCGATACTTCAGTCCAAGTCGCCAGATTCGGGCCAATAATGGCCGGAAATACGCTGTCCTTGCCCCTTATAGTTACGATAATGCTCATCATTCCAGGTATATTTGCATTAACCAATGCATACAAAAATTGGAATAAATCAGTCGTTGTTTACGAAAGCGGGCTGGCTTATAGTGATAATAGAGGTACGCATATCTGCTTTTGGCAGGATGTTGAATGGTTTTATGCTGCTATCACTAAACCATACCATGCACTCACTTTCTCCAGTTCAGCACACAAATACACCTTGCAAAAGTTTGATGGAACAAAATTCAAGCTCGACAATAAATTTGAAAATATTGAATTGCTGGGAAAAATAATCAGCCAAAAAGTGACTCCTCACCAATACCGAAAATTGGTGCGCAGCTTATCGAACAGACAAGCAGTAAAATTTGGAAGTGTCGTCTTTGACAAAGAAACTCTGTTATTCAACAATATCACCTATACCTGGAATGAGATTGACTCTTTAGAAATCAGGAACGGGTATGCGACAATTAATAAAATCGGCAACCGTTTATTTAATAGAGCCCGCATACCCTTATCTGCCATACCAAATTTAGACACTTTCTGTACCGCAGTGAAACAAATAGTGCAAGTTAATATCGCTGATTGATGTAAATCATGAAAATTACTTCTCGCTCAGATAATATGCCATACGTTGAAGACCGATAACGGGGTCAATATATTGCACACGCACATCACCTGGAACAGAAAGGCTCACAGGTGCATAATTCAGGATACCCTTAATCCCAGCTTCTATCAACTTATCTGTCACACTCTGTGCTGCAAAAGCAGGCACACATAACATTGCCATCTTAATTTCTGTTTTTCTTAGATTAACGACCAGGTTATCTACATTTTCAATTGTAAAAACTTCCACCTGAGTACCAATCTTGGATGGGTCACTGTCAAAACATGCAACGATTCGAAAACCACGATTGACA
Organism: uncultured Anaerolineae bacterium; assembly: GCA_903854805.1. The sequence goes on from CAINXK010000491.1 coordinate 6,531, forward strand.
AATCCTTGATAGCGTAAAATAGCATGACCCAATTCACCCATTCCAACCAGGGCGACATCCCAAACCCGTTCAACCTTTAATATTTGCAGTAATCGATCAATTAAAAAAGGGATGTGATATCCAGTGCCCTGCTTTCCAAATTCCCCAAATTGCGACAGGTCTTTGCGTATTTGGGCTGCGGAAATACCTACTTTTTCACCTAACTCTTGCGAAGATGTTGTGGTATTACCATTTGCAGCCATAAATTGAAGCGCCCTTAAATACACGGGCAGGCGACTTACGATTATATCGGGTACTTTATTACTGTTCATGGTTATCTCCTCAAAGGTTGCTCTTAATCTACCATAATATTTTGTTTTGTGCAATTCACCACAAATAAATTCGGATATTTTCTACTCGAGATCGAAATTAATAATGGTCTGAATACCTGAAACGGCAAGATTAATAAATAAAACCGAAATAACTTTCTGATGTAAAAAGGACGGGCTAGTAAGCAGCAGGATCATCGATTGAGATTGAGGAGCTTTGTATTGCCCACAAAACTTCCAAGCTCGCAGAGTGGCTTTGAATGGCGATTTACACGAAAAGCAGCAAAACAAGATTTCATGCGCATGGTATTCAAATACTAAATTTACCCCTAAATTATTTAGGGATCAGCGTACCTTCATTGTTAAAAAAAGGAATTTGTTGCATATCGCCCAATACGCGCAAGTATTGGGATGCCACCCAGCCAAATCCATCCGAGCTCCCAGAATACGAAATCCGATACCAGAAATTATTGATCGTCACCCCAAAAATATAAACCTTATCCTTTGGACTAAGCAGGCCATAAGTGCGGAACGCTTGCGCCGGACCGGAGCGAACGTTGATCTGATTAGTTACCTCGGCTTCTGTGCCAGGTTGCCCAAGTGGCGTCGGGGTGGATATTTCAGTACTTGCCGATGCGGGTTCCGTGGCAACAGGACCAGCAGTTTCAGAACCAGAAGCGTGTAGCAAACCTTCGGAATCCTGTACTGGTGTACCAAGGACATCATAATATGTTAGACCGCCAAACCCGTCATTTGCCTGGATCAGAGAAGATTGCACCCAACCTCGTCCGCCTGGGCCAGAAGGATAATCAATTTGCACCCAGGTATTTTCAGCAACCCTACCTGTGAAAATAACTTGGTCACCTGGGTTTAA
>CAINXK010000492.1 GCA_903854805.1 uncultured Anaerolineae bacterium
CACAAATAAAACACGGATATTGAAATCGTTTCTAAATACTTTAAGGAGAACACCATGGGAAAAATAATCGGCATTGACCTCGGCACAACCAATAGCGTCGTGGCTGTGATGGAAGGCGGACAGCCAACCGTCATCACCACCGCGGAAGGTGGACGTCTATGCCCTTCTGTCGTCGGATTCAACAAAAATGGCGAACGAATGGTCGGTCAAACCGCCAAACGCCAGTCTGTCATTAACTCGGAAAATACTATTTACTCCATCAAACGTTTCATCGGGCGTCGCTTCGAGGAAACCACGGCAGAACGAAAGATGGTGCCGTATACAGTTATTGAAGGCCCCACGGATGATGTACGCGTAAAGGTTCCTTTCACCGGCAAGGAATATAGCCCGCAAGAAATTAGCGCTATGATCCTTGCCAAGCTCAAGGCCGATGCCGAAGCTTACCTGGGCGAGAGCGTCACAGAAGCAGTTATCACTGTACCGGCTTACTTCAACGACACCCAGCGCCAGGCTACGAAAGACGCCGGACGCATCGCAGGTCTTGATGTCAAACGCATCATCAATGAACCCACTGCCTCCGCGCTCTCTTATGGCCTCGATAAAAAAGCCAATGAGACCATCCTGGTCTTTGACCTTGGTGGCGGTACCTTCGACGTTTCAGTTCTGGAAGTTGGCGATGGAGTGATCGAGGTTAAAGCCACTAACGGTGATACACACCTGGGCGGTGATGACTGGGATCAGCGCCTCACCAGTTGGGCTGCAGATGAATTCCAAAAAATGGAAGGCATCGACCTGCGCAATGACCGCCAGGCACTTCAACGACTTCGAGAAGCCGCCGAAAAAGCCAAGATCGAACTTTCCACCATGATGGAAACAGAAATCAATCTGCCTTACATCACCGCAGATGCTTCTGGGGCCAAGCACCTTGTGGTCAAGATAACCCGCGCCAAATTCGAACAGATGACCAACGACCTGCTCCAACGCTGTGTACATCCTTTCGAAAACGCTCTCAAGGATGCCGGGCTCAAAGCCGGAGACTTAAACGAAGTCGTCCTGGTGGGTGGCTCGACCCGCATGCCGATGGTTTCGGATCTGGTCCGCAAGCTAACCGGTAAAGAACCCAATAAATCTGTTAACCCCGATGAAGTCGTTGCGGTTGGCGCAGCCATTCAAGGTGGCGTGCTGGGTGGTGAAGTCCGTGACATTTTGCTGCTCGACGTCACCCCGCTTTCACTCGGTGTGGAGACCCTGGGCAGTGTTATGACCAGGATGATCGAACGCAACACCACCATCCCGGTTAAAAAGACCGAAACCTATTCCACCGCGGCAGATAGCCAGACCGCAGTAGATATCCACATTCTGCAAGGTGAACGGCCGATGGCCGGTGACAACATGTCCCTGGGCCGCTTCAGGCTGGATGGCATTCCACCTGCGCCACGTGGCGTACCCCAGGTCGAAGTCATCTTTGACATCGACGCTAATGGCATCTTGCATGTAACAGCGCGAGACAAGGCCAGCGGAAAAGAGCAGAAGATCACCGTCACAGCCTCGACCAACCTGAATAAAAGTGAAATTGACCGCATGGTCAAGGAATCCCAGGCTCACGAAGCGGATGACAAGAAACGCAAAGAAGTCATCGAAGCCCGTAATGTTGCTGATAACCTGATCTACCAGACCGAAAAAGCCATGCGCGACCTGGGCGAAAAGATCAGTTCCGGAGAACGGGGCGAGATCGAAGCCAAGGTCAACGATCTGAAATCCGCACTCAGCAGTGAGGATGCCACCCACATCCAGAAAACCACCGATGAGTTGCAAAAAGCCTTCTACGCTGTCAGCGAAAAGTTATACGGACAGCAAGGCCAGCCTCAGCCAGATGGCTCCGGCCCATCGGCCCAACCTTCCGGTGATGGCGATGTTATTGACGGCGAAGTCAAAGACGCCTGATCTTAATTGAAATAAATATAATGTAACGGGTGTCTTTCGCAAGATAGGCACCCGTTACGTTTTTTCATTTTCCGCTTTATAATCCCTATATGTTAAGAAAACCCCGTTCCTTTCGAATCCCATTGGTAGCGATTGGTATCCTCCTCCTGGGAGTAGCTGTTTACAATATTCCATTCGTCAACGATAAACTCTCATGGCGCGTGGATGAACTACGTTCACAAATCGTATATTTTTTTCGGCCGCCATCAGAAGCCGTTTTCATCCCTTCACAACAATCTCAAATTGACAGGATCGTCACTGCCACATTGCTGGCTATGCGCAAACCGTCATCCACTCCCACCCCACAAATAACAGCTACGCTTACACCCGTTGGGCCAACGGCCACACCAACCATTACCCCCACACCGCTGCCAGCCAGTATTACTTTGAAGGGTGTCGTCTATGTTGACCAGTTGGGTGGCTATAATTTATGCGGCCCGTCCAACCTGACCATGGCTCTAAAATTCTGGAAATGGAAAGGTACTCGCGACGATATTCTAAGAATCGTAAAACCAGGCATCAATGACCCCAAACTAGAATTTTTCAAACGCGGACAGACCGATAAAAACGTGATGCCGTATGAAATGGTCGATTTCGTCAACGACAATACCGATCTTCGTTCGCTTTCGCGCTTTGGCGGCAGCCTGGATTTGCTCAAACGTTTCATCGCTGCCGGATATCCAATGCTGATAGAAAAAGGCGAATATCAACGAGACACGAAGGGCCAGGTTAGCTGGATGGGCCATTACCTGTTTCTAACTGGTTACAACGATATCGCAAAAACATTTCTGGTCCAGGACACATTGAGCGGCGCAAACTACATTGGCGGCGGCCCAAACTTTCAGGTTCCGTATGAAAAATTCTATAACGAATGGCGAGCTTTCAATTATTTATTTATGGTCGTCTATCCTGCCGACCGCGAAGAGATAATCCAGGCTTTATTGGGCGACTGGTCAGACCCGCAATGGGCCAACCAGAATGCACTCAATATCGCCGATCAAGAGGTTAAGACTCAAACCGGATTGGATGCCTATTTTGCCTGGTTCAACAAAGGTACCAGCCACGTTCAATTGCTACAATATTTTGATGCAGCCTCCGCGTATGACCAGGCATTCTCGCTATATAGCAATTTACCCATCGAAAAAGCAAAATATCCTTATCGCATGTTATGGTACCAGACCAGCCCATTCAAGGCCTACTATTATGCTGGCCGTTACCTGGATGTGATCAACCTGGCGAATACGACCCTCGCAACCGTCAGCACACCCACACTGGAAGAGAGTCTCTATTGGCGTGGCATGGCTGAACAAGCCAATGGCGATCTTGTCAGCGCGGTCGCCGATTATCAATTAGCCAATCACCTCAACCCCAAAATGGCGGCGGTCATACAGGCTTTGCAATCTGTCGGAGTCGCCCCAGAAATCCCACTAAAATAAACCATGCGATTACTCCATTTTGCAGACGCCCACATTGACATGGCCAATTATGGCCGCCACGACCCGGAAACCGGACTTCCATTCCGAGTACTTGACTTTCTAAAATCACTCGATACCATCGTTGATACCGCCATCGATGAAAAAGTGGACCTGGTCATCTTTGCCGGCGATGCTTATAAAGACCGCACACCCGCCCCCACCTTCCAGCGCGAATGGGGCCGGCGACTAATGCGTCTTTCAGCTGCAAAAATTCCAACGATTTTGTTAATCGGCAATCATGATGTTTCGCCAGCGCTCGGGCGAGCCCATGCCCTGCAGGAATTCGAGACCTTGCAAGTACCTTATTTGCATGTTGTCGCCCGGCCGCAGCTACTCACTCCTGCTGAATTAGGCTTTCCCGTCCAGGTGATTGGGCTACCCTGGGTCTCTCGTTCTGGGCTGATGGCCGCCCTGGAAACCGGGCAAACAGCCACATCCGAAATTTACGCGCAAATTGAAGATCTCCTGACACAGCTCGTCAAGGGTTTCCTTGCTGCAATTGACCCGACCTTGCCAGTCATCCTGACGGCACACGCATCCGTTCAGGGCGCCACTTTTGGCGGTGAACGAATGGTAATGCTCGGTACAGACCTGGTTCTGCCGGGCTCGCTCGTCAAGGACGACCGCCTGGATTATGTAGCCCTCGGACACATTCACAAACCTCAAAACTTGAATGGCCCTGGCCCAGACCCACGCGACCAGACCCGAGACATGCATCCCCCTGTTATTTACCCCGGCTCCATCGAACGGGTTGATTTTGGCGAGGCCAAAGATGACAAATTCTTCATTATGGCCGAGGTCCAGCGTGGAAGTACGCGCGTGGAATGGCGCCAGCTGAAACAGGTCCGCCCATTCCTTGAAGGCCGCATTAAGTTGGAATCAACTGAAAATGTGACCGAACAACTTATCTCAGCACTGCCGCCAACCCGAAAAATAAAGGATGCCATCGTCAGGCTGATTGTCGATTACCCACGCGATTACGAAAGATTGATCAACGAGGCCGAGATCCGCGCTCACGTTGCCGAGGCTTTTGAGTTTCAGCTCGTGAAACGCCCGCAAGTTGAAACACGTGTGCGCCTGGCTGAAGGTCAAAACATCGCCAGTCTTTCACCCCTTGAGCTGCTTGAAAAATACTGGCAGGCCAACCACACGGATGATGCCGAGACTGAAACCCTGCAAAAATTAGCCCAGCAGATATTGGGAACAGATGGCCCGTTGAATATCTAAAGACCTAAAAATAATCTACATCTCGTCCTCACAGAAATAAAAAGACCCGTATTTTTTTGCCAATATAAATCCAGATCCATCAATCGCGAGCAGCTCGGTAGCAATAAAATGCCCGGTTTGCCCGCATCTGGATTCTTTGCAGAATGTATAGTCGCCAAGGATCCACCAATAAATATTTTCGTCTGGCAGATGTTCTTTCGATCTACCATGACAGCCCAAGAGTAAGTATCAAAAAAATTAGAACGACGAATGGTAAATAAGAATTATGCGCTGGATCTATATTTCTCCACACTTTGATGATGCCGTGCTCTCTTGCGGTGGCTTAATCTGGGAACAAACTCACAGCGGAACCCCTGTCGAAATCTGGACTATAAACGCAGGCGATCCCCCCGCAGGGCCTGATTCTGACCTGATTCGGCGAGTACATGCCGAATGGAATACCGGCACGCCGGCAGAAACAGTCATGCAGCGCCGGATGGAAGACCAAAACGGAGCCCGCCAGGTAGGCGCAACAGTTCGCCACCTCAGCATGGTGGATGCAATCTATCGACGCGCAAAATCTGGTGCTTTGATGTACACCCAGGATGTGTTCGGTCCAATCCACCCGCAAGATGCCGGTATTGTGCAAGAAACAGCCCAGGAGATCGCCCGGGATTTGGACGGGATGGACAAAATCGTGTGCCCATTAGCCCTGGGTGGGCATGTAGACCATGTTATTGTACGCACAGCGCTAGAAACTATTTTCCATCCGTTATACTACTATGCAGACATCCCATACCTGTTTAAACACGAAGACGAACTAGCTGCAGCCACCACTAACTTGCGCTCCAGATCATTTTTCATTTCAGACCAGGGATTGAAAGCCTGGCAGCAAGCCATAGAAGCCCACGAATCACAAGTATCTTCGCTTTTTGGAGACTTAGTGAATATGCAATCACAAATCAAAAATTATCGGCAATCCAGGGGTGGCTTATCGCTCTGGGAGCAAGAACTCCAGGAAAACGCATAAATTTCAGTACTGTTGTCGCTTTTATCTGCTTGATTTCACGATAAATTCATGATATATTATTGAACGTTAGTAAAAATAACGACGCTCATCCAACGTTGCATCTCATATTTTTGGGATGCAACATATCATAATATAGGGTTTTGAATCATGCCAGCTATGTATTTGACCAAAGAGGGTTTCCAGAAACTTCAAGATGAGCTAGTACTTCTCCGCACTGCCAAACGGCAAGAAGTTGCCGAACGGCTGCATGAAGCCATGGAAGGTGGAGAATTAATCGAAAACGCCGAATACGAAGCCGCTAAAAACGAACAGGCTTTTGTCGAAGGACGTATTCAAGAGCTGGAGGTTATCCTGGCTGCCGCCCATCTTATCGACCAAGCCTCAGCGCACCTGGACCCAACCCTTGTGCAAGTCGGAGATACAGTCACGATTCAGGAAGATGATGGCCCTGCTGAAGAATATACGATCGTGGGTGCGGCCGAAGCCGATCCCCGTTCTGGAAAAATTTCCAATGAATCTCCGCTTGGTCGGGCATTGATCAATCACCACCCCGGCGATATTGTAACTGTCGATGCACCTGGCGGTTCTTTCAAAGTTAAAGTATTAAAGACCACCTGAAAGACTGGGGCAGTCACTTAAAGCCCCGCGGGCACTCTGCACACAGCAGGGTGCTTTTACGCGGGGCTTTTTTTAAATCTCTTTTGGAAGGCTTGCACTAATGGCAGAATATAACTCACTTGAACAAATCCGTATACAAAAAATTTCCGAGCTGCGTGCCGCCGGAGTGGAGCCCTATCCCACTCGCGCCGAACGCACACATACTGCGGCCAAAGCTATTTCCGAATTCACAGCCGCAGAAAAAGCATCGGAAGATGGCAACCCACCCGCTGAAGTAAAAGCGACCCTGGCAGGGCGCATCCGCGCCACCCGCGCGATGGGCAAGCTATCATTTGCGCATATCGAGGATGGAACCGGGAAAATCCAGCTATTCCTGCGCATCAATGAATTAGGCCAGGAACGTATCAGCTTCTTTGACAAAATGTTTGATATCGGCGACTTTATCCAGGCTTCGGGTGTCATGATGCGAACCCGGACAGGGGAAGTCACACTCCATGTGCACGAATTCTCCATGTTGGCCAAGGCCGTTTCGCCATTGCCCGCAGACAAAGATGTCACCCAGGAAGACGGAACAGTCATCCGCTATGCCGCCCTGGAAGGTCCAGAACTGCGTGCCCGCCAGCGCTATGCCGATCTGGCGGTAAACCCGGATGTACGCGAAACATTCCGCAAACGCGCCCGTGTGGTTTCATCCCTGCGCCGGTTTCTCGACGACCACGATTTTCTCGAAGTGGAAACCCCCATACTGCAACCTATTTATGGCGGTGCGGCAGCACGTCCATTCACAACCTTTCACAATCAGCTCAAACAACAGCTTTATTTGCGTATCTCGTTTGAACTCTATCTCAAACGACTGCTGGTCGGCAATCTTGAGCGCGTCTATGAAATTGGCCGTGATTTCAGGAATGAAGGTGTCTCGTTTAAACACAACCCCGAATTCACTCAGCTCGAATTTTACTGGGCGTATGCCGATTATCTTCAGGTGATGGAATTGACCGAGCAGATGGTTTCAACGGTCTGCAAAGAAGTCAACGGTACCTTCAAGATCACCTATCAAGACAAGCAGATTGACTTTACACCACCCTGGAACCGCATTGAAATGCGTCAGGGCATCCTGGATGTAACCGGCATCGATATTTATGCCCACACGGATGCTGAAAATCTCTCAGCAGCCATCCGCGCTAAAGGCTACAACCCACCGGGCAGGGCTACCCGCGGCAAGCTGATCGACTTCCTTGTAGGTGAATACCTGGAACCGACCCTGATCCAGCCTACTTTTCTATACGATTACCCCCGCGACATCTCGCCACTGGCCAAGTCCAAACCTGGCGACCCGCTAACCGTCGAACGCTTTGAAGGTTATGTGGCCGGTTTTGAATTATGCAACGCATTTACCGAACTGAACGATCCACTCGACCAGGAACAGCGCTTCATCGAAATGGGCCGCGATTATACGGCCGAAGACGAGGAGCTAAACCTGATGGATGATGACTATTTGCGTGCCATGCGCTACGGCATGCCCCCCAACGGAGGTTTCGGCATGGGCGTTGACCGGTTGACCATGCTGCTTACAAACAAACACTCCATTCGCGAAGTACTGCTCTTCCCCCACCTGCGAAGCGACGAACAAGGTGGAGGCGAAACCAGCGAGTAAAAAGCGAGAGGCACAATGTTCACTCAAAAGAACTTTGTGCCTTTCGCTTTTTGTGATTTTTATTACAATTGATCCATTAAACAAAAGGATTGGATATGGCAGGTACCTTTAATTGCCCCAATTGCGGAGCCCCGCTGGATTACAAAGGTAGTGACCCCATCATTCGCTGCCCCTATTGCAATGGCTCGGTCATCGTACCAGATAACCTGCGCAGCAAACCAGCTTTTTCATCCGAACCACACAGTTACACGCTGAGCAGAATCGGTGATCTGGGCGGGCTTATTAACCAGGCACGCCGGTTAAAAGAAGTCAAAGACCTGGCCCAGACAGGCAATTTTGAAGAAGCTGTACTGCTCTACACCGAAATTACCAACGCAAGCCCTGACGCAGCCCGCAGCTCGGTTGAAGCCCTGGCCCGAGGGCTGCCCGTCACCATCAGCGCGCATAACACCAGCCAGGTCACAGTCTCAGACCAGGTACAATCTGAAACAATCAGTAAAACCAGACCCAAAAGTAAAAATACATCCCGTTGGATAGGTTGCAGTCTGGGCTGTTTGATTACTGGCTTGGTAATGCTAGTCCTGGCCTCAATCCTGATACCCACGCTTGGCTCCCTGGCAGGTGTGGTCGTCGGACTCCACCCTGAAATTGTGCTGACAGCCGTGCCCAACATTCCCGCCATTTCCACAACCATCTCCATCCCCAATACACCGGTTGCTGAAAGCAGATTCGCAATCCAGGAGTTTTCATTTGGCGGGGAAGGCACTGGCCCGGGCTTGTTTGGTGATGTACGCGCCATCGCAGTCGACCCTGGCTCTGGAAACATTTATGCCGCCAATTACGATGACGGGCGTGTGCAGGCCTTTGACCCGCAGGGAAAATTTATTACACAGTGGATTGTTCAGGGAAAAAATCCGTATATCCAGAGCATGGCTGCCGGACGTGACGGTAATATCTATATCACCGTTTTTGGCAAGATCCTTGTCTACAACTCTCAAGGGAAACTCCAGAACACCATCTCACCTCCCGACCTTACGGACAATTATGAAAACATTACGATCCTGGCAGATGGGAGTTTGATGGTCGTCTCCCGCGGAGAAAACATAGTACACTTAACACCTGACGGGCAGACCCTCGACAGATTCGACGCCGCAGTCTCTACAATCAGTGGAGATCCGGAACTTTTATCCAAGATTGCCGTTGACGGATTAGGTAATATTTTTATACTCGGCACTTTCAATAATGCGGTTTTCGTTTTCAATTCCGAAGGCAAATTCTTGAACCGCTTTGGCAGCAAAGGGGAAGAACCCGGGCAATTGAGTGCAGCTTCAGCCATTGCCGTGGATGGCAAAGGGCGTATATTTATCAGTGATTCGAAAGGTGTGCAAGTATTTGGCAACGACGGACGCTATATCAACGTATTAAAAGTGAAATATTATGCCTTCGGCCTGGCTTTCGACGACCAGGGCAAACTCCACATCACGACCAATCAAAAAAAGGTCGAAAGATATACCATTCATCCATAGGTGAAAAAATGACCCAAGAAAATTTATGTCCAGCATGCGGCGCACCACTCGGCATTAATCCAGGCAGCGAATGTCCTTCTTGCGGCAGTGCGCTGCCTGCGCAAGGAAACAACTCGCAGACCATCATCAGCTCAAAATCCAGCTTTAATAACAGCGCTGAAGCCATGGACGAAGTAAAAAGACTGATCAGCGAGGGCGAGATCGGAGCGGCAACAGAAGTTGTCAGCAAAGAATTCGGTCAAAGTCTGGAAGCCGCTCAGAGCAGCGTCGAACAGACCCGGATTGATACGCACTACATGAGAGACGAAAATCCTCCGCTAGACTCGAGCTCAAACTCTGCCCCAACCAGGGTAATCGACGCTCCCGGATTTGAAGAACCAAAGCAACCATCCAATACACGAAAATGGATCATTGGAGGTAGTATTGCAGCGGTGATCTTCCTGTGCGCCTGCTGCTGCTTGCCACTGATTGGTATAGCAATAGCCGTGATGAGAAAAGGCTAAATATATTTATGGTGGGCTGTCCGATCCAATTGGGACAGCCCACCATAAATCAACCTAACGTCTACAATGCTTACCAAAACCCCACTACTAAACAGGTGAGCAAGTCATTTTGTAGTTATTTTGCGATCCGCTGTGGCGCGTCAACAAAAATAACCACCTGCGCGGCAAACCCAACCCGGCTTGCCCGATATCCATTCCTTAAGTAATTGATACACCGAAAATATTTTGGGGGATGATAATGAAGAAAAAACCTCTACGCGCTTAACTAATGCGTTTGAAGATAAGCCGGAATTTTTGTATCGATCTCATCGCGCACACGGCGGAATATCGCCAGGGCTTCTTCATCCGATCCACCGGCTTTGGCCGGATCATCAAAACCGATGTGGACACGCTTGCCCTTACCCAGCCAGATGGGACAATTTTCAGCAGCATCATCACAGACTGTGATGACGACATCAAAATCAATATCCTTAAACTCATCGGCATGCTTCGAGCGGCCAGTATGCTCTATTCCGATTTCCGCAAGAACCTCGATTGCCAGGGGATGGGTATAACCGGCGGGTTTCGTACCAGCGCTGAAAGCGTCCCACGTATCACTAAGGCGCGCATTCACAAGCGCTTCAGCCATTTGAGAGCGACATGAGTTCCCAGTGCATAAGATCAAAACTTTGCGTTTCATTCGATTTCTCCCATAATGATCTCTTCGATTTTTTTTCGGATTGCAGGCACGGAAATTTTACCGCCGCTGCTTAAGACCTGCCCTGATACCATAACCAGGGGTAGTTGCGCATTCGCTGGCAAACCTGGACAGGCAGGTTCAAAAAGATCAAAGTATTGAACATCCACTGTCTGACCAAAACGCTGGTGCAACTGTCCGGCTACCCAGGCAGCCGTTTCGCGCCAGGTATCCTTGAAACCTTGATCACAAGCTACCGGAGCGCCGATAATCTGGACACTGACTGGCGCGCTCATTTGCCGCACCCAGACCAGACGATGAAATCCCAAACCACATTCTGGCTTGATTGTGAATAGACCCGAAAAAATTCACCGGTATTTTTTTTGATTATTTTGAACATATCGCCATCCAGTCCTGCAAGAAAATACTGCTGATGAAAATTTGGAATAATGCCATCCGACCAGGGTCGGCAGCGTCATCACCCTGATTTGACTGAAATGGACTCTTGCCCATAAGCCAGTTCGCCCATTTCAGCCAACATCACCAGTCCTTTTACTTCCTGGGCCAGCAGCGGAATTTCCAAGACCGGCGCGCCATATTGTCCAAAGCGTTGACGAATGTCGGCCAGATATTTCTCATGCATTCTGCGTCGCGCCTGTGCAAATGGCGTCGTCTGCCCGGGCGGGATAACGAAATTGGCGACCACCAACCCCGGCTTTATCCCAAGGGTAGCAAGTTCCTGAGCCGCCCGCCAGGCTTCCAAAATCGGCGTAGATTCAGGGTACATCACAAATGCGAAAGTGCTTTGCTGAGGGTCGCGCATCATCTCAATTACCTGCCCGAAGCGCTGTTTCACTACATCATCGGCAGCATTACCCTCCACTGAGGCAAAAACCTTCACATCAATCTGCTTGCTCCAATCCATGGGGAGCTCCAAAAGACGCATCGTATGTCCGGTTGGAGCAGTGTCAAAGACCACCACATCCCAATCCGCCTGCGAAGCGTAATCAATAAATTGATCAAAAGCAGCCATCTCCTCCGTACAGGGAGAATCCAATTCTTCTTGCATAACTGTAATGGCACCTTCTGGGCGTCCACGCTCGCGGGCATCATTCAGAATACGGGCTTTGTATGTTTCGGCGGCAGCTTTCGGATCTATCTTTACTGCCCACAAACCAGGTAAATTTTGAAGCTGGGCAGGCGCATCCCCGACTGGCACCCCCAGCACGTCTCCCAGGTGCGCCGCCGGGTCGGTTGTCAGCAATAATGTTTTGTAGCCCAGCCTTGCCAACCAAACCGCCGTCATACAAGAAGCAACTGTCTTTCCGACGCCGCCTTTTCCAGCGAAAAAAATCGTTCTGCGCTGGTCACCGGGGAGGATACGAGCGCGAATTTTGTCTATTTCCGAATCCGATAAAATTTCTGGGGAATTTTCAGAATCTGGCACAAATTCAGTCTCGGGTTGGACCCCATCAAAGAAAATTTTCGCTGCCAGCCGCAGCCGCGCCGCACCCGTAATTTCCTCGGGCAGCAAAGTCATGGTCTGCACAGGGTAAGGCAATTCGGCCGCAATTTGTTTCAGGTAACGAACCTGCATCTCAGAACGCGCCGCAAAAAGCGGGTTGGCTTTTTCTGAAACAGGGATGATGCCATTGATGATCAGTCTGTGGGTGTGTATTCCAAGCTTTGCAAGTTCTGCAATCGCCCGCCCGGTCTCACGAATGGCAATCGCTTCAGGGTGTAGCACAAAAATAAAGGTAGAGAGTTCTTCATTACGCAGCATGGCAAGAGCATGTTCGTATTTGTGTTTCGCATCCTGAATAGCAGCCGCCGGACCAATACATGTCTGGCCGCTGCCCAAGGAAGCCGCTTCGATCGACTGGCTCCACTCGGCTGGAAGTTCCAGCAAACGAATGGTATGGCCTGTGGGAGCTGTATCAAAAATAATGATATCAAATCCTAACGATGTTCCATCCTGAACGATGAAGTCAGTAAAACGGTCAAAAGCAGCCACTTCAGCAGTACACGGCCCACTCATCTGCTCTTCTAACACCTTGACCATTTGAGCCGGAAAAGCCGCGCGAATAGGCCCCAGAGCATGATCGACATACTCCTGGGTAGCCTGATCGGGATCAATTTCCATAGCCCAAAGGTTAGGAATTTCCCTGATCAGCCTGATCTGATGCCCAATTTCTTGCTCGAAAACATCCGCAAGGTTGGATGCAGGATCAGTAGTGACAATAAGTGTGCGCTTACCCTCATCGGCAAACCGAACGGCCTGGGTACACGCCATACTGGTCTTGCCGACACCACCCTTGCCAGAGAAAAAAATAAACTGTGTCATGGAATTGCGACTCCCAGAGCCGCCTTGATTTCTGCCAGGCTCGCATAAGCACCGACTTTGATAACCCTTCCACGTACAACGATAATTGGCAAGGCCTCCATCTGCTTCTCGCGTACAAGTTTCATCACTTCAGGATTCCCCAAATACGCATTTGGATGACTGGCCAATTGGTAACGTTCAACCCGCAGATTCTCACGCTGGAGCGTCATCACCATTTCATTGACGTCTAGCAGGGTCTGGTCAAGTGCAGGACCACACAAGCCACTCGGGCAGCACATTGGCGGATCAAACAACTCCACGTCCACCGGGGCAATCGCGGCCGGCAAGATGTTCAGCAAAGGGATCGTATTACTCATCGTGTTTCAATCTCCATTGAATGGTTTACGCAAAAATACTATATTTCTCAAACAGACAAATCCGGGATATTAATCAAGCCGTGTGGTCCACAGCTTTGGCGGCGAGGTTGAATACGAACTGGGTCAAAAAAGGCCCCGAAATTAGCCCTGAGTTCATCCAGAGCCGTAAGGTTTACTGAATAATAAACCCAGCGAGAATCAAGGGTATCGCGCTCCACCTGCACCAAGCCCGCCTGTCGCAAGACAGCCAGATGGTGCGAAATCAAATTAGGCGCCATTTGTAAAGCATCACCCAGTTCGCAGTTACACTGCGTGCCATCCATCAATAAATTAAAGATTAACAGGCGTTTTGGCTCTGCCAACACCTTTAGCTGGGCTGCAAACTGCTGCAAATCAATTTCTGGCTGGAATTCGTCAGGCATAAGATTCTCCGGATAATAGTTCAATGCACATTGAATTATAGTTCAGAAACCACATTTTTCAAAGATCTGGGCTTACAAATTGAGTTGATTCCCACTCCAAGATTTTACCGGTTACTGCAAGCCACTCCAAGAAAAGTCCCAGCCAGCCATGCAAAACACTTTTGAGATGGCGGGCAGAAGATAATTAACCGGTCGAGCCTGCGCCGACCTTGCCAGGCTTTTGGTCAGGTTTCAGCACAGTTCTGCAAAACAAATAGTTTCGCCTATGGACATCTGATTAATCCCCGCGCCCATAAACATCCGCCACAAGCTGGTTGAGTATTTCCGAAACAATCCTCCATATTTTCGCCAGCCAATTCACAGCTGTTACAAAAAGCACATGGAGAAAAATCAAAATCAGAAAGACGCTTCCTCAATTGCAGATAAGCTTCTCCGTTCCAAATGTCCAATAAATCTTGTTCAAGAATATCCCCCACGAAATATTCCCGCGAGGTACGCTCACGCTTGTCGAGAAAATGTGTATGTGTATAAAGCAGAGGCAGGCACGGGCTGACCTTGCCATCCTGACGGACAGAAATGCTGCCGCGCTCAACAAATGGACACTGATCCGCATTCTGATTTAACAAGCTGCCGGTAAACTCCATGCGATTCATACTCTTCAACAAGTCTGCCAGAGCCTGGGAAGTATGCGCATCGATATCCATCAAAGGTAAGCGCACCAATGGAGTTGCTTCCTGACTGGGCAGTAGATTCATGGACCGCATATATAAATTTTCATCGAGCAGCTCAAGATTATGCGCCAACACGTTGCTGACTGAAAATTCGACTGCACCCAGGCGAGTTCCCAATTTAACCACCTCGGAAAGATCATGAATGTTCCGCCGCATGGCAACAAAAGCAATCCCCAGCTTCGGAAACCCGGCCCAAACAGATGTACCATAAGCCCGAAATTTTTGGGTTCTCAAACGTGTCAGGTTTTCAATCACAACTGGTAGCGCATTTCCAAGACGTACATCTGCATAGCATTCAGGCGTGGCCCCATCCAAAGAGACCCATAACCAATCCAATTTGAGATCAACCAGCCGGCGGGAAACCTGCTCAGTAAGCAGAATACCGTTGCTGATCAGAGAAACCGCGTGTCCGGCAGATTTGGCTTGTTCAAGCATATCAAGACAGGCTGGGTGGGAAAGTGGTTCACCATACCCACCAAAGAAAAGCTCAGGTTTCTTGCGAACACCAGCAAACGAAGAAAGAATGCGCGCAAAGGTTTCAGCAGACATCCCCCCATAAGCAGCATCCCAAACGTTACGCATGCATGTGGAACAATTCAGGTTGCACTTATTCGTAATTTCGACGTACACGCGCTTGAGGGCAGTGATGGGAGCTTGCAAAATCAGTCCATGCCCATGAGCCCCCACTCTGATTTCATCCCCAGGGGAAATGCCCAGATCTTGTGCAATTCCGGGCGGCAAAACAATATCTCCGTGCTCGTTTACATGGGCATAGCGTGGTTTAGTCATGCCGGATAATTTCCTGAGTTCAGCTTATCCAAAAATATTCAATAATATCTAAGAGTAAGTGTGCTGCTGCGCAGCTCTTCCCAACCGATTTCCAGCGCCTACATGGTCAAGGTTTCGCGGAAGAAATCTGCTGACAGGTTTCTTCCGCGAAACCAACAATCAACCCAAACTAAAAAACAAGGTTAAAAAGATAGCCGGTGATGATAATGGCCACCGATACCACACCAACGAAAATTGCAATCAATTGCGGTTTGAGAACGCGACGTAAAATGACCAACTCGGGCAAACTCAACCCTACCACGGCCATCATAAAAGCCAACACAGTGCCAAGAGCCGCCCCTTTTTCCATCAGGGCATGTACGATCGGGATAACTCCCGCCGCATTTGAATACAGCGGTACCCCCAGAAGAACAGCCGCCGGGACGCTCCACCAGGCATCTTTTCCGAGAATGCCAGCCAGGGCACTTTCTGGCACATAACCGTGAATTCCAGCGCCAATTGCGATCCCAACAACCACGTACAACCAGACCTTGCTTACAATTTCTTTGGTACTGCCCCATGCAATTTCGAATCGATTGGTCCACGTAGGTTGATCGGGCAGGTTTGCGCCCTTACCAACCTTGATCTGCCAGACAAAATCTTCCACGTAATGCTCCAGTTTCAGCCGGCCAATAATGACCCCTGCCACAATCGCAATCGTCAAACCAGAAACCAGATACAACCCCGCCACCTTCCACCCAAACATACCGAACAACATAACCAACGCCACTTCATTGACCACCGGGGCAGAAATCAAAAATGAGAACGTCACACCCAGAGGTATGCCAGATTCAACAAAACCAATAAAGAGGGGCACAGCCGAGCAAGAACAAAACGGCGTGATGATACCCAGCATTGCGGCAAGCACATTACCCACGCCCTCACGTTTGCCACCCAACCAGGCACGCGTTTGCTCCGCACTGAAGAACGAACGCAGCAAAGTGATCAGGAAAATCATGCCACCCAGCAGCAGGATTATCTTTGGAACATCGTAAAAGAAAAAAGCCAGAGACTCACCCAGGTGCGAATCTTGCGGCAAACCCAACACTCCAAAAGCAATCCAATTGGCAAAAGATTGGATCACGTTGTAAAGAAATAACCAGACCAGAGCCGCCGCGCCGACCAGAAGAAAAGTCCTTATTTCCCGATTCTTGTTAACAGGACTGGAAGAAATGATTTGAGCCATAATTTTTACCCTTTGAATTTCTAAACCACGATATTGCTTCCCACGGAAAAAGACACGGGCACGAGCGCAAGGAAATCTGAATGAATGTCGACCTGTCACTTATTATTAACAAGCTTGTACATAATTATATTTTACGTCATATTCAGAAAAAAGAATATGACGAGTGTCATTAAAATCCTCGCAACTTGTCACAGCTTGCAAATTAATCGCTGCATTTGGGAATGTATTTACTCCAGCAATAATTTTTCGTCGTATACTTTGAAAATGGATTCTGTAAACCAACTGGACTTAATGAATAAAATCTGAGCTACATCGGGATCATCTCGCCTGTTTCCACGAACGAATAGTTTCAAAACACACTTTATAAAACCGGATTGTGCTTATGACAAAAAATTCGAGCCTTAAATTAGCCTGGAAAGAATTCATTGAGCACCAGATCATTAACGACACTGTACCAGCCTGGATTGCAAACTCGTGGCAGCGCAGCCGGACGCGTATAAATTTAAAACAACCGCTCAAACTTACCAGGCTAAGTCCTGAACATTTCCTGGCAACTCAAATTTCAAATTTCGATATGATCTCGGTTGCACGCCCGATCATGGAAGATATTTACCAATATATAGAAAACTCAGATACGGTATTATTGCTGGTAAACAGTGCTGGATACGTTTTAGATCTGCTGGGCGACCGGGAAATCATCGCAAGTCTCTACCGACTAGGCATCGATCAAAGTGTGTTATTATCGGAAGACCACATCGGGACAAATGCATTTGGCCTGGCCCTCACAGAACAAATGCCAATCCAGGTAATTGGCGCACAACATTATCGCCCGGAGTTCCATGCACTTGCCGCAGTGGCCGCACCGTTTTTTGACCTGAGTGGCCGGGCAATTGGGGTGCTGGGTTTGTTCACATCACCGAAACATTATCATCAGCACTCACTGGGCCTGATCACTGCAGCAGCTCGCGCCATTGAGGGACAAAAGCAGTCTGATAGCTTTCTAGTAGAATTGAACAGCCAAGTGAACCAGCTAAACACGATACTATCTCTCATTACCGATGGTATCGCAGTCTGGAACGCTGAAAACACCCTTATTCACGTCAACCCATCCGCGGTTCATATCTTGGGGCAACCAGCACAATCCTTTGTTGGGAAACATTTCGATCAGCTCTTCGCATTACCAACATTTCTTGCTGAAGCCTTTCGAAGGCATGAAGAAGTCAACGACGTAGAAATAGCCATTGCACTAAACGATAAAACAATCGACTGCATCGTGAGTCTCTTTTTTGTTTTTAACAAAAAAAATGAAATGCAATGGGGTATTTTAACAATCAAGCCCGAAAAGAACATTCGCAAACTTGTTCAACGCCAGGTGGGAGCCAGCGCGATTTTGACCCTGGATGATATCCCTGGAGATTCGACCCAGATACAACGCGTGCGCAACTTTGTCAACTCGGCAGCAAATGCTGAAGCCAGTATTTTTATTCGAGGCGAGGTAGGTACCGGCAAAAATGCCCTGGCCAGTGCCATCCACAATGCGAGTCGTCGCCATGATGGGCCATTTGTCATTTTTTCCTGTTCATCCATCCCCAACGAGTTGATTATCAATGAACTCCTGGGATACGACAACACAAACGGCCCTGCCTTACAAGGAAGCCGCCCAAGTAAATTCGAATTAGCAAAAATGGGCACAATATTTTTCCAGGACGTAGATGCGTTACCATTGGAAGCCCAATCAGTTTTATTAAATGCGCTCGAATTAGGTTTTGTCCAGAGGCTTGGAAGCCAACGCGCTATTGATGTAGATATCAGGGTAATCGCTTCCACATCCGCCCGGATGGAAACATTGTTGGCACAAGGCAGCTTCCGTCCGGACCTATATTATCGGTTAAGCACTTTTGCAATCACAATCCCGCCGCTGCGTGAACGCAGCCGAGACATCCCAATGACGGTCGACCGAATTTTACGACGTCTTTCGCGCCAACTCAGCCACCCTCTCGTTCTAGGGGAGGGCGTTCTGGATGTGCTTAAGCGCTATCCCTGGCCTGGGAATGTGCGCGAGATTGAATCCGTATTGGGACGCGCCGCCACCCAGGCCAGCGCAGATGGGGTCATTGAATTCGCCCATATCCCCAGCGCACTCCGCTTTGTTCACCAGGTAAACCCGGGCGAACATATCATCCCAAATATTCAAACCTTGAGCGAAGTACAACGCGAGACCATCATTAGAACTGCCCAAATCTGCCGCGGGAATGTCACGCGCATGGCACTGGCCCTCGGTATCAGTCGCACTACTTTGTGGAGACATTTGAAGGAATTTGATCTTCAAGTGGATGACTACCGCTAATTTTCGAAATTTTCACATCTGTCAGAAAAGCCAGGTCGGGATGATTCCGGCCTGACTTTTCAGTTATGCAAACTATTCGTTACAATTTGAAACACCAAGACTGAAATAGTGTCCAACATTGAAACACTTTTCACCCAAATGTTTGACAAAATTGTCACGCGTCTATAAGATTATCTAGTACGTGGAAAAAATTTTTCCACGCAACCAATCTTTATGGAGGTGAAACAAAAAGAAGGAAATATTAAGTACCCCATAACAGGTCCAAGTTTGCTATCCTATCCGCATCAAATAAAATCAAACAATAAAACTAGGAGAATAACTCATGTTCCTCGCTGAACTTTTCGGTACTATGACACTCATCGTCCTGGGCGATGGTGTTGTTGCCAACGTATTGCTCAATAAGTCAAAAGGCCAGAATTCGGGCTGGATTGTGATTACTGCGGGCTGGGCTTTTGCAGTGATGAGTGGTATTTTTGTCTCTACCAAAATGGGCGGCCCTGGCAGTCTCAACCCGGCCTTCCAAATCGCCTCGATGGTGCAGGGCGGTAATTTCAATGCAGCGTTAATGAACCTGCTGGGCGAGTTTGTGGGCGCATTCATTGGCGCCATCCTGGTTTGGTTGCTCTATTTGCCCCATTGGGCTGAGACCAAGGAAGCTGGTTTGAAATTGGCTGTGTTCTCAACCGGTCCTGCCATCCGCAATCCTGGTTTGAACCTGCTAACTGAAATCATCGCGACCTTCATGCTTGGTTTGATCGCATCTGCCATTCCTGCTGCCGCCGGGACAACTGGCGTTTCTGCATACCTCGTTGGCGCAGTCATCTGGGGCTTGGGCCTCTCTTTGGGCGGACCTACCGGTTATGCCCTCAATCCTGCTCGTGACCTTGGCCCGCGTATTGCGCACTTCGTTCTGCCCATCGCTGGCAAGGGCGATAGTGATTGGGGCTACTCCTGGGTGCCGGTCGTTGGTCCAATCATCGGCGCTGTCCTGGCTGGTTTCGTCACTGCTGCGATTTTCCTGAAATAACCTTCTTTGTAACCAAAGAAAAAGGATCTGAAGGGTATGAAGAAACTTATAAACAAGCCTGAAAACGTAGTTCGAGAAGCGTTGGAAGCCATAGCAATTGCGCATTCCGACCTTGTAAAAGTTCATTACGGTCCAGATTTCATCATGCGCGCTGACGGCCCCATCCAGGGCAAGGTTGGCGTAATCTCTGGTGGCGGATCGGGTCATGAGCCCATGCATGGCGGCTTTGTAGGGTTTGGCATGCTCGATGCAGCCTGTCCAGGTGCGGTTTTCACTTCCCCCACCCCCGACCAGATGCTGGAAGCGACTAAGGCTGTGAACGGCGGCGCAGGCGTTCTGCATATTGTCAAGAACTATACTGGCGATATCATGAACTTCGAAATGGCTGCTGAACTGGCTCGCGCTGAAGGAATCGATGTTGAAGCTGTAGTAACCGACGACGATGTTGCCGTAAAAGACAGCCTCTATACCGCTGGTCGGCGTGGCGTTGGCGTGACAGTCCTTGCAGAAAAATTGGTTGGCGCCGCAGCTGAAGAGCGACGCTCGCTCAAAGAAGTCGCCGACATCTGCCGAAAAGCCAAGAACCTTGGCCGATCAATGGGCATGGCGTTGACTTCCTGCACGGTCCCACACGCTGGCAAACCCACCTTTGATCTTCCCGAGAACGAGATGGAAATCGGGATTGGCATCCATGGCGAACCTGGACGCGTTCGTATGCCGCTTAAGAGCGCAGACGAAATCACAGAAATGCTCATGGAACCAATCATCAGTGACATCCCCTACAAAGCTGGCGACGAAGTACTGTTGTTTGTCAATGGCCTGGGTGGAACCCCGCTGATTGAACTCTACATCATCTATCGCAAGGCACATGAAATCGCCACCAAGCACGGCCTGAAAGTCGTTCGCAGCCTGGTCGGCCCCTACATGACCAGCCTGGAAATGGCCGGCGCATCCATAACAATGTTGAAAATGGATGCAGACATGCTCAAGTTATGGGATGCCCCCGTCAAGACTCCTGGTCTTCGCTGGGGAATCTAAAACAAATTTTCACAGCCAGGGCGGTTTCCGCCGCCCTGGCTTATGCCATGGAGTGGAATTATGCCTGTTTCTCGTGATGACGTTATCGCCTGGATCAAAGCTGTTGCAGGGATGATCTCTGAAAATAGCAGCTACTTAACCGAGCTAGATTCTGCGATTGGAGATGCTGATCATGGCGCCAACATGGATCGCGGTTTTAAAGCCGTTGTAAATAAATTACCTGAAGTTGAAGATAAGGATATTGGTACCATCTTTAAAACCGTTGGCATGACCTTACTCTCGACTGTTGGCGGAGCGGGTGGCCCTCTCTACGGGACCTACTTTTTGCAGGCTGGATTAAAAACTGCCGGCAAAATGGAGCTGACCCTCGCAGATTGGGCAGAAGCCCTTGAGGCCTCACTAAATGGCATTATCATGCGGGGAAAAGCTGAAATGGGCGACAAAACCATGGTGGACGCGCTCACTCCTGCCGTCTCCGCACTCAAGCAGGCACTGCAAGACAACCAACCAATCAATACCGCACTGGAACTTTCTGCAAATGCGGCCAAAAATGGTATGGAGGCCACCATCCCGCTCGTTGCCCGCAAGGGGCGCGCCAGTTATCTTGGCGAACGCAGCGCCGGTCACCAGGATCCTGGGGCAACCTCCTCCTATTTGATGTTGAAAATCGCCGCTGAAACTTGGAAATTAAGCGTTTAAAATGTATAGTCTGGCTTTTACCAGACTGTAACTTAAAGAAAGAAATGTGAAGCGGTCCGAAAGGATCTAGCACATATCGTGAGTTTCAATTCCTAAACCCGTTCTAACAAGGAGTCTTAACAATGGCTAAATATGCTGCCGCAGTTGATCAGGGTACTACCAGCACTCGTTTCATGATCTTCGATCATGAAGGCAAAGTGGTGGGAATTGACCAAAAAGAACACGAACAAATCTTTCCCAAGCCAGGTTGGGTTGAACACGACCCCATGGAAATCTGGACTCGCACCCAGGAAGTAATTGCAGGCTGCCTCAAGAAGAGTGGCATTTCACCCTCTGAAATCGCAGCTGTCGGTATCACCAACCAGCGCGAAACCGCTGTTGTCTGGGACAAAGCCACCGGCAAACCCGTCTACAATGCCATCGTCTGGCAAGACACCCGCACTGACCTGATCTGCAATGAACTCGCCAAAGACGGCGGCCAGGATCGCTTCCGCACCACCGTAGGCCTGCCTCTGGCAACCTATTTCTCGGGCCCCAAGGCTAAGTGGATTCTCGACAACGTCGAGGGTGTCCGCGCCAAGGCTGAGAAAGGCGAAGTACTCTTCGGCAACATCGACACATGGGTCATTTGGAATCTGACCGGCGGCCCCAACGGCGGCGTGCATGTCACCGATGTCTCCAATGCTTCCCGCACAATGTTGATGAACCTCGAAACATTGGACTGGGATGCGGACATGCTCAAACACATGAGCATCCCGCGAGCCATGCTCCCCTCCATCAAAGCATCCTCCGCTGTTTACGGCCCCGCTGTCGGCGCTCTCGCCGGTATCCCGGTCGCTGGCGACTTAGGCGATCAGCAAGCAGCTCTCTTCGGACAGACATGCTTTAGCGCTGGCGAAGCCAAGAATACCTATGGCACCGGCTGCTTCATGCTACTCAACACCGGTACCAAGCCCGTTCAATCCAAAAATGGCCTGCTGACCACCCTCGGCTATAAAATCGGCAACGAACCGGCCGTGTACTGCCTCGAAGGCTCAATCGCCATCACCGGCGCTCTGGTCCAATGGCTGCGCGACAACCTCAAGATGATCGAAAGTTCATCTGATATCGAACCCCTCGCCCGCACCGTTGATGACAATGGTGGCGTTTATTTCGTCCCAGCTTTCTCTGGTCTCTTTGCTCCGTATTGGAAGAGCAACGCCCGTGGCGCTGTCGTTGGCATGACTCGCTTTGTTACCCGCGGTCATATTGCCCGCGCCGCCCTGGAAGCCACCGCTTTCCAGACCCGCGAAGTCCTGGATGCCATGAACGCCGACTCTGGCGTGCCGCTGACCGCTCTGAAAGTCGATGGCGGTATGGTTTACGATGAACTGCTGATGCAATTCCAATCCGACATCCTCGGCGTACCGGTTGTGCGCCCACAGGTTGCTGAAACCACCGCCCTCGGCGCTGCTTATGCAGCCGGCCTGGCCGTTGGCTTCTGGGCCAATGTTGAAGACCTTCGCAGCAATTGGGCCAAGGACAAGGAATGGAAACCCGCCATGGATCCTACCCATCGCGACAAGGAATACAAGAACTGGAAGAAGGCTGTTACCCGTACCTTCGACTGGATTGACTAACCTTTCTGCAACATTGGGAGGGGTGGTTTCATCCACCCCTCCTTTTTTTTATCTTCGTTTGTGCCCAAAGTAACTATCCGGGCCTTCCACGAACGAATCGTGGCGAATAAAAAGAAAATACAGGCAGGCAAGAAATCCCAATCATTTACTTCGCTTCCTGCAGAACCTTGGATTTCAATGAAGAATGGTGCCGTGATTATCACAATCACCAGTATTGGCATGGCAATATTAACAGCAATTCAGGTTATTCCTGTAAAAGTGTGGCTGGAAGGTATTTTGCGGTCGCTGCTATTTGGATGACTAATCTGGGCAATTTTCTTTGGTTTGATATTTGTTAACCGTTTTCTGAAGCGTTAACCACCAGGCAGGATGTAGATTTAAATGTTTTTTTCCGGCAATAACATTTTCACTGCAAAAAGCGATTGGGAGCTCCGATGGGCACCGTACGATGCCCCAACCTATCAGGCAGTGCTTGAACAACTTCGCCCAGATGATGTCGTTTTGGAGATTGGTGCAGGTGACCTGCGCCTGGCGCGCGAAATGGCAGCCGCAACACGCAAGGTCTATGGCATTGAAATTAATGCCGTCGTACTAAATCAGGGCTTGCAAACCGCTCAGCCTTTACCAACTAACTTAATTACCATTCAGGCTGATGCATTGATTGAAGATTTTCCACCGGATGTTACCACCGGCGTCTTATTGATGAGACATTGTACGCACTTAATGATCTTTGCTGAGAAATTAAGAAAACTCGGTTGTCAGAAGTTGATTACAAATGCCCGCTGGCATCTGGATATTGAAACCATCGACCTACAAGCACCTCGAAAAAGGTTTGATCAGGTTGAAATTGGCTCATATGCTTGCTGGTGTGGTGCAGTTGGTTTCAAAATTGGGTCCGTTGACCTTTTGACATGCGAAACCAACGCAATTATTCACGAAGTAAGTGATTGTCCAGATTGCAGGAACCACTAACCCAATCATCGCATTTCGAGTATGGAGTTGTCGCTTATGAGCAAACCACATGCAATTATCGTGGGGGCAGGTTTTACAGGCACTGCCACTGCCCACGACCTGGCGCTGCGCGGATTTGATGTAACCGTCATCGATCGCGGCGATATTTGTAATGGAACATCCGGCCGTACCCACGGCCTGTTACATTGCGGCGGCCGCTACGCCGTCAAAGATCAGGAATCAGCCATCGAATGCATCGATGAAAATATCCTCTTAAGAAAAATTGCACCTCAAGTCATAGAACCAAACGGCGGCATGTTTATCGCGCTGGATGAAAGCGACTTGCAGTACCGGAATGAGTTTATTTCAGGTTGCCAGGCTTGTAATATTCAAATCGACGAAATCACTCCCAAACAAGCTCTTCAACTCGAACCAAATATTAATCCCGGTCTGCTGACTGCCTTCCTGGTTCCAGACGGCACTTTTGATCCGCTGCGCCTGGCGCTTTCATTCGCTGCCACCGCCAAGAAAAACGGCGCAAAGTTCCGCACCTTTACTGAAGCGAAATCATTAATCCTGGATGGTAATGGTGGAGTTGTGGGAGTTAATATCCTGGATCGCGCCTCCAACCAGAAATCCGAGCTGCGTGGTGAAATTGTTGTCAACGCTACCGGCGCTTGGGCCGGAGAAATTGCCGAAATGGCAGGCGCTAATGTACCGGTCAAACCCACCCCCGGTGTCATGGTTGCTTATGATGAACGATTTGTCCAGCGTGCCATCAATCGTCTGAACAAACCTGGTGATGGCGATATTGTTTTACCGCAGCGCCGCATGGTGGTCGTTGGAACTACTTCCTTTGAAATCAATGATTTGGACTATGTACCCGTGCTTGAAGATCATGTCAAAATCATGCTTGAACGCGGCTCTGAACTGATCCCCGGTATCCGGAATGCCAAAGTACGCGGTAAATATATGGCTACACGCCCATTGATTGGTGGTGGGATGGGCCGAAGTTCTGCGCGCACATTTAAATGCTACGACCACAAGGATACTGACAATGTGGATGGCATGGTTACAATCACCGGCGGAAAAGCCACCACGCTGCGCGCCATGGCTGAGAAAACAGCGGACGTTGTCTGCGAAAAACTCGGCATCACTTCTCTTTGCGCCACGAAAGACGTGCCGCTCCTTTCTTATCGTCAATATTACTTGCTGCCCAACTAAGGAGACGTCATGACCGAAAATTGGAATATCACGCTTAAGGTCTCTCGTCAAAAAAACGGCGAAACACCTCACTTTGACGAGTATCAAATGAAAGTTGATCCCGATGAATATGTGCTCGATGCCGTTGAACGCGTCTGGGCATTCATGGATCGCTCACTGTGCTACCGGCATGCCTGTCACCACTCCACTTGTGGAGCTTGCGGTATGCGTGTCAACGATGTGGAAAAACTAACCTGCATCACATATATTCGCAGCGTAACCCATGACGGTGGCACTCTCAAAGTGGAACCACTTCGAAATTTCCAGGTAATTAGCGACCTGGCAGTTGATATGGGAACACTTTACAGCCGGCTCGAAAAAGTTGGGGCGCGCTCAGTTCTCCCGGCTCCAGAAGCTGAAATTGAAAACCCACCATCAACATGGGAACATGCCGACCAGCAATATATGCGCCTGGCAGATTGCATCGAATGTGGCTTGTGTATCAGCGCCTGCCCTTCTGCGGCCACATCCGCTGAATACCTCGGACCAGCCGTTTTAGCAGGCGCCCAAGCCAACGGGCTGAAACGGAATCCGGAATTGCTGACAATTGTGGACTCTGAAGATGGTGTTTGGCGCTGCCACAGCGCCTTTGAATGCACCGCTGTTTGCCCATCCTTTGTTGACCCTGCGCGACGTATCATGAATTTGCGCTCACAGATCATAAAAGCGCGCTTTACCAACCTATTCCGCAAAGCGTGACTCGAGGAAATGCATTATGGAAAACAAACATAACCAACCTTCCCCGTCCAACTTCTGGGCCTGGTTCAATCCTATTGGACGTCAGACCGGTGGCTGGGCTTTCATTCTGAACCGCATCACTGCCCTTGGGTTAACATTTTACCTATCCTTGCATCTGATCGTGCTTGGCCAGCTCGCCAAAGGTCCCGAAGGCTATGATGGCTTTGTAGCCCTCATGCGCAACCCCATATCTATATTTGGCGAACTGCTGGTTGTGGCAGCTGGTATCATCCATGGCCTGAACGGCATACGCATCGTACTCACCACCTTTGGGGTTGGTGTTACCCTCCAAAAACAGCTTTTCTATGGGCTGATGGCGATTGCTTTGATTGCCATCCTTGTCTTTGGGTTCCGCATGTTCACTGCATAAAAGAGAGCAAACTCATGACAGAAACTACAGCATCCAAAACCATTTCGGCGCCCAAATCTGGTGAGAACACCTGGCTGTGGCTGCTCAAAATTATCACCGGGCCACTCCTGCTCATCCTGATCGGGATTCACCTGGTTGTAAATCATTTCATCAGCGATACAGGTTTGCTGACTTATGCCGATGTAATCGCATATTATCGGAACCCAATCATCCCCGCCATGGAAATCACCTTCCTGGCTACGGTTGTTACTCACTCAATCAGCGGGTTGCGTGGGATCATATTGGATTTGAAACCATCTCGCAGCATGTTAAAAGTTATCGATTGGGCACTTGTGGTCATTGGCGTTTCAGCCGTAGTATACGGCACCTGGTTGGCACTCACAATTGCTTCAAAGGGAGTGTAATTAACATGGTTGGGCTTGTCATCGTCTCTCATAGTCGGGAACTGGCAAATGCATTATTCAAACTGGTCAAACAGGTTGCATCTCCTAATATTCCGATGGCGTTATCAGCCGGGGTTGGGGATGATCGCCAGGATTTTGGCACCGATGCAGTCGAAATCTCCGAGGCCATCCAGTCTGTTTATTCTCCGGATGGTGTAATTGTTATCATGGACCTGGGCAGCGCGGTTCTAAGCGCCCAAATGGCTCTCGAATTTCTTGAACCTGATATGGCAGCCAGGGTCCGTTTTTGCCCGGCCCCATTGGTGGAGGGCTGTATTTCTGCTGCTGTTCAGATCAGCCTGGGCAGTGATATAGACACTATTTGCAATGAAGCCTTGCAAGCCTTGCTTCCTAAACAAGAACAAATCGCAGATTCTCCAGGCAGTGGTCCAGCACAACCAGTGCTTGCTCCGCTCGGCGAAATTACCGGACAAAAAATCCTGTTAACGCTTCACAACCTGCACGGTTTACACGCCCGCCCTGCAGCTCGTTTTGTTCAAACAGCCGCCAGCTTTGCCGCCGAGATAACTGTATCAAATTTGACCAATGGCAAGGGACCTGTCACTGCGCGCAGTCTAAATGCCATTGCCACACTTGGCGCGGTTGAGGAACATCAGATCCAGGTGACGGCATCCGGACCCGAAGCGGACGCTGCCTTACAGGCGCTCAAAGCATTGGTGGATGACAATTTTGGTGAGCCAACCACCCCGGCAAAAACAGCCACGGTACTTCTGGCGACACCTGCCTTTGAAAATCATCCCGGCATGGAAGATGCTTTGAGGGCAATCCCCATTTCAGAAGGGATTGCCCTGGGGCCACTATATCGATACCAGCCGCAGCTGCCAGAAATTTCCCGCGAACCAACCAAAAACCCAGAAAAAGAGTGGGCGCTCTTTGAACAAGCGCTCGAAACAACCGGGCAGTCCATCCAGCTGCACCGCCAGCAACTGCGGGCTTCTATTGGTGAGGCTGAAGCTGCCATCTTCGATGCGCATTTGTTGATCCTGCAAGACCCGGACTTGATTGAACAAACCCACCAGGCCGTTATCAACAATCACAAAAATGCATCCGCAGCCTGGAGTGATGCGACCGATCAGGTTGCCGCCGCCTACCGCGCGCTGGAGGATGCCTATTTACGCCAACGTGCAGTGGATGTCGAAGATGTTAAAAACCAGGTTTTGCTGACCCTGGCAGGAAAAACAGGCTCAGCGCCTATTACTTTCCCCGAACCCGTCATCCTGTACGCGCAGGATATCACCCCAACTGAAACCGCCCAGCTCGATATGGCCTCAATCTTGGGCATTATGACAGTTGGCGGCGGGCCAACATCACACAGTGCCATCCTGGCACGCGCACTCGGCATCCCCGCCATTTCAGGGGTCAGCCAAACTCTGGAACGTGTTCCAGTTGGAACACCTGTTGCCCTGGATGGATTCAACGGTGCAGTCTGGATAGATCCGTCCCCCACGGTTCAGATAGACCTTATGGCTCGCCGCGATACCTGGCTTAGCTCCCGTCAGGCCCTGTTAAAATCCAGCCATCTGCTGGCCGAAACCAGGGATGGTAAACGCGTGGAGGTCTTCGCCAATATTGGAAATCTTCAGGATGCCCAAAATGCGGTTAAAAATGGAGCGGAAGGCGTTGGACTTTTACGAACCGAATTTCTTTTCCTGACTCGTGAAACCCCACCCAGCGAGATCGAACAAATAACTGTCTTGCGCCAGATTGGGCAAGCCATGGGCGATCGTCCGATCACCATTCGGACTCTGGATGTCGGTGGAGATAAGGAAGTTCCCTATATCAAGCTGCCGCCCGAAGCCAATCCGTTTCTGGGTGTGCGTGCTATTCGCATGTGTTTGCACAACACAGATCTGTTTCTAACCCAGCTGCGCGCCATACTTCGAGCCGGGGACGGCTTTCGATTTCAAATTATGTTCCCGATGATTGCGAATGTCAGCGAAGTCCGCCAGGCACGCGCCTGGCTGGAAAAAGCGCACAACCAATTGGTTGAGGAAAATATCCCGCACGCCTGGCCTATCGAAACCGGGATCATGGTCGAAATTCCTTCTGCCGCTCTGCTGGCGCGTGTACTTGCAAAGGAAGTTGATTTTTTCAGCATAGGCACAAACGATTTGACCCAATACACCCTGGCGGCAGAACGCGGCAATCCAATGCTTTCTGATCTGGCCGATGCACTTCACCCGGCAGTTTTACGCCTGATTGGGGAAGTCTGTCAGGCCGCTCACGCTGCCGGCAAATGGGTGGGAGTATGTGGCGAATTAGCGGGCGACCCGCTCGCAGCCCCAATCCTGATTGGACTGGGTGTGGATGAGCTCAGTCTGAATGCAGGTGGTATTCCTCGCATAAAATCCCTAATAAAACAAACTGATACGAATCAGGCACAGCTACTGGCAAAAAATACTCTGGAAACTGAAAGCCCGGCGAAAGTTCGCAAACTGGCGCAAGCCTTTACCGAGCAGAATTTCCAGGCTTAGGTCATTCCATCCGGCAGAATTAAGTTTAAACCTGCCGGCATTCAATATAATCAGTTGTCTTTCTTGATAATGTTCCGCACCTAATTTTTGGAAGGATATGAATATGAGACTGCAAGGTAAAGTAATTGCTACATTGGTGGCCGAAGGTGTGGAAGATTTGGAATATTACGTACCGTTGATGCGGCTGCAAGAAGAAGGCGCTGAAGTTTTAAGCGCAGGACTAAATTTGAACCCCGTATTTGGCAAAAACGGGCTGGTTATTACCCCGGATACCACAATAGGATCACTAAAGGCTGATGATTTATTTGCGATTATCTTGCCCGGTGGCTGGGCCCCCGATAAATTACGGCGCTACCCAATTCTGACTGACCTTGTCCGAGAGATGAATGAGGCCGGTAAACCGATTGGCATTATTTGCCACGGTGGCTTAATTGCGATTTCAGCTGGCATCGTCAAAGGCCATCGCGCAACCGGCTCGCTAGGGATCAAAGATGATCTGGTTAACGCAGGTGCAACCTGGGTGGACGAAGCGGCTTTTCGTGACGGTAACCAGGTTTGGGGCAGAGTTGTAGCTGACATCCCAGTCTTCTGCAGGGAATTGGTCGCATTATTGGTCGAATAAGCACCTGAATGTCTGCCTTCAGAACATCCATCAGACCTTGTTAAATTTTTATCAACCTCGCCCCGGGCATGACCACGCTCTGGGCTGGTTTAATTATAGAATCTGCTTGTTCTACCGTTATTTTGAAAGCCTGGTTTCCTAACAAGTGGAGGTTAAACTGAGCCACATTTATACTCCAGAAACATAATAAATG
>CAINXK010000493.1 GCA_903854805.1 uncultured Anaerolineae bacterium
GAATAATCATTTTTTTAATTTTATAGATTCTAGGCTTAGTCATCTCTATAGGGAACTTTAATGCCCGACTTCGACAATAACCTCGATAAAGAAATTGAAGAAGGTCTTGCCCGCTCGGAAAAAATGTTAAGAAACCAACGTCTATTCTGGCCAATCAGCATTTTTATCGCAATAATTATTTTTTTATTCTGTTGTTGTAGTTTGGGCGGCCTGTATTGGCTATGGCAGAATGGCGACAGCTTATTTGGATTGTCTATTCTAATTTTCAGCTCTTTGGGTTGATGCGAGTCTGTTCATTGCGCCAAATCCGCTTATGCATGCCACCGAATTCCTGCTGCCGGATTTACAAACAACTGTTTCAAATTTGAATCGATTTTGCTTGATTGATTGGAAGATTGATTGGAAGATTGCATGCCTTTAGAAAATAAAACGAAATATTTGAGGGTGGCATTTTTTGTAGGAGTGGCAATTAGTGTGTGTATGCTTGGGTTATTATGGTGGTCTGGTTTGTTGCATACACGTTATTTTCATTTTTCCGAAATACCCACTACGACCACAGTTTTAGCAACATTGGAATCACCAACATCTGCAATGGTTTTTATGACTAATACTTCTTCCGCGTCAACTGCCCCAACTCAAAATAAATTACGCACAAACACGCCACATCCAACTAGCACAATTGCATCCCAGCAACTTGTCGTTTTAACCAGCATACCCAAAGGGAAAATCGTATTCACCTGCCAGATATCAAAAATGTATGAGCAAAATGATATATGCATCATGAATGCGGACGGCTCCAACTCTCGCCAATTGACCGATAACGGTGCTAATAATTTCTATCCATCATTATCACCTGATGGAAACAGTATTGTTTTTGCAAGTACACAATCCGGTAATTGGCAGATTTATGAAATGAATTTAAAGAGTGGTTCATATTGGCAATTAACCTATACTCCCGGTGAAGCCAATGCGCCTGAAATTTCTCCAGATGGAAAACAAATAGTTTATAAATGTGCCCAGGCAGTGGACACAATCTGTGTCATGAATCGCGATGGCAGTAACCCCCACTCGCTCATCAACATGACCGGTTGGGATCCGGTATGGTCACCAGATGGTAGTAAAATCTTATATGCTTCAGGACCTTCAAGTCAGCCACAGCTATATATCACTGATATGGAAGGCTCAAACATCCAACAGATTACGAATTTAGTATCTTTGCGCGGCCGTAGTGACTGGTCGGAAGATAATTCTGTCACCACCTACGCTGGCATACCATGGAAAAGAAACATAATTGTTTTTAATATTGATGGATCGGGATTAACACAATTAACAGACGGTGGTAACAGCCAAGGCCCAAGCTTTTCCCCAGATGGACAATGGATAGCATTTACCGCCTACTTTGATAAGATGCACGACGAGGATGGTTGTGAAATCTATATCATATCCGTAGATGGGAAAAACCTTACCCGTCTGACCAATAATGAATATTGCGATTGGCAGCCTCGTTGGGGGCCGTAGTATTTTTCCATGTTATTGCCATATTATTTGTAAGTCCTTTGCCGTAGGAGGAATTTGTGCCTTTCCGTCCGTCCATCAACGCAGTTATTAACATTGACGGTGTAGATTACCGTTTCACTGAACACCCTGCCGCCAGGGGCATGCCTTACGGCCAAGCTGGACGCCGGGCCACTGTTTACCAACTACAGGATCGACAAGGGCAATACCACGCTTTGAAAGTCTTTACACAGGCATTTCGAACACCGTTACTTGAACAAAACGCGTACCGGTTGAAATCCTTTGCTCATCTCCCCGGCTTACAAGTTTGCTCTCGTTCAGTAATAAACAATCAGAACAGCCCGACTCTTCTTCAACAATACGCCGACCTGGAATATGATGTGCTTATGCCATGGGTGGACGGTCAGACCTGGCAGGAAATCATGCTTTCCCGCCAGAATTTAACACCCCAGCAAAGCCTGGCACTAGCAAATAGTTTAGTAGCGATTCTTGCGTTCATGGAGCACAACGGCATTGCGCATTGCGATCTTTCAGGACCGAATGTGCTCATCCATGGCCTTGCACCATTCTCAACCGCGGAAAGAATCACCGTCGCACTCGTGGATGTCGAAGATCTCTACGCTGCTTCCTTGCAACAACCCGCCAAACTCCCAGGGGGCTCAGCCGGCTACGGGCATAAAACTGCATCGCAGGGCTTGTGGAGCGCAAATGCTGACCGGTTCGCCGGAGCTATCCTTCTGGCCGAAATGCTTGCTTGGTGCGATAACCGCATCCGTCAAGTTGCAGTTGGTGAACAGTATTTTGGGTTAACCGAGTTACAGAATAATTGCGATCGCTATCGAGTACTCCTTACAGGTATCAAGGAGAACTGGGGCGAACGAATATCAAGCTTGCTTGAACAAGCCTGGTACAGCCAAACATTGAATTACTGTCCTGTTTTCGATGAATGGCGTCAGGCTTTATTTAGTTTGCAACAGCAGGCTTCGCTCGCCCAGGAATTATCTGCGAATACTTCGGTTGGTTCTGTCGGCCCGGTGGTACGTTGGCGCAATATGTCCACTGGCACAAACCCGTCGGTGGAAGATACATCAACCAGGCTGAATGCTTTGTTAAACATTGCGGACGCTCTGATAAGCCAGGGCAACACGACCGGAGCAATGGATGTACTCCATCAGGCAAAAGAAATTGCATCCCCTGCCCAATTGACAGTCATCAATCAAAAAATCGCAGAATTGAATTCGCGCCAACTATTTTTTGCTCCCCCGAATGGGGCGCAGACACCTTCGTTTTTCTCGTCTGCCCCAGCTACTAATGCATTTCAAATAGAAGCGGATTTTACTGAAGCTGTACGCTTGTATGGTGTTGGTGACTTCCGCCAAGCCAAAATTGTTTTTTCCAGGGTGTATACCCAAAATCCTGAGTTCTCACGGGATGGTGCGAGTGTAACATTTTGGTTGAATGAATGTGAAAAAAGAATATCCAAAAAAGCAAGGGCTTCTTCGTTTTGGGTTATCGGAGCAATCGCTGCGGCTGGCGCATGTCTGATCCTCGCGATCTTTGGATTTATAGGGTTTTCTCTATTTAATTCTTCCGCCCCAACCATGCCCCAACCTGCTCCCCAGTCCTATGAAACCGCCACATCACATCCAAATTTGAAGATAGAAGTTCCAACAAATACGAATATTCCTGCAACAAACACACCGGTGGTTACAATAGCGCCAACCAGCATTCCAACTCCGACACATAAACCTGTACTTATCCAACCGACAAAAAGTTCCCAATCATCCCAGGCAAAAATTTCCAACGAAGTTTTCTACGCAGCTATACGCAAATCTCCTGGCTATTCCAATAAGACTGATAGCAGCGATATTGTGGCTGAGGTTCCCAAAGGAGATATTGTGCAAGTATTGGGCGGTCCAAAAAAGGCGGATGGTCTAAATTGGTGGCAAGTTTCGTGGAATGGAACGACCGGTTGGATGGCTGATCATACTGGTTCTGGTAAAACATTAATGATCTTTCTCCCATAAACCTTTTAAGAATTTTTAGAGTGGTAATTCAATGTCCTTCCGCCCAACCATAAAAACCCAACTAACCATAAACGGCGATGTTTACTCTTTTTTGGAACACCCTGCCGCCAGAAGAATGCCCTATGGCCAGACTGGGCGTCGCGCAACTGTCTACCAGATAAGAAATGGCAGCGACCTACAGGCATTAAAGGTATTCACAAGCGTCTTTAAAACCCCCCAAAC
>CAINXK010000494.1 GCA_903854805.1 uncultured Anaerolineae bacterium
CGGAATGCAACCATTTCGCAGGATGGGTTTGCCAATCTGCGTTTTGCGGCACTCGCCAACGTGCCACCGGGTGGCCCGTTCTTCCCGGCCGCTTATCATGATTCCGATCAGCCCACTTTTGCGCTTGCGCTTGAATCCGCTGATCTGGCGGTTGAGGCTTTTGCAAACGCAAAAACCATTGAAGAAGGTCGCAAGGCCCTGGTCAACGAGTTGGAGAACCATGCGCGCAAACTGGTCTATGCTGCCGAACCGCTTAAGTTTAGGTTTAGCGTCAAATTCGGTGGAATTGATTTTTCTCTGGCACCTTTCCCCGCCGAAGGCCGTTCGCTTGGTTCTGCCTTCGAAAATATTGGTGCTCCAAGGATAGGAATGCATGGATCTCTGGCAGCCGCCTGTATTTTGACAGATTCGATTGATCGGGCTGATTTTCCGCGCGCGGGTTTTAGTGGACTGATGCTGCCTGTCCTGGAAGATGCCACACTGGCGAAACGTGCTGCCGAAAAAGTTCTGACCGTAAAAGATCTGTTGATGTATTCAGCGGTGTGCGGTAGTGGTCTGGACACAATTCCGGTCCCAGGGGACGTGACCAATGATCAGGTTGCCGCGCTATTGTTGGATATATCTGGGCTGGCTTTGCGCTTGCATAAGCCGCTCACAGCGCGCATCATGCCTGTTCCCGGCAAGCATGTAGGGGATGTTACTGAATTCAACTTTGATTACTTTGCCAATAGCAGGGTCATGGCTTTGGATGCGGAACCATTGACCAAATTATTTGCGGGGAACGAAACCTTCACGGTCCATTCCCGAAAATAAAAAACTGGGGCACAGTCAGACTGTGCCCCAGTTTTTTATGGCCGGATTAATCCTCGCGCCAATATGCTCCACCACCGCCTTCACGCTGCATCAAGCCAGCACCTACAAGTTCGCGCCGGAGAGAGGCCGTGTCAGCATGAAAGCGGGCTAATATTTCGTTGACTTGTTTCTCACTATAACTTACCCCCGGTTCAAAGTCTCTCACAATATGACGTAAGATGACCTCCAGCTTTTTACGCTGGGCAGGGATGATTTTTAACCGCCCATCTGGCATACTGAAGTCTTTTACGACTTTTTGTTCGAAGGCATCCATGTTCACACCGGCAGTAACAGCTGTCATTTGCTCTCCGGAAAAAATTGTCTGCATCTTGCTGTTAAGTACATCCTTTTCCAGCATGTAAACACTGTAATAACCTTCCGCTTTGGCAGAAACCAATCCAGCTTCTGCCAGGCGTGCGAGATGATGGGAGATTGTAGAGGCTTTAAGTTCCAACATGGCAGCTAACTGTTCCACGGTATACGGCTGCTGGGCCAGTAGGCCCACGATTTTCAAGCGGCTGGTATCTGCCAAAGCCTTGAACATGATTACAATATCAGCATTTGAACTCATTCCGGCCTCCAATATTGTGAGCCATCGCTTTTACGCTGCAGCATTCCGCGATCGATCATGTCGCGCCGTAAACCGGCTGTATCGATATGGAAGCGGCGTAAGATCATGTTGACGTCTTTTTCTGTGTAGATGATACCGGGCGTGAAAGCCTCAAGCAGGTAATCCAGCAGCACCTGCAGCTTGCCAGGTTCGGATGGGATTTGCCTGATACTGCCATCTGGTTTTAGATAGGCGGACAGTACTTTGCGTGGTTTTTTACTCAAATCCGGATCTGGAACGTAAGCCTCGCGCGGTTGACCCGCGAATTGTCGTTTTGAGAGAGCTTCAATATTCCTTAAATCGAGTGACCAGGTATCATCGAGTTCATGCACAATATTCCCGTGTGCAAGTCTGGCAAGGTGTTGGGCAACATCCTTTGGGCGCATGCCGAGAACATCAGAAATTTCTTTGGCCGAAGCTGCACGTTGAGCCAGCGCACCGATGACGCGCAGTCGGTCGGTGTGCGCCAGAACCTTAACGAATTCCAGCATTTCAGTTTGATCCATGGCGGAAATCCTGTCTAATTAAATAGATATGTATCTAAGTGATTTTACGATGTTTTGGGAATTTGTCAATTGTTTATTGAAAAATGGATGGCTGTTTTGATGATTTCAGCAGCCGATGGCGAGTCCGTGTGCAAAATTTTGGCAGACGTGTGCCGTATGTGTGCGCGGGGAAATTCAGCAATTATCTTGCTATGCATTGGAAAAACCCGGATGATCAACACCCATAGAAAGATTCCGCGAGTAGATATATGGCGCTGATGGAACAGGGACGTGGCGGTTTGGCCGGACTTTTCAGATGGTTTGTGCACCAG
>CAINXK010000495.1 GCA_903854805.1 uncultured Anaerolineae bacterium
CAGGCCAATCCCAGCTGGGATTGGCCTGCTTCGTTATTATTGCCTAGTCGATCACCAGTCGTTGTTCTGTTCGTATCCGAGGCGGATCAACAAATCTCCCGCGACATCTTTGAATAAACGCTTGTTCTCGGCATTAAAGTGATCCTTCCACCCGCCGGTTTTGCCTGAGCGAAAGGTGTGTGATTTATTAGGTTGGATGGCATCAACCAGGATTTCCAGGGCTTTTGCACGCGGGGTGGGGATTGCGTATCCGGTTTTCTCCAGCTGGTCGAGCATCCGGTTTAAGGTGATATTGCGGTTATCGATTAGATCTTCGAAGCGCAGGCTGAGTGTTGAGGTTTGTTCCAGCCATTCAAAGACACCCTCGTAGCGCTTGCGCACGTTGACCATGAACAACCCATTCTGATCAACGCCGGTGATGGCGACTTTGAGCCGTGAGTTGAAGTCTGGCAAGGTTTGATAAAAAGCGTGCATGCCGTGGCTTGTATGCATGTCAGTTGCAAAAAAGACATGGGAAACCAGCATATCGCGTGGATCGCGATAGATGAAATAGTTGGCACGCTCCGGTTTGTTTAGGAAGGCCAGGTTTTTGGGTGTTGCGTCAACATAGCCCCAACCAATCACTCCAGGGCGGACTGCCTTCAGTTCTGTCAGCACCTGGTCGTCGGTCCGGCGGCCCCCGCGGGCATTTATGGTGCGGATTGGATGGGCCGCGACATAGGCATAGGGGGCAATCTGGCAAAACCCATTCATGATCTGTAGTAAAAGATGTGAGCCGCTCTTGGGTTTAGCGTTCGCAAATATTTGCGGAGCATCGGTAAAGGTCAGACGCTTCCAGCGCAAAACAGCCTGGGCATACTTAGCAGGCGATCTCAGAATATGGCGGAGTTTCTCAGTAGGTTTCATCGCTGTCACTATCTTGCCAATCCTAATTTTTTTCTGGGGAGACTAATTTACTACTTTCCCAGGCTCCAGATTCCAATTTGCTATTCGCTGTCTTTTACGCGGCGCAGTTTCTTCAGCGAATTCATTTCGCTAGCATAGACTTTTTTTACACCATCGCCCAAACCGGCTTCGGTGACGCGAATATATTTGACCAGCTTTTCAAAGCCACCGGGCTCAACCGATGCAGCCTGATCGCCGCCCCACATAGCTCGATCCAGTGTGAAGTGACGTTCCACCACACAGGCTCCCATGGCTACTGCGATGGCTGAAGGTACCAGGCCAACCTCATGCCCGGAATAACCAATCGCGTTGTTGGGAAATTCGCGGCGCAGGGTTTCGATCATGCGCAGGTTGAGTTCTTCGGGTTCGCATGGATAAGCGCTAGTGCAGTGCATGATGATCAGATTGTCCAATCCAACTGTATCCACACCGCGTTTGATCTCATCCATGGTGGACATGCCGGTTGAGATAATGATCGGTTTACCGGATTTGCGGGCATATTTCAACAGGGACAAGTCGGTCAGCGAAGCAGAAGGAACCTTGTAGGCGGGGGTTTCAAATTGTTCCATGAAATCCACGGAAGGCTCATCCCAGACGGAAACCATCCAGTCAATCTGCAACTGTTTGCAGGTGCGGTCGATTTCGCGGTACTCTTCCAAACCTAATTCCACCTTGTATCGATAATCGAGGTAGGTGATGTAGCCCCAGGGAGTTTCACGCATTTGTTTTTGCTGTTCAATCGGAGTGCAGACTGCGGGGGTGCGTTTCTGGAATTTGACGGCATCCGCGCCGGCATGCACGGCTGCTTCGATCATTTTCTTCGCGATATCCAGGTCACCGTTGTGATTGATACCGATCTCGGCGATGATATAGGCAGGCTTTCCGTCGCCAACGAGTTTGTTTCCGAGCTTTATCTCACGAGTCATTTTATTCTCCATTATGATTGTTGCGGGTGTTCACTACCACAGCCTGGTCGGGACAGGTTCGGCGGTCCCTGCCCGTAAACGGGTTGAAGGAGGCGGCCGGCCCGGCAGGTTGTGAGCTAGGCTTTTGTTGAAAGGAATAAATCACATATTTCGCGGACTGCACCATGACCGCCTGCATTTACGGTCACAAAATCAGCCGCACGGAGGACCTCAGGTTGAGCATCTGCCACGGCCACGCTCCAGCCAACCAGCTCAAAGCAGGCCAGGTCATTAATGTCATTTCCAATATAGGCTACATCAGCCGGGTCAATCTGCCGTTCTTTGAGCAGATTTTCCAGTATAACGCGTTTGTCATCCAGGCCAACACCATGAATGGCTTCCACCTTCATCTTGCGCGCGCGGGCCGCCACAACCGGGTTAACTTCAGATGACAGGATGATCACATCTGTGCCGGACTGCTTTAGCTTGCCCATAATTAAACTATCGCCACGGTTGGCAGCGATCATTTCTTGGCCAGTCTCGCTGACCCATACCCGGTTGTCGGTCACGACACCGTCGAAATCAAGCACAAGCAGCTTGATATTCTTTGGCATTGGGCGTTTGGCGCGACCTGGCCAGACCATCTCCAGACCACCGAACGCAACCAGCCATTCTGCGCGCATCCAGTCGTTCAGATTGTCGAGATCAACCGTAAATTTTGGGTCGATCAAGAGCGGGTAGATTGATTTTCCGCTCATAGAGCCACTTGCAATGGCGGATGGCCGAATGGCGTCAATATGCCCGGTTTGCCAGAAGATGTTTGGCAGGATCTGGCGAGGCGCATTGTAGGGTTCTTCGATGCCAGCCACGTCCAGTAGATTTTTCATGGGCGCTTGCATGCCATCGTCCAATCTCCACATTTTATGCGGGTTTTGCCCAGCCGGAACCACGCCCCGGACCGATTCAGCCTGGGGGTTTTGGAGCAGGGTGCGCAGGGCATCATCGACACACGTCTTTGGGCGGATCGGAGAAGTTGGTCTTAGTTGTACAACGACATCTGGATGGTAGTTTTCATTATCTGCAAGCCATTTGAGGGCATGCACAAAAACGGGCAGATCGGTTGTCTGATCCTGGGCAAATTCGTCGGGACGCAGAAAGGGGGTTTCCGCACCCCATTCGCGCGCCACGCTGGCAATTTGTTCGTCATCTGTGCTGACAATGACGCGCGTGACGAGTTCAGATTTCAGTCCTGCTGCTATGCTCCAGGCAATCAGCGGATATCCTGAAAAGTTCCGTATATTTTTGCGCGGTATGCCTTTGGAGCCGCCCCGCGCGGGGATGATTGCGAGAATTTCTGTCATTGGATTGGTGTTTTGTAAGCGGGTTGATGGTGGATAATGCTCTACGCTGCCAGTGTTACCAGGCTGTCCAACCGCCATCGACGATGACATTATTTCCGGTCATATACGAGGAGGCTTCGGATGCCAGGAACAGGAGCGCACCGTTCATTTCATCCTTATGGGCCATGCGACCCATGATGGTCTTGGCGGAATAATTCTTGACGAAATATTCCTCATGATTATTA
>CAINXK010000496.1 GCA_903854805.1 uncultured Anaerolineae bacterium
GAGAGTCTGGATCCAGTGGGGAGATAATCCCCAACAACTCCAGGCCCTATTCGACAAGTATGGCGCAGCTAACGGCGTAAAGGTTGAAGTAACTGCCCCACTGGCGGAAGACAAGATCCTACCCACGCTGACCGGCTCGGACACTCCCGACATCCTGGTTTTGAGTGGCGGCGACCGGGTCAAATCCTACTACAAAGAACTTCTGGTTGACGAGCTGGGCAGCGCCATCAAGACCGGCGGCATCGATCTCAACGATATGTATACTGCGCCGCTGGAACAATGCAAAACGGGGGATAAGATCTTGTGTCTGCCCTGGGGCACTGATATGTATGCCTTGTTCTGGAACAAGGAAATGTTTGAAGCCGCTGGTTTGGATCCCAATACTCCTCCCAAAACCATGGAAGAATTGGCTGAGTTCGCGGACAAAATCACGAAAGTCGGCGCAGACGGAAAAATCGAAAAGATCGGCTTCCTTCCCAACCAGGGTTGGGGGCATAATGATCTGTATGTCAGCATGTTCGGTGGGTTCTGGTACAACCAGGACGGCACCCAGCTGACCGCCAACAGCCAGCCGATGATTGATTCTTACGTATGGCAGCAGCAATTCTTCACAAAATACGGCACGGACAAGGTGCAGTCGTTTGCAGCAGGCTTTGCCGATGCTTATATGTCACCAGATTATCCATTCTATACAAGCAAGATGGCTATGTATGTGGACGGCGAATGGATGACCGGCCCCAACTTCATTAGCAAGTTCAAACCAGAACAAAGCTATGGTGTAGCGCCCTTCCCACCCCCAGCTGCGCATCCAGAACGCGCCAACACAGCCGTTGTGCAGGGCACCGTGGCGGTCATCCCGGCAAATTCAAAGAACAAGGAAGACTCAGCTAAATTATTGGCCTGGATGATGTCACCCGCAATCGTGGCAGAAGAGTTCTGCTTCAACGCCAATCTGCCAACCAGCAAAAAAGCTGCCGAAGATAAATGCTTCACCGAAAACCCAAAATTCAAGATTTTTGTGGATATGATGAACAGCCCCAATGCAAAGTATGTCATCACAACCCCAATCACATCTGAACTGCTGGATGCGCTTACGCAGGTGGAAGAAAAGGTATTTACCACCGGAGCAGAACCCAAGGCACTGCTTGATCAGTTACAGGCCGATTTTGAGCCCAAGCTGAAGGATGCACTGAAGTAAGTAAGCGAGTCACGGCGGGGGGACGGTGAAACATCCGTCCCCCCATTTTTCATGTTATTCCCGATCTGTGTTACCTGCGAAAATTCAGGGCAGATGGGCTGGAGGCATAGATAGATGGACAGGCTCCCCGACACAGAACGAAAATATCCCAATCTCAAATGGCCGCCAAAATTTCGGAAATGGGGCTTCCGTGAACGCACCAATTTCAAAATTGGGATGTTGTTCCTGCTTCCCTGGACAATTGGCTTTCTGGCCTTCACCCTCTATCCGATGCTGGCTTCGCTGGTATATAGTTTTAGTATTTATCATCCCAGGCAGCCGCTAGAATTCATCGGGCTCCAAAATTACGCCAACTTGCTGCATGATGACCTGTTCTGGAAATCACTCCAAAACACTCTTTATATGGTGGCGATTGGCGTACCGCTGACCCTCCTGGCATCTTTTGTTTGCGCGGTTCTTTTAAATCTAAAAGTACGCGGACAGTCCATTTACCGGGTAATATTTTTTCTGCCTTCGATTGTGCCAACCGTGGCCAGCACAATTTTATGGCTGTGGATCTTAAATCCACAAACCGGGATATTGAACAGCCTGCTGGGATCCGTCGGAATTGCCGGACCAAACTGGATGAGCAATCCGGATTGGTCCAAACCTGGGCTGATCATGCTGGGAATGTGGGGCATG
Source organism: uncultured Anaerolineae bacterium (assembly GCA_903854805.1). Next base: position 1,880 of record CAINXK010000496.1, read on the forward strand.
GGCGGTACGATCATCATATATCTCTCCGGGCTCCAGGATGTACCCGTCAGCCTGCTGGAAGCTGCCGAACTGGATGGCGCCAATTGGTGGCAGCGTCTCTGGCACGTGACCATCCCGATGGTTTCTCCCATCACGCTCTTCAATTTGATTACCGGGATCATTGGCACCTTTCAGTATTTTGCCCAGGCCTATATTTTCCGCGGACAGCAAGCGCTCGGGTTCCCATTAAATTCGACCCTTTTTTACAGCGTTTATCTCTACCAAAATGGCTTTTTGTGGCTAAAAATGGGCTATGCATCCGCAATGGCCTGGGTGCTGTTCATCATCATTCTGATCTGCACACTGCTGCTGCTGAAAGTCAGCGAGCGTTTTACGTATTACGCAGGATAAAACCATGAGCACTGATTCGCTCCAATTGATCACCAATCAAGACCAGGATCCGGGCAAACAAGCCCGTAAACGTAATACCGGTCGAATCCTGCAGTCTCTAGTCAGCCATGCCGCCCTTTGGATTGTGGGCTCATTTTTTCTGATCCCCTTCATCTGGATGTTGTTGACCGCCTTCAAATCCAACCAGGATGTCTTTCACACACCACCCCGCTGGCTGCCGTATGACAATGTGCGGGTTACGGTCAACGGAACTGAACTACCACTTTACAACGTTCAGACCGCGAATGGGGTCAAGCAGCTTGCAGCCGTAAAGATCATCGAAGGGATTGGCACCTTTGTGGACCCGGCCAATCCGGGCCAGACAATCGATCTAAAAATGCAACAAGGTGCAAACCGGATTGCCGAACCCATTATGGAAATCAGCTTTCGCTGGCAAAATTTTTCAGATGCCATGTCACGCGGCAGCCGCCCGGGTGTGGGCGCCAGTTTCTGGGTTTATTTCAAAAACAGCCTGGTAATTGCGTTTTTCTCGATCGTGGGAACTTTGTTGTCAAATACACCTGTGGCGTATGCTTTTGCACGCTTAAAATTCCCAGGGCGTGATGTACTCTTCGTGATCATCCTGGCCACCATGATGCTGCCGTTCCAGGTCACAATGATCCCGATGTACCTGTTGTTTAACGAAAATTTGCATTGGGGGAATACTTTTTTGCCCCTGATCGTGCCGACTTTCTTTGCCAATGCGTATGATGTCTTTCTGTTGCGGCAATTTTTCCGCACCATCCCGGAAGAGATGTGCGACGCTGCGCGGGTCGATGGAGCCTCAGAATGGCAGATATTCACATTATTGGTCATTCCGCTTTCGGTGCCGGTTCTGGCAACCGTGACCGTCTTCACCTTCCTGTGGGCCTGGAATGATTTCACCGGACCTTTGCTTTTCCTGACAAGCCCGCGCAACTTTACCATGGCACTCGGCTTGCAAGATTTCCAAGGCCAGCGCACCATGATCTGGAATCAATTGATGGCTGCCGCGACGGTTTTCACCGTGCCAATCGTGGTCGCATTTTTCTTCGCCCAGAAAACGTTTATCCAGGGCATTAAATTGACAGGCAGTAAAGAGTAAAACGCTCGGGTAGCTTTTGACTTGGTAGAAGATCACAGGGCTGGTTTTTGCCGGGCGGACTGCTGCGTGTGCCAGGTGCTGTAAAGCCAACCCTGTCCAGCATGGCTGGCCGCTGCGTAAGCCCGCCGAGCGGATGGAACACTACCTGGATAACAATAAAAATACCCGCCAGCCAGCGGTAGACATGTTTAGGCTGGCAATGTCAGACTAAATATAAAAAATTTGCGAAAAGGAATTGAACCGTTATGAGCAAAATAAGTTACCCATCAAATTTTATTTGGGGCGCTGCCACCGCCGCTTACCAGATCGAGGGTGCCTGGAACGAGGATGGCAAAGGGGAATCAATCTGGGATCGCTTCAGCCATACACCCGGGAAAATCACCAACGGCGATAGCGGGGATATGGCCTGTGACCATTACCATCGTTACCCAGAGGATATCGCTTTGATGCGCCAACTCGGTCTCAAGGCCTATCGTTTTTCGGTTTCATGGCCACGGGTGTTGCCAGGCGGTTTCGGCAAGGTCAACTCTGCCGGGTTGGATTTTTATGAGCGCTTGACCGATGCGCTGCTGGCTGCCAATATCGAACCGTTCATCACGCTGCATCATTGGGATTATCCCCAGGCACTCTACGAGCGCGGCGGCTGGATCAACCGCGAAAATCTGCCATACTTCGCCGATTATGCCGCCATCATGGTCAAACGTCTGGGCGATCGCATCCAGCGCTGGACAACCTTTAACGAGCCCGGCGTCATCGCTATTGACGGTTACGTCAGCGGGGAACATGCGCCAGGAGTAAAGGACGATTGGAAAATGGCCCGCCAGGTGGCCCACAATCTGATGGTGGCCCATGGATTGGCCGTCCAGGCCATCCGAGGCTGTAACCCGGCGCTCGAAGTTGGCATCGTACTCAGCCAGTGGGGTGTCGACCCTGCCAGCGACGATCCCGCTGATATCGCTGCGGCAGAATTGGCCTGGAGCAGCCACGAAACCACTTTCCTGCATCCCATTTTCTGTGGACATTACCATCCCCTGATGATTGAGGCGGCTGGAGACGAAAACCCCGAGATCAGGCCCGGTGATATGGCGCTGATCTCACAGAAGCTTGATTTCTTGGGGATCAATTCCTACTCGCGCAGTGTAATCGGCGCACAGGGTCAGATCGCCCCCATCCCTGGTTCGGAATATACCGAAATGGGCTGGGAAGTCTGTGCCCCAGCCTTTCGCCGGATGCTAAATCGCATCAACACAGATTATCGCCTGCCGCCCATATACATTACCGAAAACGGCTCTGCCTTCCCGGATACAGTCAGCGCCGATGGAAAAATCCATGACGAACGCCGCCTGGACTATCTGCGCCAACACTTCACACAGGTGCGGCTGGCGATGCAAGATGGTGTCGACGTCCGCGGATATTTTATCTGGTCCTTACTGGACAATTTCGAGTGGGGTCACGGCAACACCAAACGCTTCGGAGTGATCCGGATCGATTTTGACACGCTAAAACGGACCGTCAAAGACAGCGGAGAGTGGTACAGCCGGGTAATTTCGACCAATTCGATTGACTGATTTAAATCGGACCCGGAACAAATCTGCAGCACAAAAATTAGATCGCAAAATAAACAAAAGGAGAATCCATGTCTCTACCCACCAAGATCGTCGTCATCGGTGCTGGCAGTGCCAGCTTTGGCGAAAACACACTTTCAGCTTTAATGCGTTCCCCAAAGTTAAAAGGCAGCAGCCTGTCTTTTGTCGATCGAAACAGCCGCAACCTCGATATCGTCTATCGACTGGCACAGAGGCTCAACCGAGAATGGAACAGCGGCATCACACTCAGCGCACACACGCACCACAAGGAGGCCCTGGATGGCGCCCAGTTTGTGGTCAGCGCCATCGAGGTCGGCCCACGCGAAGAACTCTGGAAAAGCGACTTTGAGATTCCATTAAAACACGGCGTCAGGCAGCCTTATGCCGAAAATGGCGGCCCTGGTGGTTTTGCGCATACTGCCAGGAATGTTTTGCCTGTGCTGGAGATCGCCCACGATATGGAACAGGCCTGCCCTCAAGCCTGGTTTATTAACTTTACCAACCCGATGGTACGCATTTGTGACTTGATCAACCGGCACACAAAAATCAAGGCGGTGGGTCTCTGTCACCAAATTTTTGTCAGCTACAATTTTGTAGGCATGGTTTTGTGTAAAGAATTGGGTATCGATGTGCCGGCAGGCATCACCGGCATGCAGGCCGACATCGCCGAACATGCCGCTCGTGAAAAAGTTCTGCGCCAGGTTTTACCGCTGATCGATATTCGCGCGGCGGGTACAAACCACTTTTCATGGATCCTTTCAATCCGAAAACGGGATAGCGGCGAAGATCTCTATCCGCTTTTCCGCCAGCGCTGGGATGAATATGATCCCAATTTTGAGCCGCTTACCCGGCGCGTATTCGATGCCTTTGGGCTTTTCCCCGTGCCGGGCGACACGCATTTATGCGAGTACCTGCCCTGGGTCAGCGATCCACAGACCAAACCCTGGGATAAATACAACCTACGCCTGTATGATTGGGAAGCTGCGGCAAACATGCGCGATTTCGGTCTCAACCGGCTGGAAAGCATGGCTGATAACGTCATGCCCATAGACGCTCTCATGAACACGGACAGCGAAGGCGCGCTGGAGATGATCGAAAACATCGCCGGCGCAGGTACTCACTATCACCTGGCCGCCAATCTGCCCAACCAGGGGCAAATCGCCAACCTACCGTTCAACACTATCGTGGAAACACCAGTTGTGGTCGATGGCAGTGGCATCCAGCCTGTTCACGTTGGCAGCCTGCCAGAACCAATCGCTGAACTTTGCCGCCGCGAACTGTTTGCCGCCCAGCTTGGTATCGATGCCGCCGTGGAAGGCGACCGCCAGAAAGCCTTGCAATGCCTGCTGCTAGACCCGGTCATCACGGATATAGAAACTGCGAAATCAGTTTTGGACGATTACCTGATCGCGTACAAACAATATTTACCGCAATTCTGGAAATAACTCATGCAGCCTGATCTCGAAAACCTTCCGAACAGCGTACCATTAAGGATCGCGTTTGCCGGAACAGGATATATCAACAAAGTGCACGCCAAATCTGCCAGGAATGCCGGTGCGAATTTGGTGGCAGTTGTCAACCACAGACCCGAATCGATGGCTGAATTTGCCTCGGAATTTACCATTCCGAGGCAGTACCAGAACCTGGGTGATCTGCTCAAGGATGGCGGTGTAGACGCCCTGGTGGTTTCAACACCAAACCATCTGCATGCCGAACAGACCAACGCTGCACTGCAGGCTGGAGTGCATGTGCTGGTGGAAAAACCAATGGCCATGAATGCGCTTGAAGCAAAGGCCATGCACGACTCGGCTCAAATGAACGGAAGAACGCTGATGGTGGCACACTGCTTCCGTTTTGATCCGCAAAGCAACTGGCTGCGCGAGCAAATCGCAGCTGGCAAGATTGGGAAAATCATCCGCACCAAAGGCTATGGAGTGCATGTCAATTGGGGGCCATCCGGCTGGTTTACACAGAAAAAATTCGCTGGCGGTGGCGCCATGGCCGATGTGGGTATCCATGCTCTGGATACCGCGCGCTTTCTGCTCGGCGATCCGCAGCCCGTCAGCGTGTATGCGAAAATCAGCACAAACTACGGTGATTATGATGTGGACGACACAGGCATTGTGTTGGTCAACTGGGATAATGGGATCTGTTCTTATTTTGAGGCCGGTTGGCGGCAGCCACACGCAGATCAAGCCTGCGCAGGCACTCAACTCTATGGGCAAAACGGTTTTGCTTCGCTATTTCCAACACGCCTCGAAATACCCGAGCCTGGCAAAAATGATCTGAGTTTGCTGATGGAGCCATCGGTTTTTAAAGAAAACCGCACTGACGAGGCTTCACAAAACATGTACGATGCCCAGATGCAATATTTTTTGGAATGTATTCAGTCAGGCAAAACTCCCAATCCCGGCGGTTTGGAAGGCTGGAACAACATGCGCGTTGTAGATGCAGCTTATGAATCCAGCCGGACAGGCAAAGTTGTGGAGCTCAATTAGACGCGCGCCTTGCACCACAAACTTGCTGCAGCCACCCGCCAGGAAAATCGAACAGCCTGGCCTCTCATCACCCGGTAACTGAACGGAAAAGGAAAGAACATGACACCCAACCCACTGCTAAAGAAACTTGGTTATTCGGATACGGATCGACTGGTGATCATCCATACTGATGACATCGGCATGTGCCAGGCAGCGCTGCAAGCTTTTGAAGATTTATGGGATTTTGGCACGATCTCTTCCGGCGCTGTGATGGTGCCGTGCCCCTGGTTCCCGGCAACGGCCGAGTATTGCCGGAAGAATCCTGAAGTGGATATGGGCGTCCACGCCACACTCAACTCTGAATGGGAAGCATACCGCTGGGGTCCGATCTCGACCCGTGACCCGCAATCTGGCTTAATGGATAAGGATGGTTACTTTCACCAGTGGCATCCGGCTGTCTATGATCAAGCTCTTCCAGAAGCTGTTGAAGTGGAAGTAAACGCACAGGTGGAACGCGCCCTGGGTGCCGGTATTGATATCACCCACATCGACTCACACATGGGCACCATCATGCATCCCAAATTCGTTCAAGCCTATCTCCAGGCCGGAATAAGTCGCAAAATCCCCAATATGGTGCCACGCGCCAGCGCCCAAGGTTTCTCGATGATGGGCATTAACGCTGAATCTTTGGCTGATTACCAACCGATTCTAGCGCAGCTCGAAGAGCAAGGGCTGCCGATGCTCGATGGGCTGGCCGCGCTGCCATTGGAACACAGCGATGACCACATTGGGCTGGCGAAAAAGCTTTTGACCGAACTTCCCGTGGGAGTCACCCATTTCATTTTTCACCCATCCGTGGATACCCCCGAGTTGCGAACAATCGCCCCGGATTGGCGGGCGCGCGTCGCCAACTACAATGCTTTTATTAGCAAAGAAATGAAAGATTTCATCAAAAACTCCGGCATCCAGGTCATTGGTTACCGGAAAATAAAGGATGCGTTGAGGGCGTAAGCATGGCGGAACAGATGGAAACAAGTATCAAAACCCGTGTCTTATATTCGCTGACTGCCCTGGGAGTAACCATACCGGGCGAGGCGGTCGCTGGCGTGATCGCGTTTTACATCGTGGATGTCAAGAATCTACCCATCCAATGGTATGCAACTTTCTGGTTTTTCTACACACTCTATAATGCATTTAATAACCCAGTGCTTGGATTTCTCTCCGACCGGACTAAATCACGTTGGGGGCGGCGCATCCCATATATTCTATTTGGCGGGCTGCCCTATGCTGCGGCCTTTGCCCTGCTTTTTACGGCTCCATTCGACGGTAAGGCCAATCCGGCTGGGCTCTTATGGTATTTCGGCACTGCCATCGTAGTTTGGGAGGGCCTATATACCGCCCTGGCAACCGGCTATTACGGATTGCTACCCGAAATGTTCGCTACTTATGAGGAGAGAACCGACGTTGCCGCCCGGATGAACATTTTTCAGATCGTCGGGTTGTTTATCGGCGCAGCCTTGCCCCCTTTGCTGGCAAAACTGCTGGGCTGGTCTGGAATGGGCATGGTGTTATCCATCATCTCGGTAATCGCGATCTATGCCGGTTATCCAGCCATGTTCGAACGCAAAGAACTAAAAACGGACACCAGCTTCCCTTTTCTGGATGCTCTAAAATCAACCTTTTTGAATCGCAGCTATTTGACCGCCGCGGGATCGCAGACCATGCGTTTTTTCGCCACCGGCACACTGCAGGCTGGCATGCTTTTCTACATGAAATATAGTCTGAAAGTGGACGAAAGCATGGCAACCGTCATTTTTGGAATTTCGTTTCTGATCGCGGCTTTGTCGCTCTACCCATGGCGCAATTGGGTGGCCAACAAACTTGATACGCGCCGGACCCTGATGCTTGCCAATGGAGTCATCATGCTCGGCCTGATCCCGATCGGATTTGCGCCCAGCCTTGTTTATACATTCATCGGGGCAATCTTCATCGGAATCGGGCTGGGTGGCCTGGTGCTGCTTGGTGACGTCATTATGACCGAAGTGGTCGACGAGGATCAGGTCAAAACCGGGCACCAACGCGCCGGGATGTATTTTGGGATGAGTGGGCTGGTTATCACTCTGAGCGGGCTGTTGGTTTCGAGTATTTTTGGGCTGATCATGCCCATCTTTGGCTACGATACACTTCTGGAAACTCAACCTGAAAGTGTGAACCTGGGCTTCCGCTTGTTTCTGACGATCCCTCCAGCCATTGGTTTTCTGCTGGCAATCTGCCTGCTCTGGCTGTACCCATTGCATGGCAAATATTTACAAAGCATACGCGAGACACTTGGCACTGCGCGAAACAAACAAACTGACAGGAAAGACTCAATATGACAGACGATAAAAAATTTTTTCTGGGTGTGGATGCGGGCGGTACCAAAACCCATGCACTGATTTCAGATGAAAAAGGACAAACCTGCGGTTTTGGGACCGCTGGGCCTGGTAATTGGGAATCAATCGAACTTGAAGGTCTGCTCGCAACCTTGCAGACAGCAGTTGGCCAGGCAGCGAGCATGGCCAAGCTCAACATTACACAAATTTCCGGTGCCGGCATGGGCCTGGCCGGGTATGATTGGCCCAGCCAGCGGGAAATGCTACTGGGCGCAATCAAAGCGCTGGGGTTGAATTGCCCCATCGAGATTGTCAATGATGCCACACTGGGCATCTTTGCCGGTGCGACCCAGGGTTGGGGAGTATCGGTTGTATCTGGAACCGGTTGCAATTGCCGAGGCTGGGGCAAAGACCGCCACAGCGAAGGGCGCATGATCGGAGGCGCGCCGCACTGGTCGGGAGAATTTGCGGGTGGATACGACATTTTGATGCGTGCCATGCGTGCTGTCACCTTCGAATGGGGCAAACGTGGCCCGGCCACCGCGCTTTCCATGGCTTTCCTGAAAAAAACCGGCGCCAAAAATCTGGATGAATTGGTTGAAGGCATGTACATCCAAAAATATTCGATCGATCCAGCCTTTGTGATGCTGGTCTTCGAGGTGGCAACCCAGGGCGATGCCGAGGCACTTAACATTTTGCGTTGGGCCGGAGATGAACTTGGTCAGATGGCTTGTGGAGTGATCCGCCAGCTGGGCCTGGAACGGGATACTTTCGAAGTGGTGCTGATCGGTAGTGTTTATGATGGTCACCCACTCATGACGGAAAGCATGCGCAACACCATCCTGGCAGTTGCGCCAGGGGCGCAGCTTGTGCGTCTCAAAGCCCCACCCGTTATCGGAGGTGTCTTGCTCGGGATGGAGCAGGTGATCGGTCAGGCTGCCTATCAATACCGCGACAAGCTTGTGCGGAGCTTTCCCAATTTGGGCTCACAAGCCAACCCCAGCCTCCTGGTTTCAGATTAACGAGGAAAAATGTCGATCCGGATCGGTTACGCGCAATCCATTATTACCCCAGCCCTGGTACGGCCGGTTTTCCTGGCCGGTTTTGGACAAAATCGCCGTGCAGTGGATGTTCACGATGATTTATTTGCGCGCGTCCTGGTTGTGTGCTCAGATAGTGAGACCCTGGTCCTATGCGCATTGGACTTGATTGGCTTTTTTCGCAAGGATGTTTTGGAAATAACCGAGCGCATACACCTGCAAACCCCGGGTGCCCAGCTGATCCTGGCCAGTACACATACCCATCACGGACCAGACAGCATGGGTCTTTGGGGTCCAGACGATAAAACCAGCGGCGTTGATGCGCTCTACATGCACGAATTAAAAGAAATAGTTATCGCAACTATTTTGGATGCGCTCAGTAGCTTAAACCCAGCCAGTTTGTTGACAGCTTCCATCCACGTACCCGGGGTGGCAAAGAATGCCAGAAATCCCGCAATCGTTGACGATGAATTAACGATCGCACAATTTATCGACCCTCACGGAAAAGCACTCGCCAGCCTGTTTAATTTTCCATGTCACCCTGAAGTACTCTGGGAACACAATCCACATATCAGTGCCGATTATCCGGGCGTGCTGCGGCGCGAGGTGGAGCGCGCCAGCGCAGCCCCATGCATCTTCTTTGCAGGCGCACTGGGCGGTATGATGACACCGGATGTAAAGGAGCACTCCTTTGATGAAGCTGAATTGATCGGGAAGAAGCTGGCTGAAGAGGGCTTGAAGGCCATAGAATCTAAGGCGCTGCGTGCTCAGCCAGACCAGATCAGCATTCGTAAGGCTGAAATCAATCTCAAACTCACCAACGTTTTGTACAAACTGGCCTTCTGGCGCAAACTTCTACCAGATACCCGCAACAAACGCGGGGAGCTGATCAGCGAGGTCAACCTGCTTAAGATCGGGCCGTTATGGCTGGCAACTGTCCCCGGAGAAATGCTGCCGGAGCTGGGCATGGCACTAAAAAACAGCCTGATCAGCGCTGGTGCAGGCGTTGCTGGAGTGATTGGGCTTGCGAATGATGAACTTGGTTACATCCTACCAAAAGAAGATTTTAAATACCCACTCAATCCATTCAGGCCTGGCAAGCATTATGAAGAGACAAACGCCATCGGCAAGGAGATTGGCCCGCGGGTGATCGAAGCACTATTGAGCCTGCTGTGACCATCCCAAAATCATCAAAATTGTAGACCAGTCTGGATGAAATCAGTCCCTGATATTCCAACCACCCGCGCCGTCTGGCTAATGCGCGCTTATTACCTGCTGTGGACCGGTGCAGGTGGTTTTATTTTTCCTTTTATCAGCCTGTTTTACAAACAACAGGGGCTTACCGGGACCCAAATGGGGTGGCTCGGCACAATCACCAGCATCGTCAGCCTGATCAGCGCCCCTCTTTTGGGTCGCCTGAGCGACAAGCTCTCCAATCCACGCAAGGTCCTTCAATTTTGCCTGTTTGGGTCGGCTATGCTAATGGCACTGCTCAGCCAGCAAAGTTCTTTTTTGTGGATGGCGATCATCATTGGGTTGGAAGCATTCATCGGCGGCCCAATTTACCCACTCTCAGACGCCCAGGCCCTGATGATCACCAACGAGAAGCAAGGCTACGGTTCGATCCGGTTATGGGGATCACTGGGCTGGGCTATCACAGCTTTCCTGGGAGGCTTGATGGTGCAGCGCGCCGGGTTGGTGACAGTATTCATCGGCTATGCCACCCTATACGGAATATGCATATTCATGCTGCAATGGATCATAACCTCGGCTGGCACAGCAAAAAAAGAGACTGACCCGCAACCTTCGTTAAAAGCAGTCGTCCGCTCGCTTTTCCGCGATCGCGCCTTGATCGGGCTGGCGCTCAGCCTGGCAGTCTTATGGTTGACAGCCAACGGCCGGCATCACTTCGAGACCATTTATATGCAAGAACTCGGCGCAAGCGACCAGGTAATTGGCTGGGCCTATACATACCCGGCGCTGATGGAATTACCCATCATGCTCTGGGCGGATAGACTGATGCAAAAATTCAGCGCTGGAAGGCTGCTGGCAGCAGGTATCCTGCTGGAAGGTTTATCAATGCTGGTGATCGTTATCTTCCCTACACTTGAAAGCATGCTATTCATGCGTGCCGCCAGTGGGCTGTATTACAGTTTTTATGCAATTGCATCTGTAGCCTACGCGGTGGAGCGCGCACCAGCTGCCCAGGCGGCAACTGTGCTTTCATTATATTTTGTCAGCCTGGGCGGAGTTATTGCATTGATTGCATCGCCCATCAGCGGCGCGATCTATGATCGGAGTGGCGCATATCCGCTCTATGTGATTGCAGCCGTAGGCGCCTTGCTGGCCTGGCTGATCCTGGTATTGACACATCCAAAAGCCAACCAGACCAGCGCCCAGGATTTTGCGCCAGAATAATTCAAGGCAATGAAAAAGCATAATTATTCATCCCCAGCCATTTGCCGAATAAACATTTACAGGTTTGAATTTTCCCCGCCCGCGCATCTTGGAGGGTATTACTTTTGACAATATGAAATTTTCGCAGCGCTGTGATAACCACGCTGGGGGTTCTTCTGACTATGGAAGAGATCGCCAGCTGATTTTTTACCTGCGCAAAGCGCTGGGTGGCTCATCAAAGATTTGCCCCCGCCAGTGGCGGGCCGGGTGCAGGAAATACGGCGGGTGGCGAGAACACTCCAGCTGGATAAGAATTATTTTTCAGCCAGGGCCGATCAGCGCTCTGATACAAGCACGCTTACGCGAGAAAAGGTTGAGAGGAGTTGCTTGCTGATTGATAAAACTCGCTTTTCTCGCATGAAAGGACACCCGCCGTTCTCAGCGTACATGGTTTCTTTGATGGGAATTCGCAAAATAATCAGAATTTCCGGATGCATTACCAAAATGAAATCCATGTTTGGGAATAACCAGATTAGGAATTGTGGATTTTTATAATTTAAATATTGCATTGTTCACTGCGCTAGTCTATAATCCACGGAATTATTTGCAGAAAAGGGAGAAGACCATGTCTGAACTTGCACGACCAATAGGAATTGGGTTTGCCGCGCGCGGCAAAGTTTCCGAGGTTGTCGGCTGGGCCGATGATGCCCGCCGCCAGGGAGTTCACTCTGTCTGGATCCATGACAGCCTGTATGAACGCGATGCTGTTACTTACGCCACAGCCATCGCAGTACAGGTTCCACAAATCCGCGTCTCGCTCGGAGCGCTCAGCGTTTACACGCGCTCGCCTGCATTGATTGCGATGACAGTTTCTGCACTCGACGAAATCGCTCCAGGGCGGATCATCCTGGGGCTTGGCACATCCATACCACTACGCTTGGCCCAAATGGGTATTCCTTATAGCCCCGAAGCAGGTGTCGAAAACGTCAGTAAAGCGATTGATACTCTCAAAGCGATGTGGACAGGTCAACGGATCCCATCGGCGACCCCCAACCTTCCGCCCATCCAGCCAATGTTCCCTCCAGTTCACCGTGTACCGATCTACATAGCGGCCTACCGCACCCCGTTCCTGCAGCTCGCAGGTGAAAAAGCAGATGGATATCTTGCGCGTCCGGCAGAATCCATCCCCAATATGAAACGGCTGATCGCGAAACTGCGCAGCGCTGCTGTAGGAGCCGGGCGGGATGAAAATGCCGTCGATGTAGCCGGGTACTTGCTCACGCACGTGGATAAATCCCGGCGCGAAGCAATGAACCGTGCCAAGCGGGAACCGTTCGTAATTTACATGATCAGCGTTCTCTCCAACTTCTCGCTGGAACAAGCCGGTTTCGAGCCGGCTTTGCGCGATCAAATCGCGGCGGCCTGGCGGGCAGAGGATTATCATAAAGCTGCCCAGTTGATCCCAGATGAAGTCCTGGACTCCTTCATGCTATGCGGCACGCCTGATGAAGTTGCGGAGGGCGCGGCTCGTTATAATGAAGCTGGTATGACCACCCCCATATTACAGCCCATCATCCAGGAAGACGATCAGATCCAAAAGATATTACACGCGGCTCAACTCTATGGGTCAGCAGCCATCAAAGAGACTTCCAGACCAGCCGTAGAAACATTATTCCAATCTACGAGCGGAACAGGAAAAGAAAAGGACCGCTTGAATGTATTTGAACGGACCTGGCGAAAATTTGGGGCTGCGGTTGAAATTACCCGCCCGTTCAGCTTTACGGCCTCCGCAATTCCGGTACTGGCCGCTGGCGCGATTGCCCTGGTTGAAAAGCAATTCAATTTTCCACTCTTTTTGATCTCCCTGGCGGCCTCCGTCCTGCTTCACATCGGCACCAATATCACCAATGAAATCTATGATGTTCGAAACGGTGTTGACTCAATTACATCTCCACGCGCCAGCCTTTCCTTGCTAAAAGGCCGCCTTACAGAAAAAGAAGCCTTTACGCTCACATTTACAGCTTTTACCCTGGCAATGCTCTTTGGGATTGCTTTGATCGCTGCCCGGGGTTGGCCGGTGGCCCTGCTGGGATTTTTGGGATTAGCGCTGGGGTTCGGCTACACCGCCCCACCCTTCCAATACAAATACCGCGCAATGGGCTTACCGCTCGTCTTCATATTGATGGGTCCGTTGATGGTCATGGGTGCTTACTATGTCATCACTGGCAGCATCAGTATTTCGCCTGCGGTTGTGAGCATTCCGATTGGTTTTCTGGTCACTGCCATTTTGCATGGCAATGAATGGCGGGATATTTCTGATGATGCCCGCTTTGGGATTGGGACCTTTTCAGGGTTTGTCGGCCGCAAATGGGCTCATCTGGTGTACGTCTCACTCGTCAGCGGGGCTTTTCTGGCAGTAGTGCTGGGTGTGCTCTTACACTGGTTACCCCAAACCAGCCTGCTGGCGCTGCTCTCATTGCCGCTGCTTGTGCGAGCGGTTCATACGGCCGGGATGGGCGTCAATGGATTACAACGTTCAATCGCCAAAATTGATCTTGAAACTGCCCAGCTGCACGCAGCCTTTGGAATCTTGTTCGTGGTCGGTCTGGCCCTCGGGAAAGTATGATGAAAAAAGATAAGAATTTACTGATTTTCGGTTCGGCGCTTGCCTTTGGGTTGTTCGCGCTGACCTTTCGCGGGCCCAAGAAAAGATTCTGGGATCGAATGACGGGAACCGGTCTTTCACTGGGTACGCTTTCGCTTGCCACACAACCAGAATTGAGAAAGACCCGCATTGGGATCAAGGAAATATTTCTTGGGATCGGGTCAGCCGCAGTCCTTTATGGAATTTTCCACATTGGCGATCGCCTTTCGCGGGTCATTGTTCCGAATGGCGGCCAACAAATCGATGACATTTATAAACTTAAGCGCATTCGCCCACGCGAAGAATTGATGACCCGTCTGACACTCGTGATCGGCCCGGCCGAGGAGTTTTTCTGGCGCGGCTTCTTACAGGATGGTTTGATGCAGCAATTCGGTCGCTTTTGGGGCTGGGTGGCTGGAACCGCTGCCTATGGTGGCGCACACATCGCCAGTGGAAACTTTACCTTGATTGGCGCCGCGACAATAGCAGGCGGATTCTGGGGCGGGCTGTATGCGCTCGGTGTGCCACTGGGCGCTTTGATAGTCAGTCATATTATCTGGGACAATCTGATCTTCCTGATTGCGCCAACTTCAAAATTGGAAGAAGAGCTGTCCTGAACCCAGCAAAGCTTGATTGAGCGGCTGTGGCGGACAGTATTTACGGTGACAATCTCAAATTCTCGTATGGCTAGGAGGCTCGAGCTCGGGTAACTTCTAACTTGCGAAGAGAGCGCCGGACCAATTTTTAGTGCGCGGAACGCTGCGTGTGCTCATCATAGGTTTACCCGCAGATGATGCCTTGTGTGGAAGTGCAGCTCTCAGCCTTGCTTGCCCGGTTCATTAATCGCCCGAGCAGCACAACCAGGATGGATAAGTGCTAGAACGAAGAGCTCGCGAATAAATACAATTATTTTTTGTAGTTATTTTACGGAAAAACTTCCGTAAAATAACTACAGCCGCTGTTCCATGCCAGCCAATGTGTGAGGCTCCCATAAAACCATGAGAGAACTGCCCGCCCGCGACGTCACCATCATAGATAGCTTCTGGTCAGCCCGGTTAGAAATTAACGCCACACGGGCCATTTTTCACCAGTGGAGCCAGCTGGAAAAAAGTGGCTGCATCGATAACTTCCGGATTGTTGCCGGCGAAAAACAGGGCTTCCGCGAAGGCTGGGTCTTTGCAGATTCAGATGCCTATAAATGGTTGGATGCGGCAGCGCGAATTTACGCCATATCACCTTCTGATGAACTAAAGCAATTGATGGATGAGCTCATTGCGCTTCTGGCTCGCACTCAAATGGCGGATGGCTATATTAACACCTATAACCAGTACCATTTCCAGGGTCAACGCTGGGTGAACCTGCAAATTGAGCACGAACTTTACTGCCTCGGACACCTGATCGAGGCGGGTGTTTCACACTTCGAGGCCACTGGCGAGAGCCGTGCCCTCGAGATTGCCAGGCGCGCCGCCGACCTTCTGGTTACCAGCTTCAAGACTGCCTCACCTGAGCGCACCGAAGGTCACCAGGAAATAGAAATTGCCCTGATGCGGCTATTCATGGCAACCGGCCAAACTGAGTACCTCGATCTGGCTCAAAACTTTATCGAACTACGCGGGCGGATCCATTTTTTTGCATTGATCGCCCAGCGAGAATATGCCAGCCACCAGGAACGCAAGGCCTATATCAATACAAAACGCAGCGAATACGCGCTTACGCATCCAGAATATAGCGTATCAAAAATTCCAGCAGATAACGAATCCAAGAACCCACCCTTTTCCAAACTGCGCCGACAGCTGAATGCCTGGCGTGGATTTTACAATCAACAACACGCCCCGGTCCGTCAACAAACCATCCCGGTCGGTCATTCAGTGCGATACGGCTACTTCCAGACCGCCACGGCCATGCTCCACCGGCTGAGAGGCGATGCCAGCCTGCTGCCAGCCTTGCAGCAATCCTGGGAACACCTGGTCTGCCGCCGGATGTATGTCACCGGTGGGATTGGCTCGCTACCTGGGAATGAAGGTTTCGGCTTCGATTATGAACTTGATCCAGAATACGCTTATAACGAGACTTGTGCTGCACTCGCCAGCCTGTTCTGGAACTGGGAAATGGCACTCGCCACGCGCCAGGCTCAATACAGCGATCTCTTTGAATGGCAGCTGTATAATGCCGCCGCGGTGGGCATGGGCTTGAATGGCGAAACCTACCTTTACAACAATCCGCTGAGCGTACAGCGTTCGCACAGCGTTACGCGCAAAGCCTGGTATTCTGTGCCGTGTTGCCCTCCCAATCTCTCGCGGACCTGGGCAAGCCTCGGCAAGTATATTTATTCCCATGCCGAGTCTGACTTGTGGATCCATCAATATTTTGGGAATGAAACAAGCCTTGAAATGGAGACCCTGACCACGCGCATCCGGATTGATTCACAGCTGCCCTTCGATGGTTGTGTGACCGTCCAGCTGGACCCCGTTTCTGAAAGCAAGTTTCGCGTCAATTTACGTATTCCATCCTGGTGCCTGGCTATTCCGGGCGGCTCGCAAGCATCCGGTTGCAAGGTATCGATCAACGGGACGGCCTACCCGTTCCAGACTCCACCCTACCCGGCCGGCCAGATCGCAAATGGGTTCGACCCGCGCGGCAGCTTCTTCCTGCCAATTTCGCGCAGCTGGAGCCCTGGTGATATGATCAAGATGGAATTTGATATGCCGGTTATGCTGCGCCACGCACATCCGAAAGTAAAAAATCACCAGGGCAAAGTTGCCATAACCCGTGGGCCACTCGTCTACTGTCTCGAAAGTAACGACAATCCGGGTGTGGATATTTTCACGACCAGGATTGATCCGGCCAGCTTGCTTCCGGTCGTGGCCGAGACTGAACTAGGCAGAATCACCACCCTGCGCGGAAAATCAGTGCAAGGCCAAGACCTGACCTTCATTCCATATCAAATGTGGGCCAATCGAGGCGCATCTCAGATGACAGTCTGGGTGAATGGCTGATCAGGCTCATTCAGCGAATGACGTACTCAGCAAATCACTTCATTTTGATCAGATATTTAGGGAAAGTAGCCATTAAATGCCAGGTTATCGACTTCAGCGCGTCAAGCTGATTTTCAACCCCACCTCAGGGCGCTCTGATTCTTCGCCGACCTTGCTCCAGGAGGTGGTAGCTGAACTTCAGGCTCAAAACTTCATCCCAGAAGTCTATCTGATTGACCCAGGCGCCAATCTCTTCCAGGTCTTGGACGAAGCGTTCAGACGCCGCATCCGCCTGTTTGTCGTCTGCGGCGGAGATGGAACCATCGAAATCGTTTCACACTGGATCATCGGGAAAAACGCAGTGCTGGGGATCATTCCGGCCGGTACCCAAAACAATCTGGCCCTCAGCATGGGCATACCGGCCGAGATCAAGGCTGCAGTTGGGCTGCTACGAACCGGGCAGCGCAGCAAAATCGACATCGGTATTGCCAGGGTTGGAGACACCGAAATCCCATTTCTGGAGGTATGTTCGATTGGGCTTTTTTCGGCGCTGTTTAATTCCGCGGACAGTCTTCAAAAAGGTGATCTGGCCAGTCTGGGAGAAATTCTTTCCACTCTAGCGTCATTTCCAGTCGCTCATATCCAACTGGCTTTGGACAAAAAACAAACCATCAGCCTGCATGGGCATGTCGCACTGGTAGCCAACCTACCATTTTTTGGCTTAAATTATCGGCTGACTCCCAACAGCCCCTATGATGACGGTTTGCTGGATATACTGGTTTTTACAGAATTTACCAAGCTGGAATTGGTCGGGAACGTGCTCAATCAGGGCGGTGCTGGGGAGGCTGCCTTGGATGAGCGCATCCGCCGTTTTCGGGCGCACAGCCTGGTCATTAGAACTGACCCAGTCATGCCAGTCCAGGCCGATGATACAGCGCTCGGAAACACACCTGTCCATATAACCACCCAACGCAAGGCTATTACTGTCATGACAGGGTTGCCACCATCACACCAACCACGCCTGGGTGGTTTTCTGCGTAACTTGAACATCTTCCGTTTTTTGGGAAAATAAGCTTCCAGCCGCCAGATGATTGGATCAGCGCTTAGATTACACGCATATATTCCAATTACGCGTCTGACGGCCCTTGTGGAAAATCGCAGATAAATCTTTAAGACGCTATTTTTTTGTTCAACCAGGGAAAAGCATGCACAAACTACTGCTCCTTACAAAAGACAAGGATCGCGAAGCGTATGGCAGGTATTTACGAGCTGCAGCGCTCCCTGAGCTGGAGATTGCCAGTTCAAGCATGCCAGACATTGACCTGGTTTTTGGTGAGCCCAATCTGATCCGTGAGGTTCTACCCGACCTGCCGGCGCTGCGCTGGGCCCAGGCTACCTGGGCCGGCGTGGACCCATTGCTTGATCCAAGTCTCAGACGTGACTATATCCTGACCAATGCCCGTGGTGTCTTTGGCGGTTTGATGTCAGAATACGTTTTTGGCTATCTGTTAATGCACGAACGCAAAATCCTGCAGCGCCTGGCGGCTCAAAAACAATCCCGCTGGGAGCCCAGCCTGACTGGCACGCTGCGAGGCAAAACGATCGGCCTGTTGGGTGTCGGCTCGATTGGCGCGCACCTGGCCGAAAGCGCCCAACACTTTGGCATGCGAGTGCATGGTTATACCCGCAACAGTGAAACCAGCCCGCAAGTGGACCGGTATTACCACGGGGCTGAATTATTGTCGTTTGCATCCCAACTGGATGTGCTCGTCAGCACGCTACCCAACACAAATGAAACCAGGAAAATCGTCAGTGCCAGCCTGCTGGAAGCCCTGCCAGAGCAGGCTATCTTCATCAACGCCGGACGGGGCAGCGCCGTGGATGAAGCCGCCCTGATCGATGCGCTCAAGCGTGGCAGACTGGCCGGCGCGGTTCTGGATGTTTTTGAACAGGAACCGCTGCCAGCGGAACACCCATTCTGGCAGACAAAAAACTTATTCATCACCAGCCACACCGCCGCGCCCAGCTTTCCACAGGATATAGCCAGCCTGTTCATTGATAATTATCGTGCCTACATCGAAGGCAAGCCGCTCAAGTATCAAGTGAGTTTTGAATTGGGGTATTAATCATCTCCGGAAAATAAACTTTCATTTCGCGAACAACAAAACACTTCTATAAATCAGAATCCTGCCTGGTTCGTCTCAACGATTTGTTTAGCGTTTAATTTCTGTGGTCCGGTTCTGCGAGGCTGAATTTTTAGACTGCGAATCAGGAGGTAACTACGCAGCGGGGAGATCCCTTTTCGCAATATCAAATCCAAACAGCACTTCCCGGGTTTTATACGCTACGTGTCAGACACCTTTCACCCGTATTTTCATACGAATGAAAACTGTAAGCAGACGCCACAACGAGCAATTCACTTGGATGGCCAGGAGAGAAAATGGGCAACCAGAAATTTAAATTGTATGGCTACCGGTGGGTAGTGTTGGCAGTTTTCATGTTCATTAATTTAACCATCCAGATTTTATGGATCGGTTATGCCCCGATCACCGGCCCGGCAGCCAGATTTTATGGCGTCAGTGACCTGCAGATCGGGCTGCTGGCCATGACCTTCATGATCGCATTCATTCCATTATCCATCCCCGTCTCATGGGTGATAGATACCTATGGCTTCCGCGTAGCGGTCAGCATTGGGGCGGTTTTAATGGGGATTTTCGGTTTGGCACGCGGATGGGCAGGAAATCAATACACACTTGTGCTGTGGAGCACCATAGGAATTGCGATTGCCCAACCCTTTCTGCTGAACGCCTGGACCAAGGTTCCTGCCAATTGGTTTGGGGTCGACGAACGCGCCACGGCTGTTGGCTTGGTGACACTTTCCAGCCTGGTCGGGACTGCGCTTGGCATGGTCCTGACGCCCATCCTGACCGAAAGCATGTCAATCCCCACCGTTCAATTGATCTATGGCGGCCTGGCGACTTTTTCGTCTGTCTTGTTTATCGCCCTGGCGCGCGAGAAGCCACCCACGCCACCCTGCCCTGCGGGCGATGAGGTCCGTTCGCTGATGCTCGACGGTCTCAAGCACGCCTTTCAAGTGAAAGCCTTCTGGTTATTTCTGGTAGTTTTTTTCCTTGCCATGGGCATCTTTAACGGAGTAACCACCTGGGTGGAGGATATCATTCGCCCACGCGGTTTTAGCCCGATTGATGCCGGAACGGTTGGTGCGCTCATGCTGGTCGGCGGGGTGATCGGCGCTGTGGTGATTCCACCCTTCTCGGATAAACAGCACAAGCGACGCATCTATTTAGTAGTGGGATTCTTGTTAGCCATTCCCTGCCTGCTGGTTCTGACGTACGCGACCAGCGCCTGGGTATTGTTTACTTCATCTTTTTTCCTGGGCGTTTGCCTGGTAGGTGTCAGCCCGATCGGGATCCAATATGCAGCCGAAATTACACATCCCACACCAGAAGGCACTTCCAATGGGCTGATCCAGCTTTTTGGTCAGGCTTCGGTGGTATTCGTCTATATCATGGAGGCTACCAAGTCAGCGGATGGGGCTTTTACCCCGGCGCTCCTGCTTGCGGCGGGCTTGCTTGCGATCAGTGTGCTGTTGGCCACACAACTGGTTGATCCACACTTCGCCACAGAATAATTGTTGCACTGATGTGTAGTAGCTGACCAGCGGATGGGTACAATAATTTTTTTGTGGTTATTTCGCGCAGCGCGAAATAACCACCTATGGGCATGCTTCTCGCAGGGGCTGCAATCGCATACAGCCCCAACCCAGCCTGGTTGGCTCAGGTTTAAGGGCTTTCGCCCCTTAAAGATTTGATCGCATTGATCAGGCCGTTTGTGGATGAATCATGGCTGCTTACCGGGCCATTTCCTGCCAACTCCGGCAGGATCTGCTTGGCTAACTGCTTGCCCAGTTCAACTCCCATCTGATCGAAGGAATTGATGTTCCAGATCACACCTTGCACAAAGATTTTGTGCTCGTATAGCGCGATCAAACCGCCAAGCACTTCCGGGGTTAATTTTGGATAGAGGAAGGAATTTGTTGGCCGGTTGCCTGGAAAAGTACGGGCGGGCACGAGAGCCTCGAGCTGCTGGCCTGAAATACCTTCTTTTTCCAGTTCGGCACGGGCTTGCTCAGCAGACTTGCCTTTCATCAGGGCTTCGGTCTGAGCCAGGTAGTTAGAGAGCAGAATGGAGTGATGATCTCCCAGGGGGTTGTGGCTGACAGCGGCGGCCAGGAAATCACACGGGATCAGCTGAGTACCCTGGTGAATAAGCTGGTAAAAAGCATGCTGACCATTGGTGCCTGGCTGGCCCCAGATGACTGGCCCAGTTGAATAGTTGACCCACTCACCCTGCCGGGTAACACTCTTTCCGTTGCTTTCCATATCGCCCTGTTGAAAATAAGCCGGGAAATAGGCCAGATATTGGTCATAAGGCAAAATGGCGTGGGAATGTGCATGAAAAAAATTAGCGTACCAGACACCCAGCAGCCCCATCATGACCGGGATATTCCTCTCGAGCGAGGCTGTGCGAAAATGCTGGTCGACCTTGTGCGCGCCAGTCAGCAGCTCTTCAAAACAATCCATGCCCACGTACAGGGCAATTGAGAGCCCAATCGCAGACCAGAGCGAATAGCGACCGCCAACCCAATCCCAAAATTCAAACATATTACGGGTATCGATCCCAAATTTGCTGACCGCTTCCGAGTTGGTGGACATGGCGGCAAAATGCTTGGCAACAGCAGCCTCGTCTTGCGCTGCAGCCAGGAACCAGCGCCGCGCCGATTGCGCGTTGGTCATGGTTTCCTGGGTGGTAAAGGTTTTTGAAGCCACCAGAAACAGCGTGGTTTCAGGGTTAAGCGACTTAAGGGTCTCTACCAGGTCCGTGCTATCGACATTGGAAACAAAATGCAAGCGCAAATCATCACGGGCATAAGGCTTTAATGCCTCACAAACCATCTTGGGACCCAGGTCCGATCCGCCAATGCCAATATTAACGATATCGGTCATCGGTTTGCCGGTATAACCCTTCCATGCGCCAGAGCGGACAGACTCGCTGAACCTTCGCATGCTGGTCAGCACCCGCTTGATCTCGGGCATCACATCCTGCCCGTCGACGTAGATCGGGGTATTCGAGCGATTTCGCAAGGCAATATGCAATACAGCCCGATTTTCAGTGACGTTTATCTTTTGACCGCTGAACATGGCTTCAATATTTTGAGACAGATCTGCCTGGCGAGCCAGGTCGAACAATAAAGACAAGGTTTTTTCAGCAATACGGTTCTTGGAATAATCGAACAGAATTTCTCCAAACCGTAAGGAAAAGCGTTCAAAGCGCTGGGGGTCCCGCGCGAAAAGGTCCTTTATCTGCACAGCCTCAATTTCGCGCTGATGCTGGTTCAATGCCTGCCAGGCTGGTGATTCTTCAAGACGGGACATATATTTTCTCCTATGTGTTCTTTGGGTTGCAAACCAGGTCAGGCCTACCAACCCATCCCCCTGTCCCTAAACCAAAAACACGGGGTGAAGAGTTTTTTTGGGAAGGCAAACCATCAAATTTTAATCGCCCGAGCAGCAGAACCAGAATGGAATTATATCCGTGGTTATACCGAAAGACTTTGTTTACCACGCCAGCTGCCCCCAGGGGCCAGTGCGACAGGCTGCCCGATCGCTGCGGCTTCCAC
>CAINXK010000497.1 GCA_903854805.1 uncultured Anaerolineae bacterium
CGCGGAAACAAGCTGAAGAACAACTAAAAACTGCGAATGAACAACTTCAGCTGCCTGTAACTGAAGTGGAAACTCTTCAGCAGGAACTGCAAAACCAGGCCAGCCACGATCCACTGACCGGGTTGTACAATCGTCGTTTTCTGAACGAAACTCTCGAGCGTGAAATAGTGCGAGCCAGGCGCGAGAAGGACGTATTTAGCGTTATCATTTCAGATATTGACCATTTTAAAATGATCAATGACACCTACGGTCATCAAGTTGGCGATCAATTTATTGTGGCACTTGCCCGCCTGCAGGAAAAACATACGCGCGGTTCAGATATTGCCTGCCGTTATGGCGGCGAGGAATTTCTGTTGGTATTGCCAGGCACAAGATTGGATTTTGCTGTGAAGCGCGCAGAAGAAATCAGACTGAAGTGTGCGGAAGTCAGCATCCAACATGAAGGGCAAGCTCTACGTGTGACAATGTCCTTTGGGGTAGCTTGCTATCCAGACCACGGGCAGGCCGCCGATGAAATTATTATCAAAGCCGATAAAGCCATGTACATTTCCAAAAATCGCGGGCGCAACAAGGTCACGGCCTGGGGACAGGATGAATCTGCCTAAGCGCTAAAAATGGTACAGCGAAAAGCTGGAGGATGTTTTGGGTTCTCCCCAGATTAGCGGGAAAAAATATTTAATCTGAGCTGCTTGTGGCTTGTGCTTAACACGCGCAGGGTTTGCAGGGACGATTGTACGGTGTTTTTATCACGAATAAGTGCCGAATGGACGAATGACACGCAGTGTTTTTTGGAAAATAGCGTGCAAAAGCGCTGCCAAAAGCCTGGCGTGGTGCAGCATGCAGGGTTAACGTTGACGCCCCGGAATAGCGCTGATTGATTGTCTCGCACTAATCAGAAGAGAGCCATATTTTTTTAGTTGGGTATAAAGGGCGCGTCAAAATCACACATCTTGCCACTAACACTACTAACCGGCTTTGCAAAATATGAGAAGTGTAAAAACTTCCAATTTGGCAAGATGATCGTATTGCAGGGGATAGAAATAGCAAAAATACGTATCCGGTTTGTTGGTTGACGCTGATGCAGAATTTGGGGGGGGAATGGTAGGATGATGGATCTGTTACGTACTGATACAGACCAGCGCGGCGGGCATGGACGTTTTTTTATTGCGCAAGACTCGATTGCCGTAAAAAGATGCCATCTTAAGATTTCGTAGTTACTCAACAAGAATTGCTA
Organism: uncultured Anaerolineae bacterium; assembly: GCA_903854805.1. The sequence continues at coordinate 1,235 of CAINXK010000497.1, forward strand.
CTTCAGTTTTCCAATCATTTGGATTTTGAGTATCTGCAAAACCGACAAGATAGTGTTCAATTCGACTTTTCCATTTCGATACTTTGCTATCTTGTGGTGACTGCCATTTTATACCCTGTTGCCGTCCCCAAGCCAAAAGCATTGCAGTCGTCTCAAAAAGATTTTCGTATGAGCCATTATGAATTAGCGTAGCATAAGTGCCGTACGGTATTTCATCAACTTTGATTCGATTATTTGCTGGCATAGCATTGCTTGAAATTGGGAAACCCACATCAATATCAACATCTCCAGTCCCATAGTCAATAAAAAAATATCGAATTATTGGAGCGCCAGAAATACTGATGTTGTTGGCTGAAATCCAAGCGGATAATTCAGAATAAATTTCTGGGACAATACTGCCAATTTCGTCACGGCTTATTTTTGTGCGTATTGCAATATATTTTTGAGATGCTCGTTCAAATAATAGAGGCGTTGCTGTTGTCATTCAAGACTCCATTTTTGTCTTGCAAGGGAACGCTCAACGGCAGGCGTTAGCGGCGCTGGGGCGGGCGTGGATTCTGTTCAATAGCAGGAAAAACTCGAAGCTAGAAAATGCTCGACGCGAAGCGTGCCGCACGCCGCGAAGCGGCAGTCCCCAGCGTCCAGTGCACGCTTTGTTGGGCGGCGTTTTGATATAGAAGCCTGTAACCCTGTGGTTCAATATTTTTAGTTCCTTTACTTGCTTTACTTGGACTTAACTTTATGAATACTTTTTTCGTCAGGTTTTTCGTTGCGTGCCGATAAGACTAAATCTTTTATGCTTGTCGGTAATTGTTCATCTTGCCATTTTCGTTCTGCGTCTACTGATTGTCCAGATATTTTAATAGCTTTCAGGGCATAATCAGCGGCTCTTAGCGAATGGTCTGCCATGTGGGCTGTTGCCACAGCATGACCAACTGCCCGAGCAACGGCGATTGAGACAGGATTTGAGTTTTCATTGGCAACTGCAATTGCTTCCAGCGATGCGTTTCTTGCTTCACCAACGGAAATTTCTTCATGTTCCCATGCTTTGGCTGATTTCAGTGCGTTATTTAATCTCTCATCTATTGATTGCCCGAAATATGACAATACATGAGCGGCGCAAATGTGTGCCCAATTAATTAATAAGCGATGATGTTCTTTGCTCAATAACCCGCCACGATGAACAGCAACAAAACGCTTATCTCTCATTCTTTTCTCCAAGAAGATTCAACTTATTACGTTTTTCAAATTTTGGTTATCTTGCGGACAGCCGCCCAACGGCCTTGCGTTAGCGGCGGGCTGGGGACTTGCACGGACAAAACCGCCAGATGCAAAATCGCCGTTTGGGGAAGAATCCCCTCGAGCGCAGGGCGCAGCCCCAGCCCGTCCGCTGCACGCGGGGTTGGCCCGTTTTTGGGTTGCAAAGGTACTGGTTTTTATGCCGCCACTGCGTAAACGTGCACTTCTTTATCAAGCCGGTCTTGAAGGCGGTCTTTTTCAACTTCAAGGTCATAACGAGTTTGCATGTTAATCCAGAACCGCTCTGATAGCCCAAAATAACGAGATAGCCTGAGCGCAGTATCTGGAGTAATAGCCCGTAAACCATGAACGATTTCGTTGATTCGCCGAGGTGGAACGCTAATATCTTTCGCCAGCCTGTATTGGCTGATGTTCATTGGCTTGAGAAACTCCTCCATGAGGATTTCTCCGGGATGAATAGGGGAAAGTTTTTCGTCCATTTTAATACTCCTACACAAAACGCATACCGTTATAAGTGTGATTAGTGATAATCGACGATTTCCACATCATAGGCGTTTTCTTGTCGCCAAACGAAGCAAATTCGCCATTGGTCATTGATGCGGATACTATGTTGACCTTCTCTATCACCTGATAATCTTTCAAGTCGATTACCTGGTGGAACCCGCAAATCTTGTAAAACTTCAGCGGCATCTAAAATCTCCAACTTCATACGAGCAGCAAGTTGAATATTTTGGGGCAGTTTGCGTGAAAACGTGCGCATGAATAGTTTTTCAGTTTCTTTGTCTGCGAAGGTCTTTATCATCTTAAGTATAATAACGCTATGCGTTAGTAATGTCAAGCGTCATGGCTGATGAACACCCCGATTTTCAAAACTTTGACATAAATGGACGGGCCAACGGTTTGCGTTACCTGCGTGTGGGCGGGCTGGGATTCGCTTCGGGAGGAGAAAAAACTCGAAGCCAGAAAAATGCTCGAAAACCGCGCAGAATCCCACCCGTCCAGTGCACGCTTTGTTAGGCGTTTTTTGTTGCGCCAGACACGCTGGCTGGAAAAAGACGACGCCGCAAACATGACCAGATTTTACACGAAACTTTATTTTTAGCCCGAACCAAAAAACCTGACTTGTCAAAACGCCAATTAATCAAAAGCCAACTTTGACTAGCCAAAATGAGAATTACCGATTTTTGAGTCTCAAATCGTTTCGGGCTTTACGAATAAAACTGCTCGCGCCACATGCAATGATGTAATAAAAGATAAGCAATACAATGCCGATATAGTTGTTAAAATAATCTCTCTCGATGATTCCCATAAAAACATCAAAGTTGCCTTCTGTGTGAAAAAGATACTCATTGAGAGGACTTCCGTAATAGTTTGTTTTTATCAACCAATTTTGTTCTTCTCCCAAGCGATAATTTGTCCGTTCAGGCTCGGAATAGATATATAAAACTGGCATTAGTAGAATCAATGTTAAGAAAACAAAAATCGCTGTTTTATTTGGACGAAGAAATGTACCGAATTTTTGTAATATGGTAAATTGACGATTCCAAAATCAAGCAAACCTTACTTGAAAATGAACTTGATTTTCTGAACTCAAATTCAATCGCAAACAAAAACGCTAGAAAAAAGACGGCAAACTTTTGAAAGACAAACGCCCAACGGTTTGCGTTACTGGCGCTGGGGCGGGCGTGGACTCTGCTTGGAAGTAGAAAAAAATCGAAGCTAGAAAAATGCTTGGCGCGAAGCGTGCCGCAC
>CAINXK010000498.1 GCA_903854805.1 uncultured Anaerolineae bacterium
ATATGCCAAACCCACAGGGCGCAAAGTGCGCGAAACTCCCGAATTGGGTAACGGTAGAAAATGCGCACCTTGTCGTAACCGGCTTCGATGCGAGTGATGAATTGCTTGAAGATCAACCGTGCAGTAAAGATAAGAATCAAATCGTGAGAGGCTAGTTTTGACCAGCCTCTCACGTTTTGAACACACATATATAATGTGCCCCCAAGCGGACTCGAACCGCTGTTTGGGCCTTGAGAGGGCCCCGTCCTGGGCCACTAGACGATGGGGGCGTTTAGCGGGCTGAATTTTATCACTTGCGGACCGTGTCGTCAACGAGAAATACATGCAATTCTCTGGGACCGTGTACACCAATGGTCAGGGTCATTTCAATATCAGCTGTCCGGCTGGGTCCACTGATAAGAACGGTGGCTGGAGCAGAAACAATATCTGGCAATTGGAATGTCTGATCAAGTGACTGCAATATCTGGCTGATCTGCAGTACAGCGATGTGAATTTCAGGCGCAAGCGAGGCGATCAAAGGGGCGCCATCTCCGGCTCGCAGGACTAGCGTTCCAGTTTCAGCAATTCCTGCCATCGCACCGGTAATGCCCACCTGCACATCTGAAGTATAGGACGAATAGACCGTAAGCCCTTGGGCCTCTAAATCTGCTGATGTCAACATGCAAACATCGTCACAGATCTGAATCTTTGTCAGGCTGTGGTCATACAGGAATTTAACCAGCAAATCAGGAAAGTCACCAGCCCAGACAGGATATACCTGCCCGCCCAGAGCTGTTAATTCCCTGGTAAAGTAGGCGGCAAGTTCATCTGCAGACAAGTCGGGTACTGTCCTGATGGGTGCAAGTGCAACCGCCGGAATGGATATTGGAATTTCTGGCTCGAATCGGGTCGCGGTCCCGTTGTAATTACTTGCGGAAGCTGCAAATCTTTCCCGAAACGGCCGTGCTGCCGGTTTTGGCATATCTTTGCTGAGACCCCAACCAGTCGCATCTGGCAAGGCTATATAGGCAGGCAGCCAATTGCTGAACCAGCCAGCCAGTTTTTGGGCAATGGCAAACAAACGTGGGTGCACAGCCAGGCGGCAGTAAAAAGATAAGGCCAGTTTTAAAATCCCCGGCTGCTCAGGAACAGGCACAAACTCGCTACCATCGTCCAAGATAGGATGAGGATACTGCCCCGCCCGAACTCGCAGAAGCAGCTTGGGCAGGTCAATATCCACGGGACAGGCATCTTTACAAGCACCGCATAAAGAGGAAGCCTGCGCCAACTGTAAAAAATTTTCGCCTGACAACCCGGGAGATATGACTGAACCAATCGGGCCCGGATACGGCGCACTTGAACCATCGGTACCGATGTAAGCGTGCCCGCCAATTTCCCGAAAAACCGGGCAGACATTCAAGCAAGCACCACAACGGATACAGTAGAGTGATTCTTTCAGTGGAGAATTCCGCAATCTGGACCGTCCGTTATCAAGGATGACCAGGTGTTTTTGCTGCCCACCTTCAGGGCGCTGGATAAGCTGGGTATAGACACTCAGCTTTTGGCCGGTAGCCGAACGCGGCAGGAGTGAAAGGAAAAGACTCAGGTCAGCACTGGCGGGCAGCAAGCGTTCCATGCCCATCAGCGCGATATGCACAGGCGGCAAGCTCGTGCACATGCGAGCATTACCCTCATTAGAGACGATCGTGAGCGTGCCGGTTTCAGCTACACCGAAATTGACACCGGAAATCCCGATATTGGCGCTGAAAAAGACCTCGCGCAATATGGCACGGGCAGTATTCGTGAGAGTCGGTATATCTTCGGTGTAGGGAATACCCAGCTTTTCATGAAAAAGCTGCCCCACCTGGTGACGACGCAGGTGGACTGCCGGGGTAATAATATGCCCGGGGCGCTCGCCGCGCAGCTGAACGATATATTCGCCCAGGTCGGTTTCAACCACACGATGCCCGGCAACCTCCAGCGCATGGTTAAGACCAATTTCTTCGGTGACCATTGATTTGGCCTTGGCAAAAAGTAAGGCAGATCCGGATGGGTTTGATTTTTCTGCTATCGCCAGAACGATCCGGATGGCTTCGGCCGAATCTTTGGCGCGATGCACCACAATACCGTTTGACCTGACACTGGCGATGAACTGTGCCAGGTATTCATCCAGATGTTCGATTACTTCTGCGCGCACAACATGCGCCTTATGCCGGCGCTCACGCCAATCGGGTAGGGAAGCCATTGCATTAATCCGTGCTCGAACACGCCGCTCAGCATTGGCATCCAGGGCGGCTTGCAATGAATCATCAGCAATTTTTTCGCGGATCTTGTCTCTAAAGGTTGCGTTCATCACCCGGGTGCCCTCTTTTTCAGTAACACACAGAAAACTAGCGACTGTTCAAAACCTCGGCAATATGTACTACGCGCTGGGTCTTTCTTTGTTTGTTCAAGCCTCCAGCGATGTGCATACGACAGCCCGCCTCGGTTACAACCAGGGTTGGCGCGCTGCTGAGTTCCAGATTGGCAAGTTTTCGTTTTAGCATTTCTGAGCTTAATTCAGGGTGTTTGATTGAGAAAACACCCCCAAAACCACAGCATTCATCGGCCGCCGGTAACAGGACAATCTCAGCCTGCCTGACCGCCGCCAACAAAACTTGGGGCTGCCTGTCAATTCCCAGATGGCGGTTGGGGTGACAGGAAGCGTGATAGGCAAGCTTTCCATCCCACCGCGCGCCCAGGTCTATAACACCCAACACATCCACAAGGTATTCGGTAAACTCATAAACCCGGTCGGCCAGCGCTTGCGCCCGCGGCAGCCAGAACGGATCATCAGCAAATAGTTCCGGATAACCATGCTTTAACATCACCGCACAAGAGCCAGAAGGAATAATCACCGGACCTGGCACGGCCTCGAACACATTGATGGTATGTTCAGCCAGTGGGCGGGCGGCAGCTCGCATGCCGGCATTATAGGCCGGCTGTCCACAACAGGTCTGGGCGGGAGGAAATTCCACGCGAATACCCAGGTGTCGGAAAATATCGGTGATAGCCTGCCCGGTTTCCGGATAAAAAGTATCGACCAGGCAGGTGACAAAGAGTTGAACAACTGGCATAAACCTATTGTAAGATGCAAAGGCCCAAAGAGTAAAGAACCAAAACTAATTGCTACATTCAGGGCTGCTAGTCTTTCAAGTAGTTGGTTCGATAACAGGTAGGCTAAACAGCTTCACAATTCAATGCTGAAAAGTGGATTTGAACAGATTTTGCAAATTATCAAATTTGCCAGAAAAGACCTCTTCCTTCATGGTATTATTAATTGCGCTATTTTCAAAAAGGAAACTATGATTACATTTAAAACAAAACTCCCCAATCATTTTGATCTTCCCCGCCGCATAAACCGGCTGAGTGAACTGTCCTACAATCTATGGTGGGTCTGGAATCCAATTGCCCAACGTTTATTCAACCGTATTGACAACAACCATTGGGAAAAGGTAAACCACAACCCCATCCGTTTACTGCGTGAGGTCGCGCGACCGGTCCTCAATGCCGCCAGCCAGGATCCGCTTTACCTGGAATTGTACGATCGTGTCTTTGCTGAATTTGACGCTTACCTGGCCCGCAAGGATACATGGTTCGGCAAAACCTATCCGAAACAACAGAACCAAATTGCCTATTTCTCAATGGAATTTGGTTTGCATGAAACGCTCCCAATCTATTCGGGCGGCCTGGGTGTGTTATCTGGTGATCACCTCAAAGAAACTTCCGACATCGGTCTTCCCCTGGTAGGTGTTGGCCTGCTCTACACTGAAGGATACTTCTCACAGCGCATCAGTGAGGACGGCTGGCAAGAAGCGATCAACAACCCGCTGGATTTTGCAAATCTACCTCTAAACTTGGTTCTGAATGAAGACGGCAGCGAATTGACAATCCAGGTGGATTTCCCGGATGGACCTGTTCAAGTACGCATCTGGGAATTACGAGTTGGTCGGACGCCACTTTACTTGTTAGACACGAACACTGATTCAAATAACCCTGTTTTACGACAATTGACCACACGCCTATACTGGTCGGATGTCAATCTGCGGATCATGCAAGAAGTGGTCTTGGGGGTTGGCGGTGTGCGCGCCTTGCGTGCACTTGGATATAACCCGTCTGTATGGCACATGAACGAAGGCCATGCCGCATTCATGACAGTTGAACGCGCGCGCGAACTTGTTGAAACCGGCAAAACCTTCGAAGAAGCCATGAATTTTAGCAAGGCTAACAATGTATTCACAACCCACACCCCGGTTCCGGCAGGCAATGATGAGTTCCCACTCTGGCTGATCGACAAATATCTTGCCAGCTTGTGGCCACAATTGGGCGTTAACCGCGACCAGTTTGCAGATCTGGCTCGTCATCAACAAAACTGGGGCGAAACCTTCTCGATGCCAGTCCTGGCGCTCAAGTATTCCAACGGCCGCAATGCTGTTTCTGAACTGCACGGTTCTGTAAGCCGCGAAATGTGGAAAGAACTCTGGCCTGAACTTGGCGTTGCAGATGTGCCGATCACTTATGTGACCAACGGCGTCCACACTGCCACCTGGATGGCGCGCCGCATGCGCGTATTGTACGATAAACACTTCGGTCAGGATTGGCTCGAACACCTCGATGACTTCGAGATGTGGGAAAAGATGGAAAACATCCAGGCTGAAGAAGTATGGGCAGTTCGAAACCATCTTAAACGTAAAATGGCTTTTTATATTCAGGAACGTGCCCGCCAGCGCTGGATGAAGGGTGGTTTTCACCCGGTTCAGGTGATCGCGAGCGGCGTTATGCTTGACCCCTATGTGCTGACGATTGGCTTTGCGCGACGCTTTGCAACCTACAAACGCGCCAGCCTGGTAACCAGCGAGTTCGAACGCTTGATTGAGATCATCAATCAGCCTAACCGACCTGTGCAGATCATTTTCTCTGGCAAATCCCACCCGGCGGATGAACCCGGCAAGATGCTTATTCAGGAAGTCTACCGGGCTGTCAAAAGAGCAGAAAACGGTGGGCGCATCGTCTTCCTGGAAGATTACGATATGAACCTGGCACGCTACCTGGTGCAGGGTGTGGATGTTTGGATGAACACACCGCGCCGTCCAAATGAAGCCAGCGGCACATCCGGCATGAAGGCAGCCGTCAATGGTGCGCTTAACTTCTCTGTATTAGATGGTTGGTGGCGTGAAGCCTTTAACGGCGACAATGGTTGGGCTATCGGTCCTGACGCTGATATGAGCGATGATGTACTGGATTCGGCCGATGCTGAAAGTTTGTACCAGACTCTGGAAAAAGAGATCATCCCGCTGTACTACACCGGGCGCAATGCAAACGATGTGCCAATCAAATGGGTGCAGCGCATGAAAGAATCCATGCGCACCATTACACCGCAATTCAGCACCCGGCGTATGTTGAAAGAATATGTCGAACGGTTGTACATTCCCGCGATGAAATCGGGCCAATAAAACACGGCAAACGTTTCTAAACAAATCAAAAAGGTTGGAGGCCGCCATTGACCTTCAACCTTTTTTGATTTTTAATGGCGTTTTGATATAAAATCATTCAACAAGCAGCCGGCCCCATCTGGCCGGAAATGGCCGCCTTGCAATCCAATTTGCTTTCGTGGGTCCTTACTAACCGGGCCAGCCGTGTGTAAATACTTCCGCGGTATTTACTCATGGGTGCCAGTTTTAGGCGATAGCCCAGCTCCCTTCCCGTTTTTCGAGAAGGGAGTGAAAGAGCCTTTTTTTGTGGGGGCAAACCGTCGATTTTTAATCGCCCAAGCAGCAGAACCAGGATGGTAAGTGCCCAAATGAAGAGCTTGTGAGTAAATACTTTCGCGGAGTAGAACAGAAATTTCGAATATTTCCAGGATGGTGACAGTCAGAAGTATCAGGACTCTCTCGCCTGGCGAGTGAACAGTTGAAGCAAAGGAGCTTAAAATGATGGAATATTTACTTTCCCCAGCCGCCTGGGTTGGTGCACTAACAATTTTCGGCATGCGCGTTACTGACATGAGCATGGATACCCTGCGGGTTTTATTTGTGATGCGCGGTCGCAAAGGCATCGCCTGGGTTCTAGGCTTTTTCCAATCCATGATCTATATTATGGCCATCACCACCGTGCTCAGCCAGCTAAAAAACCCACTCAACATAATCGGTTATGCAGCCGGGTTCGCCACCGGAAACGTAATCGGCATGTTGATCGAAGAACGGCTTGCAATTGGGCATATCCATCTGTGGATCATCAGCCCCCGGTTGGGAGTGGTCATGGCCCAGGTTTTGCGGGACCAGGGTTACGGCGTCACTGAAATCTCAGCCCGCGGAAAAGATGGTATGGTCAGTGTCTTATCTGTCAGTGTTCTCCGGAAAGATGTTCGGCATGTCGAAACGCTGGTCCATCAAAAAGACCCGGAGGCATTCATGACATCTGAGGATGTTCGCCCGGTTCGCCGCGGATTCTGGCGCGCGTAATCCCCAAGCACCACAACAATAAAATATACATTCTCAACTTGGATAATAATATGCCCGGATCGCTGCGAGAAATTACAGTAAAAGAGCTTTCAGAAAAATTATTGGCAGGCAACAAATTCACGCTTGTAGATGTCCGCGAAACATGGGAATTATCCTATGCGCATATCGCTAACGCGTTGGTCGTGAACATCCCCATGAGCCAGATCAGCAGCCTACTTCAGGATGCGTTTCCAATCAATTTGCGTGACCCCGATGCAGATATCGTTACGATGTGTCACCACGGTGTGCGTTCTGCAACCGTGGCAACCTGGATGATGCAAAATGGCTGGAAAAACGTGAGCAGCCTGGAAGGCGGTATCAATGCATATGCCGACCAGGTCGACCCATCGGTTGGTACCTATTAAGTTAACCCTTTAGCGCAATCAAGACTGGCTGAACGCTCCCAAACCCAGGAAAAGATTGCTTCGCGAATCATTCCTTCCTGCTTTTTCCTTATGCTAATTTGCCATCAGGCTGCAATAGCTGGTCGGTAAAGAGCTTCCAGAAAGGCAAGCTTATTTATGGACGGCTTGCCGAAATAAGATGTCGTCCCCCTGGCATTGAAGGGTCAACCAGATGGCTCGGAAAATCACGCTTTCAGATTTTCCGCAAGCCATCCAAAGCAGAATTATTCACATTCCACCGGCGGTTTTTGCAATCGAGTGCCCGGTACAGGCCAATAAAAAACGGAGGCTTTTCTGCGGTATACTGACGCTGATCAGCTCACAAAAGCCTAAGGAAATTACAAAAAACTATGAAACAAGTCCTTCAGAATATGCGTGACGGAAAAACGACGATCACAGAAGTACCCATCCCCACCCCACAAGCCGGGCAAGCGCTGGTACAGGTGGCAGCCTCACTAGTTTCGGCCGGCACAGAACGCATGCTGGTCGAATTTGGGGAAAAATCACTGGTTGGTAAAGCCCGCTCGCGTCCAGATTTGGTAAAGCAGGTAGTCGACAAAATGCGCCGTGAGGGGCTTGTCTCCACACTTGAAGCAACTTTTAACCGTCTGGATGCACCCATGTCACTCGGCTATTCTTCTGCAGGCACGATCACTGCCATCGGAGAAGGCATGGATGGTTTCAAGATTGGCCAGCGCGTAGCCTGTTCGGGTGGCGGATACGCTGTCCACGCCGAATATAACCTGGTTCCACGCAATTTGCTGACACCACTGCCAGACTCAGTCGATTTTGAATCTGCCGCCTTCACCACTCTGGGGGCCATTGCTCTGCATGGGTTCCGCCTGGCAGAACCCCAAGTGGGCGAACGTGTGGCTGTGATAGGTCTCGGCTTGCTCGGTTTGTTGACGATTCAAATTGCCAATGCCGCGGGTTGTCGGGTTTTTGGCATAGATACCAACCCAGAGCGCGTACTGCTTGCCAGGCAATTCGGAATTGAAGCAGTCGCCCGCCCTGGCGCTGCAGAAACCAGCCAGGCCTTCACGGCCAATCGCGGTTTTGATTGCGTCATCATCTGCGCGGATACTCCTTCAAATGACCCGATTGAACTGGCCGGAGCGATCGCACGTGACCGGGCCAGGATCGTTGCCACCGGCGCAGTCGGACTAAGCTTTCCTCGTAAAATTTACTTTGAGAAAGAGCTGTCCTTTATCAACTCTCGTTCCTACGGTCCTGGTCGTTACGATCCGTCTTATGAAGAAAAGGGCAAAGATTATCCCATCGGTTACGTTCGCTGGACGGAAGGCCGAAACTTTCAGACCATCGTTGAATTATTGGAAAATGGGAAACTGCAGGTTGCCCCGCTAATCAGCCAGCGGTTCCCCATCGAACAGGCCCCTGAAGCCTACGAAATCATTACTGGGAAAGTAAAAGTGCCGTTTCTAGGCGTGCTTTTATGCTATCCAGCCGAGCAAACTTCCGCTTCCACGGCTGCCTCCACTCAGACAAACAACATCATTCGTTTCCGCCAAACAACTCACAAACCTGCAGGCATTGTCCGGCTCGGTGTTTTGGGCGCAGGCTTGTTTGCGAATGCAACGCTGCTGCCAGCCATCAAAAAAATCTCGGCCATTGAACTGCTGGGCATTGCATCTGCAAGCGGGATGCACGCACAGCATTCTGCCCAAAAATTTGGTTTCGCATACGCTTGTTCTGACGATGAACAAATTCTGAATGACCCAGAGATCAACACGGTTGCGATTCTGACACGCCACGATACACACGCCGAGCTGGTTATACGAGCATTGCAGGCCGGGAAACATGTTTTCGTTGAAAAACCGCTGGCAGTAACGGCTGATCAACTGGCGAAAATAAACGCACAGTTGAGCCTCACGAATGAAGGCTTATTAATGGTTGGCTTCAACCGGCGTTTTGCGCCGCTTGCGCTTGAACTCTCGTCACTGCTTAAGCATCGTAGCGAGCCGATCCATGCTCATTACCGGATTAATGCTGGCTACATACCGCTCAATCACTGGACACATGATCCAGCCCAGGGCGGCGGTCGCATTATCGGTGAGGGTTGCCACTTTGTTGATTTCATCAGCTTTCTGGTTGGGTCAACTCCAGTCTCCGTTAGCGCACAGGCTTTACCAGATCAGGGCAAGTACCGTGAAGACAACGTCAGCATGACCTTCAGCTTTGCGGATGGTTCTATCGGCGTAATAGATTACCTATCCAACGGCGACAAATCCTTCGCTAAAGAGCGCGTGGAGGTCTTCTGTGGCGGACGTATCGCGGTGCTGGACGATTACCGTTCGCTCGAAACGGTGGAAAACGGTAACCGGACAATGCGAAAATCTGCCTTCAAGCAAGATAAGGGCCATTTTGGCGAGATGCAGGTTCTGGTAAATGCAATCCGCAGCGGTTCCGCTCCCATCCCATATCAGCAACTTACCAGCGTAACCATGGCCACATTCGCCGCTGTCGCATCGATCCGTGCCAATGGCGAAAAAAGATCGGTCTAAATCCAGTCGAGACCAAGCAGACAGAGATGGCTGCATTCAATAAAGCTGTAGTTATCCTTCTATTTCATCAGCGAGAATTTCTACTCACCAGCAAAAAACCGACAACGTGATCTGGCTTTTCATCAGGCGAAAAACGGTTTTTATTTGACTGTTCAGAAACCAAAACAAGGACCTGCACCGCACCGTACCAGGCTGAAAGGTGTTCTGGTAAAATGAAGCACACGCCGCTGGTGGCATGTGCTTCAAGGTAGCACGCGCCAGTAATTTTTTTTATAAAAGGATCGAAAGTCGGCATGACCTACAATTTCCGCCTTTTCTGGCGCATGGCAGTACGTTCGTTTTTTCAATCAAAAAATACTTATGGAAAGCTGACCCGCAAACGCATCACGTTTTTGTTCATCTTCTATACTGTCTGGCCAGTCTGGAGTTTATTTACCTGGTTTTGTCTTTTTCTCGACGATTTATTTTTCCCGGCCTATAAACAACAACCCGTCGAGAAACCACTCTTCATTTTGGGGAATTTCCGCAGTGGCTCCACCTTCCTGCACCGCCTACTATCGCGTGATTCTGCCATGTTCACCAGCTTGCGCACCTGGGATATTTTCCTGATGCCATCCATCACCCAAAGGAAGCTTTTTCGGTTCCTGGCAAAAATTGATCATATCTTCGGCAGTCCGCTGGTAAATTCACTCAAAGGCATCGACCAACGTTCGCTTGGCAAAGTTCGCATCCATAAAATCAGTCTTTTCGATCCGGAAGAAGACGAAAATATTCTGCTGCATGCCTGGTCGACGTTTTTTGTCAGTTTTCTCTTCCCCTTCCTCGACGATCTGCCCCCTTACCAATTCTTTGATGATGCACTGCCATCCGCTGAGAAGAAACGCATCATGGGTTTTTATCGAGCCTGTATCCAGCGGCATCTTTACGCCACCGGTGGAAAACAACATTTCGTATCTAAAAGCCCGGCTTCTAGCGCAAAAATCGAAACTCTACTGGAATTCTTTCCCGATGCCCGTATCCTGTATCTGGTGCGCAACCCGTTAGATATGCTGCCTTCAACAATTTCGTGGTTGAGTTATGCCTGGCATATTTTTAGTGAGCCCGGAGAGAAATATCTCTACCGTGACCAGGTGCTGGCTCTCACCAAATATTGGTATCATCACCCACTCAAGGTAATGGATCAAAACCCATCTCCAACAAAAATCATCCTGAATTATGATGATTTAATCCGCTGGCCAGAACAGATCATCCGCACATTTTACGAACAATTCGGCTATTCCAAAAGCCCCGGGCTTGAGAAAATAATCCGGACCGCCATTAAAGAGACGCAAATTTACCAGAGTGACCATGTCTACCGGTACGAAGAAATGGGATTCAGCCGAGAAGAGATTATCCGAGAATTCGACGACATATTTGAACGTTTTAATTTTGACCGGCGCAACCCAGAGGCACCTGTTGAAAACAGCCAGAGAATAATGCCTATCTTTTCAGCAGAAATACCCCTGGCAGGTGATTGAAAACAAAAAAGCCCGTTCCCTTTTTCAAGGAAACGGGCTTTTTTGTTTGTACTCACTGATCGCAGGTTCAGGTTATAACCATCACAATCATTGCCTGCAAACGAACGGAAGATGGTGATTTGCGCTCCAGGTGATTATTATTTTGAGAAAACTCGCGTTAACTCTTTTTTGTTGCCTTAACTCCCACAGAAACAGGCGCGACCTGGTATTTTTCTGGCAGGGGTGGCAATGGCAGTTTCAACTTTCCATACCGGTAAGCCAGCATCACAACTCCGGTCAGGGTCATTAAAAACGTCACCACTTGCGTGGTACTGATCCAGGTGCCAGCCACCCGAGGCTGGTCAGGGCGGAAGAACTCGATCAAGAAACGCCCAACACCTGCCAGGATTAGCCAGCCAAAGAAAACTGCCCCCGGCTTGATCTGACCGACCAGGCGGCGCGAGAGGTAAAGGATTAGCCCAAAAGCCAGGAAGTTCCAGAGCATCTCGTAGGCAAAAGCCGGATGGAAACGCGTAGTTGCCAGGGGAAACTGTACCAGATCCTGGTAGACACCAATCCGATGGGCTGCATCGATGGAAATCCCCCAAGGCAGGCTGGTCGGCTGGCCATAGAGTTCCTGATTGATAAAGTTTGCAGGACGTGCGATTGCCTGGCCAATCAAGGTCACCGGAGCAATGGCATCCAGGAAGAGCCATATATCCATCTTATATTGGCGCAAATAGAATACCATCGCAACCGCGCCAAATAGTAAACCACCATAAAAGTGCAAACCACCTTGAGGGATATTGAGAATTTGAACAGGGTTCTGAAGGTAGTATGCATTGCCACCCAGGGTAGCGTTGACCACATACCATAAGCGCGCACCAATAATGCCTGCTGGCAAGATCCAGACCAACGCATCCCAAATCGATTCGCCATTTTCACCCTGACGGGTAACCTCGCGCCCGGCAAACCAGGCAGCAACTACCACGCCCGTCATTACAAATACACCATACCAGCGTAAAGCAAACTCAAAACTGCCAATATGGAAAGAAAATATCACCGGATCAATCATGATCATCTCCAATTTCAACGTAATCAGCACCCCGGATAAAAAAAACGGGGCTAGAAAAAATATTAGAATGAGTCAGTAGAATTCTGCGCATACCCGCACAAAACACTCGCAAAGCATAATTCTCATCTATCCAGAATTATGCTTTCCACCAGCCAGTACTCCCGCTGATGAAATATACGACACATAAAGCGTTATACACTCCAGACTTTGCCCGCAGGTACAATTGCACGTTCAGGCACATCCGCCAACAGGATGGCCCCATTGCCAATGCGAGCCCCAGAACCAATTTTGATACCAATAGCCGTTGTAACACCCATGCCAACCAGTGCTTTTTCGCCTACCTGCACCATGCCTGCCAACATGGCACCCGGAGCGATGTGCGTAAAGGACCCAATTTCACAATCATGCGAAACGATCGCGCCAGTGTTAATCATGCATTTTTCGTGAAGAACCACTGAAGACCCAACATAGGCATTGGCAAAAACCTGGACACCATCAAAAATTTGCGCAGATGCCTCGATGGTAGCTCGTGGGTGGCAAAGTGCCGGAAATGCAAACCCGTTGCCGGCAAGCAAGTTGAATAAACTTATTCGGACACCTATATTGATTATTCCCCCAACCCCATTCGCAGCAAATCGGATGCCTTGATCGTACAATTCTGGAAGAATCTCCCGCGTACCTAGCACCGGAATTCCTAAAACCGAGGTGCCTTTCAGGGCTGCATTATCATCAACAATCCCGGCAATCCGGAACACGCCAATCGCCCGCGCCATTTCCATAACGGCCTTTGAATGCCCGCCAGCACCATAGATCAATATTTGTGCGTTGATCTGACGAGGTGCCGGCACATTGGACGGCACGACCAGCTGCCGGACTACCGCCTCGGTAATCAAACGATCCTTTGGCAATTTGGATAAATCAAGACCAAGCGATTTAGCCAGGTTGCGGGCAGGCTGTGTTATACGCAGTTCACCCTGGTCAAATTCGGTTGTACTGGTAGGTTGTTCAACCTGTTTCTCAGCCGGAAAATCTCGGGCTGGTAGATCAAGAGCCTCATCAGAAGTGCTTGTCAGAAACGCCAATATATCCCCAACCGCCAAATTATCACCTTCGACAGCCACCACCCGCAAAAAACCAGAATCTGGCGCTTCGATATCTGCAGCGGCTTTGGTCGTCTCGATCGTGAACAACAAATCACCTTTTTGAACAGGCAGCCCATTCGCAAAGTGAACTGAAACCAACCGGGCTTCCGGTTCGTTGGCATTCAATAAAGGCACAAGGATGGCAAGAGAAGTCATGATTTTCCTGTTTTTATTTTTGCTGTTGCAATTTTACTTGTTTTGAAACATAATTGGCCCATCTTAATTATCAAAATGGAGGAACTTATGGATTTTGGTCGCGCTTTTACATTTTCTTTTCAAGACACTGACTGGCTGAAAAAAATGGGCATCGCAGCAGTGGTATTTTTAATCCCGGTGATTGGTTCAATTGTCTTAATGGGCTGGGGCCTGGAAATCACCCGACGGGTAATTAACAATGAACCCGACATGCTGCCTGATTGGACTGATTTCAGTGGCTTTTTACAAAAAGGCTTCCAGGCATTTGTCGTCAGCCTGGCATATGCCCTGCCGATTATCTTGATCGTTATCTGCGGACAAACTGCCACAATTGGCATCGCAACTGCCATGGGAAACAGCAATTCAAATGCAGCCGGTGGCATAGCAACCATTGTCGGGCTATGTATGACCTGTTTTATTACTATTTTGGCAATCGTCGCAGGTTTTATTATTCCAGCTGCAACTGGTAACCTCGCTGCCAGCGGTGAACTCTCGGCCGCCTTTCGCTTCAACGAAATTTTTGGAATGGTTCGCGCTGCTCCAGGGCCTTATATCATGGTGATTTTGGGCATTGGACTTGCTAATATCATCCTGGCCCCACTCGGGTCACTCGTCTGTGGGATTGGTTTGCTCTTCGCTGTAGCCTATACAACCACCATCGGAAGCCACCTGACCGGACAGGCTTATAACGCAGCCAAGGCTGCGCTGACGGCTGCCCCAACCATGTAAACCTGGCACGAATACTGTAGCAATCAAGCAGTGGCAGGCATGGCTTACCACTGCTTTCTATTTAAGCACTTCCAGCGCCATCTGAACGATCTTATCTAGCGACGGTAGAATCGCATCTTCAAGCGTTTTGGCATTCGCAATTGGCAGATTCAAAGCAGCTGCGCGTCGAAATTTCAGATTAGAAACCAACTCGGCAGTTTGAGCTGCAACTTCCGCACCCCAACCCAGGGTCAGGGTACCTTCTTCAACAGTCAACAAATGTTTAGTACGCTTGGCGGAATCAATCAGCGGAGAAAGCTCAAACGGGCTGAGCTGACTAAATAAAACAATCTCTGAAAAAATTTCGTACTCATACGCCAATTTTAACGCTGCCGCACGGACAAGTTCGAAGTTATAGCCATACGTTGCAATGCTTAGCTGCGCCTGCGGCGCAGCCGAAAATCGCAATATATGGGCAGGGTTCTGAACGCCAATATTTTCAATATCGAAATCGACCAGATCACCCTTTCCGGGTTCGAGCACGGCGCAGGTATACAGTAATTTGTGCTCAACAAACAGGATTGGGCCTTCTTCCTGGAGAATGGCGGATTCGAGTAAGCCAGCCGGGTCAGAGAGCGTATTTGGAGCGATGACCCGCAGACCTGGTATCCCTAAAAATATTTTTTCAAGTGACTGGGAGTGTGTCGGACCATAGCCACGCCGCCCACCCATCGGCGCACGTACGACGACCGGGACCCGCACCTGGTCGTTGTACATCCAACGAAATTTGGCAGCATGGTTGATAAGTTGATCGGCTGTAAGTGTAACGAAATCGCCAAACATAATTTCAGCAACTGGGCGAAGCCCACGCATGGCCATGCCATTGCAAATACCGACAATAGCCGATTCAGAGATGGGTGTCGTCAGGACTCTTTCCGGAAACCGGCTGGAAAGTCCGCGGGTGACTTTGAA
>CAINXK010000499.1 GCA_903854805.1 uncultured Anaerolineae bacterium
GTAATCCCATCCACGCTTGAATTTGAGATCGGCAATCCAAACGCCTTCCCACTCGAAAACCTGGTCTTGAGTCTGGCCGGCGCCGAGGATGTTTTCATCGACAGCCTGGGCAAAATCCCGCAAAAAGCCTCCTTTCGCCTGGCCTTCAGGCGTGAACCGGGTTCCGGGAATTCGCGCGAACTCACCATCCGCGCCCGCTACGAAAGCCAGGAACGCTCCTTCAATCCCATCGAAATATCGTTTACAATCAACTTGAAAGCCGTGTTGGAGGAGACGCAGGATGGTTATGGCTTCTAGTGAATATTTACCTTTCGAACAAAAATCGCTCGAGACCCTGGCGGAAGTGGTCATTAACAAGGCCCTGATCCACCAGGCCGGCTTTGGCAGCCGCGCCATCCCCACCTACGTGGGCGAATGGCTGATCTCGCGTTATCTCGATAACGGCGAATTCGGTGAAAACACGCGCAGCCGCATCGCGGATTTCATTTCCAAATACCTGCCCGCCAAAGGCCAGAAAGACCAGATCAAAGACGCCCTGCTGCGCCAGGAACCGGTCAACCTGCTGGATGATTACAGCGTCACGGTCAACCTCAACACCGGCAAACGCATGCTGCGCATCCCCTTCCTGGATGTCAATGACGCCCAGATCACAGGCGTGATCGTCGAGAAAAACGACCTGCTGCTGACCTCCGGCGTGTGGGGTGTAGGCGAACTGTTCTATATTCCCCCCGAGGAGAAATCCCAAAAGGGTGAAGTCTGGATGCGCGACCTGAAACCCTTCCAGGTCGGCAAACTGGACCTGGACTATTACATGGAATGCCGCCAGCACTTCAGCCTGGACGAGTGGCGCGACCTGATTGTCTCCAGCATGGGCTTCAACCCACTGGCACACACCGAACTCCAGAAGATGGTGCTGATCACGCGCATCCTGCCCTTTGTCGAACCGCGTGTAAATCTTGTCGAACTGGCTCCCAAGGGCACAGGCAAATCCTTCGTTTACGACAACACTTCCCGTTATGGGCGTGTGGTCGGTGGAGGCAAGATCAGCCCGGCTGTTCTGTTCCACAACCTGGCCACCAACACCCCCGGCCTGGTCACGCGCTACGACCTGATCGTCTTTGATGAAATCCAATCCATCGCTGGTGACTCGAGCGGCGAATTGATCGCACAGCTAAAAGTATTCCTGGAATCCGGCAAGTTCAGCCGAGGCAAAACCGAAGCCACTTCCGAAGCGGGTTTTGTCATGCTCGGCAACATCACTCTTGATGCCAATCGACTGCCAGTCCATCATGACGACGGAATTTTCAAAGAAATCCCCAACTTCCTGCAGGAAACCGCCTTCATCGACCGCATCCACGGCATCATCCCCGGTTGGGAAATGCCGCGCGTCTCAAAAGACACCCCATCCAACCGCCTTGGGCTCAAAGGCGACTTCTTCTCCGAAGTACTGCACCAACTCCGCAAGGAAATCCGCTATGCCGACTACGTCAAGCTCAACATGCGCCTGGTCGGTTGCGATGACCTGCGTGACCGCAAAGCCATCTCTCGCCTGGCCACCGCCTATCTCAAAGTCCTGTTCCCCAACCTTCAGCTCAGCGAAGCCGAGTTCAGAGAGAATTGCGTCCGTCCGGCCGTAGAACTGAGGCAGAGGGTAAGAGACGAGCTGCACAAGATGGACGCTGAGTATGTTAGAGTGAGGATTGAAGTGGGATGAAAATTAGTTTCCAGGGATATAAACTATGCCGCAAGATTTTCAAAAATCTATCGTAAGAATACATCACAAAGATGGTGGCATTATGGGTGCGGGTTTTTTTGCCACTGCCCGTCAGGTGATTACCTGCGCCCATGTTATTTCCAGTTGCTTGGGGTTGGAAGTAATCCCACAGGAGGCCACAGGGATTACGATAACGCTGGATTTTCCGCTGAAAGTGGCCGGACAAATGCTAACCGCCAGCATCAAATCTTGGAACCCAGGTTTAGACATTGCTATCCTTGAGATTACAGAAGATTTACCCGCGCAAGTTTATTTTCCACCATTATTCAAATCTCGTGAAATTACGGGCCATGAATTTCATGTTTATGGATTTCCCGATGGGGTGGAGACAGGACGCTGGTCATTTGGAAATATTCTTGGGGCAATTGGCAATAATAAAGTGCAAATTGAGTCGAAGACAGCCTATACAATTCGTCCGGGATTTAGCGGCAGCTTGGTTTGGGACGCAACTGATAACAAAATTATTGGGATCATTGCCGAAACTGATGAAAATGTACGCGAGACAAAAACGGCATATTTTTTGCCGGTCAATTCCATTCTTGAAAGTTTTCCACAACTGGAAACAGTTCAGCCAGTAGATAATCGCGGTATGAAATACTCTTGTTTTATTAGTTATCCCAACGAAATCGGATTGCAAGGACAATTAGTACGCGAATTTGCTGAGGCCATTCACAACGCACTTTCTGTTGAAATTGGTAGCATGCTGGATTTGCCAATTTATTTTGACAGGGATCATATAAATGAGAATAGAGATCTCGCCAGGGCATTATGTGAAAGCGCTTGTTTTGTAATGGTACTTACTCCAAAATATTTCAGCGAAAGAATGCCGTTATGTACACTTGAATTTAAGGCGATGCAGGAACTAGAAGCGTCTCGCCGGCGCACAATGGAACGCCCTGGAGACTTATCTTTTATTATCCCTATACGGCCTTTTAGTCGAGATATTCTGCCTATGAATATTATTGGACAGTGCCAAGACTATGATTTTCATGAGATGATAGTTTCTGGAAATTTGCGGGCACATCCACAATACGGCCTTTTAGTTCGGCAGTTGGCTGAACATATTTATAAGTGTTATCAATTACTTGAAAGTTGTGACCAAGATCCTTGTTCCGAATGTTTTGAGTTTCGGTTGCCTGCAATAGACCAAGTTCGAGATTTATTTCAATTGGCATCTTTGAAAAGCTTTGCCAAGTTTCCACTAAGGTAAATTATTATGGCAGAACAAAAGCATGGACAAGTGATCACTTTTTATTCTTACAAAGGCGGAACCGGGCGGACCATGGCTTTAGCCAATGTCGCTTGTTTGCTTGCAAAAAAGGAAACGATGAAAAAGGGGATTTTGATGATCGATTGGGATCTTGAAGCTCCCGGGTTACATCGTTTTTTTTCTTCGCAAACGAACAGAGACAAGTATCAGAA
>CAINXK010000500.1 GCA_903854805.1 uncultured Anaerolineae bacterium
CACAAAGCGAAGGGTTCAACCTTTCAGTAAGTGATAAGGTTAATATTGCCAAACGACTGGATGACCTTGGTGTTGCATTTATTGAGGGAGGCTGGCCCGGTTCGAATCCAAAGGATGTTGAATTCTTTGAACGAGCTCGAGACTTGGAATGGAAAAATGCCAGGATTGCGGCGTTTGGTGCGACTTGCCGTGCAAAAGGTGGGCCTGAAGACGACGCAAACATTAAGGCACTCCTTGACGCCCATACGCCCGTCTGTACAATTTTTGGAAAGACATGGACACTCCACGTCACCGAAGTTTTGCAGACTACCTTGGAAGATAATCTGAGGATGATTGAGCAGTCCGTGTCTTACTTGCGGACCAATGGAAAATATATTATCTACGATGCCGAACATTTCTTCGATGGGTATAAAGCTGACTCTGGCTATGCACTTGAGACATTAAAGGCGGCCGTCCGAGGCGGTGCCGAGACAATTGTTCTTTGTGACACAAATGGCGGTACCATGCCGTGGGAAGTTGAGCATATAATTCGTGAATTGAAAGCCTCAATTCACCATCCGTTTGGTATACACACACATAACGATAGCGAGTGCGCGGTTGTTAATTCATTGATGGCTGTTCGTGAGGGTGCTATTCAAGTGCAAGGCACTATCAATGGTGTTGGGGAACGGTGCGGAAATGCGAATCTGATTTCAGTAATGGCTGATATTGAATTAAAGCTTGGTGTACGTTGTTTGCCAGATGGTGGTCTCGAAAAGCTTTTTGAGCTTTCACATTTTGTCGACGAAGTTGCCAATCTCATGCCAAATGATCACTTGCCTTTCGTTGGAAAGTCGGCATTTGCTCATAAAGGTGGCGTCCACGTTGCAGCCATGCGGCGAAGTGCGCAAAGTTATCAACATATTCAACCGGAAATGGTTGGAAATAAGATGAGGGTCGTTGTTTCAGATCTTTCAGGACGCGGAAATATCCTGAGCAAAGCTGAAGAAAATGGCCTGGATATCGAAAGTCATGAAGTTGTTCTCGACGTATTGAATGAGATCAAAGAATTAGAATCTCGGGGATTCTCTTTTGAAGCAGCAGAAGCATCTGTAGCAATGATGCTCAGGCGTCAGCAAGCCGGGTACAAACCACCATTTGAGCTTATCGATTTTTTTGTAAATGTTGAACATCGGCAAGGGCGTGGTATTTTTGCTGAAGCAATGGTTAAAGTTCGGGTAAACGGTGAAGTCCTGCATACGGCCGCGGAAGGAAATGGTCCGGTTAACGCCCTGGATCTTGCATTAAGAAAGGCTCTTCAAAGTACATATCCTCAGCTGGCAACTTTTCACCTTGCAGATTTTAAGGTACGTATTCTGGATTCAGATCAAGGGTCCGAGGCAATAACTCGTGTTTTGATTGATACCCAAAATGGTACCAAGCGTTGGAGTACTGTTGGTGCGAGTGCCAATATAATTGAAGCATCCTGGCAAGCTTTAGTTGATGCAATCGAATACGGATTATTGATAATAAATTAATTTATTTTTAGGGTTCAGCCCGTGTACCCAAAAATTGAGGAATAAATCATGCAATCAAAAATCGTTTTGCTTCCCGGTGATGGTATTGGCCCGGAAATAATCTCGGAGACTGTCAGAGTTTTGGAAGTAATTATGGGTAAATATGGTCACGTATTTACCTTTTCTGAGCACCTGATGGGTGGTTGTTCGATCGATGTATTCGGATCTTCCCTTACTGACGAGACATTATCTGACTGCAAATCTTCAGATGCTGTTTTATTGGGAGCAGTTGGTGGGCCAAAATGGGATGATCCAAGAGCTAAGGATCGCCCTGAGCGCGGATTATTGGCCCTTCGCAAGGGGTTAGGAGTGTTTGCTAATTTGCGACCGGTGAAAGTGCACCCAGCGCTAATCAATTCGTCTCCGCTTAAACCAGAGAAGCTTATCGGGGTTGACATCCTGGTTATTCGTGAGCTAACTGGTGGTTTATATTTTGGTTGGCCCAAGGGGCGCGATATCAAGGATGGTCGTGAGCGTGCGGTCGATACCTTGGAATATTATGATTATGAAATTCGCCGAGTGATGGAATTGGCTTTTAGCCTGGCAAAGGGTCGAAAGAAAAAGGTAACATCGGTTGATAAGGCCAATGTTTTAGAGACATCCCGGCTTTGGCGCCAGATTGCTGTGCAGGTAGGATCTGAAAACCCGGATGTTGAGCTTGACCATGTGCTAGTTGATACTGCAGCGATGAGATTAATTACCGGTCCGGCCTACATGGATGTAATTGTAACGGAAAATATGTTCGGGGACATTCTGACTGACGAAGCGTCAGTTTTAGCAGGGTCCATGGGAATGCTGCCATCAGCCAGCCTTGGGTTAAATGGTCCAGGTTTATACGAGCCAATTCACGGGTCAGCCCCAGATATAGCCGGCAAAGGAATTGCTAACCCAATCGGTACAATTCTTTCCGCTGCCATGCTTTTGCGGCACTCGTTAGGTTTGTTTGTCGAGGCAGATGTAATCGAGAAAGCTGTCGACGAAACGATTACAGGTGGAGCGCGCACTAGTGACCTGGGCGGTAATTTAAGTACTCGCCAGATGACCAATGAGGTCATTTCGCATATTTTAAGCCAATGACAAATTTGGGTTATGTTCATATTTCATAGATGGTGCAATTATTATTTGGTCCGGGTGCTAATTCCAGCATAAGTATTGATGAATATCCCGATTTGCAATAATCTTGAAAAGCACCATAAAAAACCAGGCAAAAAGGAGAAATTATTATGGGAATGGAATCTAAATATATCTGGATGGATGGCAAACTTGTTGATTTTGAAAAAGCTACTATCCATTTTCTGACCCCTGCGTTGCATTATGGGGCAGCTGTGTTTGAAGGGATCCGAGTCTATGAGACGGACAGGGGCCCCGCGGTATTTCGTCTTAAGGAACACGCCGAACGTTTGATTGAGTCTGCGGAAATTTTCGGTTTCAGAAATCTAATCATCACCTCAAAAGATGTTATAGATGGGTGCAAGGCAGTTGTAAAAGCAAATGAGTTTAAAAGCTGTTATGTTCGGCCACTTTTATATCTGACTGGTGGGGGTTGGAACCTGAATGTCGATAATGGACAGGCTGCATTGTCAATTGCAGCGTGGGAATGGGGCAATTATTTGGGCGAAGAGGCCATCGCTAAAGGAATTCGGGCTAATGTTTCATCTTTTACCCGCCATCATGTTAATGTGAATATGACTAAATCAAAGGTATCTGGAAATTATGCTAATAGTTTTCTGGCGAAGACGGAATCTGTAAGATTGGGTTTTGATGAAGCCATTTTGCTCGATCCGCAAGGGTATGTTGCCGAATGTACTGGCGAAAACATCTTCATTGTTCGAAAAGGAAAAATCTATACTCCGTCCACTGCACCTGTCCTGGAGGGCATCACGCGATCATCAATATTTAGGATTGCAACAGATTTGGGATTAGAAGTGAAGGAGCAGCCGATCAGTCGTGATCAACTGTACTCCGCAGACGAGGTTTTTGTTTGCGGGACCGCTGCGGAATGTATTGGCCTTAGCGAGATTGATTTCCGGAAAATTGGTGAAGGTGTTACAGGTCCAGTGACTCGATCAATTCAAAAAGTATTTCATAATGCTATTCGAGCGAAAGATCCTCGTTATGAGGAATGGTGCGATTTTATAGAATGGGATAGGGCAACAAGTCGGAAGGAGAAAAAGCAACTCAAAAAATGAGGGGAAGCAACTCAAGAAAAGGCATAAAAAGAGACACCTTCTTAAGGATAATGTGATTGACGAAATCAATAAATCCTACAAGGAGGTGTCTCA
>CAINXK010000501.1 GCA_903854805.1 uncultured Anaerolineae bacterium
CTGCATCCCTTTCTAGGGAACCAGCGTACTGCCGCCCTGAGAGTTGGTTTGCTGGGAGCCTACCTGGGACGCGGAGCCATGCTGTTCATGGCCAGCTTCCTCATTCATAATTCATGGATCAAGTTGATCGGCGCCGCCTACCTGATCCACCTGGCCTTCGATAGCATAGAGGATATGTCCGGCGGTGGCAGCGAAGAAGACGGCCAGGGCAAACCAATCCAGACCAAATCGTTCTGGGCAACTGTACTCACTGTCGAACTGATGGACCTGGTCTTCAGCATCGACAACGTCGTCGCGGCGGTCTCGCTTTCCAAAATGCTCTGGGTGGTCATGCTCGGTGTGGCCATCGGTATTTTAACCATGCGTTATGCGGCCGGGCTGTTCAGCTACGCCGTTGAACGTGAACCCATCCTCAAACAGGCAGCCTACATCCTGGTGATGATCATTGGTGTGGAATTGATCCTCGAACAGGTCTGGCATGTTGAAATCTCAGACATGCTGCGCTTCGGATTATCGATCAGTACCATCCTGCTTTCGCTCGCCTATGCGCACTTCAAACCCCTCCAAAAACTTCGTTTCATCCTGATCTGGTTTGCCCAGGGGATTGGAATTGTAAACGAGCTGGTAGATTGGCTGCTGGCACCCTTGCGCGGCATTCTCAATCTATTCAGCAGCGCCTTGCGCGCCATCGGCAAAGCCCGGGCCTGAGCGCGGTTCAGCAAAATGATCACGCGGAACCGTTCCAGCAATTTGATCGGATTGAACGTTAATAATGTTACCCAAAGTCCCTGCAAAAAACAGGCACGTAAGGTTTTTGTGAGGCGAACCCAAGCCGACATTTCCCTTTATCCATGCTCCGGTGATTTAGCTGGGGCACCTGGCACAAAAATACCATTAAAACACAGACGGGCGCGGATAATTGATCCACGCCCGTCTGTATGAAGCCGCTCTTAGGCCTCGATATTTTTCTCCATCCACACCAGGTGAATTGTCCCCAGGTGCAGGGTCGGCAGTTCGGCAATGTGAAATCCGAACTTCTCAAAATAAGCGGTTGCCGTCACCCTGGACATGGCACCCAGGGTCTTATAGCCTTTTTCCCTGGCGCGTTTCTCCACATGCTCTATCAGCTTCCGGCCAATACCCTTATGCTGGTATTCCGGCGCCACCACCAGGTGCGATAGATGCCCGGCAGTCGCAGACTTTTCGTACAGCTTGACGGCCCCGACAATCTCACCTGCCTCGTTCAATGCGACAAAATGATCGCTGATCGGTTCGTAATCATCCTTCTCTGTACCCCGGGGGTGTCCACCGGGTTCGCGCAAAACCCTGTAACGCAGAGCATAATAAGCTTTGAACTGTTCTTTGGTAGTGGGTGTAATAATGGTGATCATAATTTCTCCGATCTCGGCAAATACCCGTTTATCCAATACTCATTTCGATTATACTTCTACACAGCTGAAAAATTATCAAAAGTGGAAAAGCGACTTCACCCACGTGTTTATGGGCGAAAATAGAAGAATTGAGAACATCAGCATCAAACCACCATTTGCAATCTTGTTTTGACCAGCCACGATTTACAGAATTTCATAACCATCATTGAAGATGGTTTCCCCGGAGAAGTTTTATGGCCAACGAGAAACTACCCAAACCAGAACAACAGAACTGGCATACGCTTTCATCCCGTGAGGTCCTCACCAGTCTCGGTGTGGCTGAACACGGTCTGAGTGCCAGCGATGTCCAAATCCGCACGGAACAATACGGGCTAAACCAGCTGACTGAGGCATCTCGGCCTGGTTTCCTTTCGATGCTATGGGACCAGCTCAAAGATTTCGTCGTCATGCTGCTGATCATCGCGTCGGTCATCTCAATCTTTTTGGGCGAGATGGTGGATGCTGCCGCTATCATGGCCATTGTTGTGCTCAACGCAGTGCTGGGCATCGTTCAGGAACGCCGCGCCGAGGAAGCCCTGGCTGCCCTGAAGAAACTGGCCGCACCCGAAGCGCATGTACTACGTGATGGCCAGCGCATCACCATCCCCGGACGTGAGCTCGTCCCCGGAGATATCGTCTATCTCGAGGCCGGAAATTTCATCCCCGCCGATCTGCGCTTGCTGGAGGCGATCAACCTGCGCGTGGAAGAAGCCTCTCTAACGGGTGAATCGCTGGCGGTTCAGAAAAATGCCGCCATGCAGCTGCAACCGGGCGCCCCGCTCGGAGACCGAAAAAATTCAGCCTTTATGGGCACCACAGTTTCCTACGGGCGCGGGCGTGGTGTGGTGACTGGCACAGGCATGAAAACCCAGCTGGGCTTAATCGCCACCATGCTTCAAAGTGTCGAAACCGAAGAAACACCGCTCCAACGCCGGTTGAACGAACTGGGTAAAACCCTCAGCATCGGCGCGCTGTTCCTGGTGACCCTGGTATTTTTAGTCGCCATCTTCTACGATACCGACCTGGCCATGCTCTTCAGCGCCCCGTTGACATACTTCAGCCAATTTGCCAAACCGCTCACCGATGCTTTCCTGATCGCTGTCAGCCTGGCCATCGCCGCTGTTCCTGAAGGTCTGCCCGCCGTCGTCACCATCAGCCTGGCCCTGGGCATGCAAGAAATGGTCCACCGGCACGCTCTCATTCGCAAGCTCTCTTCGGTCGAGACCCTCGGTTCGGCCACAACTATCTGTTCAGACAAAACCGGCACCCTGACCCAGAACGAAATGACCGTCACGCGCCTGTGGGCTGCAAACCAGTTTGTTTCGGTCACAGGTACCGGCTATTCCCCAAAAGGTGATTTCCAGGTCACTGGAAAAACTATCCAAATTGCAGATTACCCGGCCGTGATGACTGCGCTCTGGCTGGGTGTCATTAATAACGACGCCGAGCTTGCAGCTGGCGGCGAAACCATCCAGGTTGTAGGCGACCCAACCGAAGCCGCCCTGATCGTGGCGGCTGAAAAGGCCGGGGCGATGCACAAAGACCTGGACGAAGCCTACCCACGCGAGAACGAAGTACCCTTTGATTCAGAACGCAAGCGCATGATTACCATTCACACCGTGGCTGCGCCAAGCCCAGATGACCCTTCACCCTTCCATAACAATACCCACAAAGATTGGCGCGTAATCGCAGTCAAAGGCGCGCCAGATGTGGTTCTCAAACTGTGCAGCAGCCACCAGAGCATGGACGATCACTCAGTTCCGCTCGACGAATCTGCCCGCCAGGCCATCCTGGATGCCAACGATGCCATGACACGTGACGCTCTGCGCGTGCTGGGCGTGGCTTACCGGATAGTTCCCAACATCGTTGGCGAGCTTAGCGCTGATAATCTTGAACAGGATCTGATCTTTGTCGGTCTGATCGGCATGATCGACCCACCGCGCGAGGAAGTTAAAGTGGCCCTGGCCACCGCCAGACATGCCGGCATCCGCACCGTCATGATCACAGGCGATTTCCCCAACACTGCCCGCGCCATCGCCGAAGCGATCGGGCTGTTACGCCCCGGCAAAAAGGTCATGACTGGTGCCGAGTTGGACGCCATCACAGATGCCCAGCTGATCAGTGTCATCGCAGACACCGATGTTTTTGCGCGGGTTTCCCCCGAACACAAGATGCGCATCGTAGATGCCCTGCAGGCTAACAATGAGGTTGTCGCCATGACCGGCGATGGTGTCAATGATGCGCCGGCTATCAAACGCGCCGATATCGGCATCGCCATGGGTATCACCGGCACCGATGTGGCCAAGGAAACCGCTGACATGGTGCTGACCGATGATAATTACGCCAGCATTGTCTCGGCCGTTGCCCAGGGACGCATCATTTACGGCAATATTCGCAAATTTGTCTTCTTCCTGCTCTCATCCAACGTGGCCGAGATCATGATCATCTTCCTGGCAACCCTGGCCGGCCTGCCCGCCCCGCTGACTGCCATTCAGCTGCTCTGGCTCAACCTGATCACCGATGGTGCCCCAGCCCTGGCACTCGCCATGGAAAAAGGCGACCCGGACATCATGGATCACAAACCGCGCCCCAGGAATGAACCTATCATCAACGCTTCCATGCGCACCGGCATCATCGTCCAGACCTTCGCACAGACCGGCGCAGTACTGACCGCCTTCTGCCTGGGCCTGCTCTGGGAACTGGGCAGCCTCGGTCACCTGCCCGCAGCCGGTCAAAGCGGGCTGGCCTTTCTGCTCGGCTTCAACTGGCGCATCGTAGAACTGGACGCCCTGCGCACGGCCGAAACCATGGCCTTCATTACGCTTTCGCTGTGCGAACTCTTCCGCGCCTACACGGTGCGCTCAGAACGCGTCTCCATCTTCAAGCTGGGGGTATTCTCTAATAAATGGATGCAATACGCCGTGGGTGTCTCACTGGCGCTGCTCCTGCTGGTCTGCGTGGTGCCCTTCTTACAGAACATCTTCAACACACACTGGATGTCTGGGGCAGAATGGGCGGTTGTGCTCGGGTTGGGTATCATCCCGGCCATCTCTGAAGAAATTACCAAGTTTTTCCTGAGACGGCAAGACTCGTAGTTTGTGACATGAATTCATTTACGCAGAAACCGGTTTCCTTTCACCCAGCCTATCATTCCGGTTTTCCCTTGCCCCGCACAGGGTGGCGTTTTTGCGAAACCAACATAAGCTGCCTGCCTGAATAGCCTGCAGCAGTTTATAAAAAAAAGCACAACACTTTTTGTGACAAAAATAGGAAAAGCCGGGTGATTTTTTTCACCCGGCTTTCGTTTGAAGTTACAAACACCAAACTTCATGGCCCTCAGTCAGTGAACAATGTGTGCTTGGTAAGCTTGTTATTTGTTCTTAATGTCATGCGCGTGAGTCACCTTGGGCAAGGATGTGGTGAACCAAGTCCCGGCGATATAACCCTTGGCAGCATAACCGTGATATTGAGTAAGCTTACCTGGCGCCTGGCAATCTACATGAGTATCATCCTGGGCAGCACAATGCAAACCATATACAGTATGGTTAACTACAATGCTTGCTTTTGCCAATTCGGCTGGGGTGAAAGTGCCGACTGTATGGAAGGTCAGCACAACGCCTTTATTAGGTACAAATTTTACTCCAGCCAGTCCAATACTCTTATTTGAAACACCAGCAGTCGTCACAAGAATCGCCAATAAAGAAACCAACACAACAGCTGTGAAGATAGACCTTTTCATAGAACCTCCGGCGGAACATATGGATCTGATTATTCTACCGAGGGCCATGCTACCAAATATATATTACAACGTTTTTGGGAAAATTCAAGACCTAATTCAAAATTTCACAAATGACCTGCTTCCCCACCCAAAAGCCACCCCGCGGGTGGGTGCAGAAAGCCTGCATCTACCCGCGAGAGATTTTATTTTCCAGCGGCTGCCATCTCCGGCAGCTTGATCACATCTTTGCGTGTTTTACCCAATTTTTTAACGGATGATCAAGTTCGTCTTGCAGTCAAGAAAGATTTTACGGTTGCCCGTGATGCGCAGCAACTTGGCAGTCTGCCGCCCGCAAGCCCAGAAAGTGACCACGTAATTGCCTTGCTCAATACGATAATCATTCCTGCCGAGGTAGCCACCATACTGATAGATCTTGGTAAAGCCAAGTCTAGACTTTCCGTCCATGATGAAGTTCATCAACCCACCGGTGTTGTTCACCACGGTAAACGTGACCAGCGTGATGGGCGGGTGAGCTTGAACCGAACCCGGCTGCTGTGGGGCCCTGGCCGGTGAAAATGTAAAAGCCTGTGGAACAAGACTGACCAGGATTAAAACCGCGACGATAAAACGCCTTATTTTCATCTTCCTCCAAAATTAATACATCGAAGAAACAATTTTTTTATCTGCGTACTGTTCCAAAAATGCCTATATTAATTTTATGCCACAGCAGCATCTGAATACTATTAAAACCCTTGCAAGAACCCAACA
>CAINXK010000502.1 GCA_903854805.1 uncultured Anaerolineae bacterium
TTCGGTCTACTGATCGCCGCCGCAATTCTTGGCGCAGTTCTCGTGGATGAAAAAACCCGTCAAACCTGACATTGGGCAGCACCCGGTCTATTTTGGATCATACCTTTGTTCGATGCCATAAACACCCTGGTTGATCAGCGCGTGATGGTCACCCCTTTTGCAGGTAAAAAATCGCTGACCTGGGATGCAGCTCTTATAAACATGGATACCGTCCTTTTTTGGGATATATCGGATGCAGAGAAAGTCGTCCTGGAAGTTGAAGGTTATCGCACAGTGCAATTGTCTGGGCGGCCCAGACCGCACGATGCGATAGCATTGGGCGTATGATGATCGCAGACATTATTGCAGACTATAGATCTAATGACGGAAAGCTGCATCGCAGAATAGACAAACGCACCCTGCCCCAGATGTCACCGTTCAATCCGTCGAAATTCGCGCTCTTGCCATACCCCAGGATCTAAAAGATGGCAGGTCTCGCCAGGCCTGTGTCAACCCGAGCGAACCAGAAGAACAGGCGCAGCCTGCTTTGCAAAAGCATCCGAGTCTTTTATCTCAAAACCAACAACTTTTCACCTGCGTACTGTGAACATTCGCATTGAAGATTTAAAAAAAGGCGCCTTTTTGATTATGATTGGCGCTGCCCTTGACACCCTGACTTTGGGTCGGCTGAACAGCAAATCACACTGGCCCAAAACAACGCAAAACCAACAAATAAAAATGACCCTTCAAGTTCTCAACTAAATGGCGACCGCATCGTAACCTGAAACAAAACATTGCTTACGTTTCACGTGAAACATAAAAGGAAAAAATAATGTCGACAAAAACAACACTCTCCATTTCAATCATACTGGTCCTGGTTGCGAGCCTGGCGGGAATACTACTATGGAATCAGCTACCAGACTCAATGGCATCCCACTGGAACGTGAATGACCAGGTAAATGGATACATGCCCAGATTTTGGGGCGTATTCCTGATGCCTCTAATCGCCACGGGCATGCTACTCCTATTCCTGGTGATACCATCGATGGACCCTCTAAAAGCCAACATAGAGCAGTTTCGTGAATATTTCAACACTTTCATCACGCTAATAATCGCCTTCCTGGTCTACATACATTCGCTGACTCTGATCTGGAACCTGGGCTATACAGGTTTCCGCATGAGCACTGCCATGCTGCCAGCCATGGGTTTATTGTTTGTATTCATGGGTGTATTGATATCGAAAGCCAGGCGTAACTACTTCATCGGCATACGCACCCCGTGGACTCTTTCCAGTGACAGGGTTTGGAATGAGACTCACCGTCTCGGAGGAAAGCTGTACATTGCCGCCGGTATATTCGCCTTCCTGGGCGCCTTCTTTCCAGACCAGGCGATCTGGTTCATCATGTTTCCCGTGATTGGAGCATCATTAATTTCGGTGATTTACTCTTACATCCTATATCGGGGTGAACCAAAAGCATGATTGATTAATAAAAATACTGGGTTTGAATTACAAGATAAACAGCAAGCATCTGTGCCAACCCCACAAATTGTTTCACGTGAAACACAAAAACTGCCACTGTAGTGACCCAGGTTAAAAATAGCAGGTACTTTTTGCGAACAAAATAGAGATGAAAATATTCCAACTGACGTCAAAGGTTGGCTCTTTTTGAAGAGCTAAACTGCGAAATGAAATAAAAGCTGGACGAATTTGGCTGACTGGCTGGGATGTGCAATCGATGTTGGTTTTGAAAACACCTACAATATAAACATCATTGCACCAACACTCTTCAGAGCTCGTATTTACCCACCATACAACATATTTTGAAAAATATATTAAATCAAAAATCGTTATACTGGTTTCTCTGCCTTACATTCGTAATTCCATAGATTGTATTTGCAAATCCACTGACTTTCAAATCTGATCAGATCAAATTGACCAAATCCATGCGAATTATTTGCACTGGTTCTGTGGG
Source organism: uncultured Anaerolineae bacterium (assembly GCA_903854805.1). The sequence continues at coordinate 1,953 of CAINXK010000502.1, forward strand.
ATCCCGGGCTTGCAGATATGATCACCACGCGGTTTGTTGAGAAGAAAGCTTTCAATACCCTGCGCATGAATAACCTCGGTTCCAAACGGTTTACCATCCGGACCCGGCTACTACCTCCTGTTTTGACCATCCTTACTCTGCAGCAACCAGCTAACTGCTAGGAGCGGGTAAATTAGATACCGATTTTGGCATGCTGATCAAAGCACTGGCGAAGACGTCTGCCAGAACAAAACACCGGACCTTCCTGTGCTTGGCTTTTATCCAGCTGGCATCCACTGTTTGCTTGGCACCTGTATATGAAAATCGTTTTTGCGGTGAGCGAAGAACTTGGCGGGCAAGGTTTTCTGTTGCCGCAGCTGTTCCCGCTTTGGCAGTGGCGTGTGAATCTGATCAGCGGCGCAACCTGGAGTTTCTGGCATGCGCCCACCACGCTTCTCCATGAATTGAATTTTCTGCAGCACCCATGTCTAGGCAGACTTGTCGTGCTGGTGGGCTGCACCCTGTTCGGCATGCTGCGATCCTGGCTGTACCAGAACACCCAGCAACACTGGCGCACGCTGCAGTTAACGCGTCCCCCGGACTGCGATCTTCTTTTTAAAACCAGGCTTTGATACAACACTTGGATGATTGACATGGGAGTGGCAGGCTGGATCCCCGTTAGCCTTTTTGTTGTGTGGTTGGCCTGGACTAGACGATTATTGCTACAATTTTGAAGTTAGATTAAATGCTAACCGCGGATTGATGGATTATGTGATAAAAATACAACATAGAACACAAGTTCTACATCTTGCCTTTTTTACACCAACCTTGTACAATAAAAATATGGAACACCTGCTCCTGCGCGCTCTATTTACGTTGTATCTGGTCGGAAGCTTCTCACTATCCATTGCCTACTTGCAATACCGGCGCTGCTCCTCGTTAGAATTTACTTTATGGGCTACGTTGGCTTTTATCTTGCCCGTGCTGGGGCCTTTCTTCGTAATTGCAGCCCGCCCCGGCCCAAAAAAACGCATCAAAAGACCTGGTCTAAACAACCAGGTAATTACAGCTCCGAAAGGATAAAAAAATATGAAACAAGACCGCTTTCTGATCGGAATCCTGATTGGGATCGTAATTCTGGTTGTGGCTGCTCTAACCGTTTTTTTTACCAGAAAAGACAACTTAATCTATGTCACAGAAGAAACGCCCGAAGGTGTTGTTCAAAACTATGTTGTGGCTCTGCACAAACGTGACTTCGACCGGGCCTACACCTACCTGGCTGACCTGCCAAACAAACCGACTTCAGAGCAATTCCACACTTCCTTCATAAACCACAGCGTTGATCCCACAAATGCCGGAGTGGAGATTGGCAAGGCAGATGTGAGCGCGCAAACAGCATCTGTCAGCCTGGGACTAATTTACAGCCCGAGTGACCCTTTTTCGAGCGGCTATCGTAATGCAGAATACGCCGAACTGGTGCGCCAGAATGGCAGCTGGAAGATTAAGCAGCTTCCTTTCAACTTCTGGTCTTATGAGTGGTACCAACCGACTTCCATCCCAGCAGCTCCGGTGAAATAAAATGAAAACTATTCGCCGACTCTATTTTTACCTGGTGGCATTGATCAGCCTTGAAGTTGTTATATGGGGCCTGATCAATCTGCTGCGCACGATGTTCTCATCAGGACTAACTTTCCCTGGAGCAGATACTCTGGCCCAGGCGCTGGCCCTGATCTGCGTAGGTGTACCAATCTTTGCGGCCCATTGGCTCTGGGCGCAGAGGGTCTCTGAAAAGGACCCCGAGGAACATTCTGCTACACTACGCGCCTTATTCTTATACGCCGCCCTGTTGGCGACTCTCATTCCAGTCGTGCAAAACCTGCTGGCTCTGATCAACCGTACTCTGATCACGAGCGCAGGCATCGATTCCTACCGGACCTTCGTCGGCGGTACCCAAACCTGGGTAGACAACATCATCGCCATCTTGCTGAATCTGCTTGCCGCCGGTTATTTTTTCAACATTCAGCGCACCAATTGGGCCGCACTGACAGAGAAGGAGAACTTTGCGGATATCCGCAGGTTGTATCGCTATATCTGGGTCTTGTACGCGCTTTTAATGACTGTCTTCGGTACTCAGCAAGATATTCGATTCCTTTTCTACCTACCCAGCGCGGTGCTTGGCGCCCAGGGGCGCGAACTCTACATCAACGGCCTGGCATTGATCTTGGTCGGTACACCCGTCTGGGTTTATTGCTGGAATCTATGTCAGAAGGCCCTGGATGAAACCACAGAACTTGGCTCGACCTTGCGCATGGCCGTACTCTATATATTGGCACTCGCGGGTGTTATGGTAGTGCTGACCACGGCAGGCATGATAATGAATACGCTTTTACTACGCCTGCTTGGCGCAGACTTGAACTGGCGTGAGTTGGTTTCACAGATTGGCAGCCCCTTCTCTGTCGGCCTGCCCCTGGCGGTCGTTTGGGCTTATTACGGAAGCTGGCTGACCCGGGAAATTGCATCGGTCGGCGACTCAACCCGCCAATCGGCTTTGAAGCGTTTTTACTTTTACATACTCTCTCTCGTTGGTCTGGTGGCCACCTTCGTCGGGTTGGCGCTGCTGCTCTCGTTTATCGTCACGGTTTTAACCGGGGATGCGCTCTGGGGTGAAGTGCTCCGACCGCGTCTGACCGGCGCAATTGCCACGCTGCTTTCCGGTCTACCTCTCTGGCTCTCCGCCTGGCGTCCGATGCAAGCTGAAGCCCTGGCATCTGGGGATATGGGCGATCATGCCCGGCGCTCTATCGTTCGCCGCTCTTACCTGTACTTGGCGATCTTTGCCACAGTCATCGGTGGCATGGCCTCGGCCATTTACCTGGTCTATACCATCTTGTTTGGATTTCTGGACCACCGCAGTGATAGCTTTATTACAGATGTATTTAATGGCGTCCAACTATTGAGTCTTTTCGTGGCTTTCCTGGTCTACCACTGGAACGTCCTACGTCAGGATGGTGGGCGGGCAGCAGATGCACTGGCCTCGCGGCAGGCGCTCTTCGCCGTGTTGATCTTTGAATCTCAGGGATCGGGCTTCGCGGCGCCACTGGTAGGCGCGATCAAACGCGCTTCAGGTGCCATTCCGGTGGCCGTTCAAACCGTTGAACAGGGTATTCCGGATGGGGTCAGCGTTGTACAAGCCGTGGTACTACCATCAAGCCTGGCTCTGAACCCCCCGGAAGCGCTCAGGTTATGGCTTAAGGATTTTCCCGGCTCCAAACTTGTTGTACCGGTAGATCTGCCCGGTTGGTACTGGCCGGGCGGCGCCCTGAAAAACGGCCCAGTGGTGACGGCCCAAATTTTGCGGCATTTGGCGGAAGGGCAGGAAGTGCGCAGTTCAAACGGCGCCCCCGCCTGGCAAACGGCCGCTTATGTTTTTGCTGCGCTCTTTGGTCTGCAGATCTTATTCCTTTTGTTCGGGCTGGGGATATCGTTGATTGCAGGAAATTGAATAATAAAATAAATTGGTCCGTTCCGCCCAGTTTATAAAAATATATCAAAATGGAACCGTCAAGGTAGGGACTGATGGTGCATCCCTACCTTGATTTTCGTTATTTTCTGGATAAACTTCGTACACTTTATTCCTTTTTCAATTCAAATATACATCATCGAAAACACCGCGACCCGATACAATTCCTGCCGATATTTTCAAGGAACGAAACATCACACGCGACCATTCCGACCTAATTTCACCAGAAGGCGTCAACTTGAAGTAAAAAAGCACTTGCGTCCGCCGCTGAGTCGGCCGGGGTCCTTTTTCTGGATTACTGTTGCGCCATGTGCCAAAAAGCAGGCTACTTTCCCGTGAATCCGGCGGCGTTTCCTGCGTACATTTTTTCCCGCACTAATGTTGGTATCATCAACCAGATCAAACCCAAGTTTCTTGTTAAAAAAGGTGATCGCTTCGTCATAAACTCGAACAAACTGGGAAATGTACGCTAACTTTTGGGTCATACTTTTCAACCTTGATTTCTAATTTTGTCGTTCTGCCTCATTTTTTTATCTTTGCAGAAAGTGATTCAATGACTGCAATTTTGCATCCTTCTGGTAATGAGCGTATTAAGCCAAATTTCATAGATTATCAGAGTGATGGAAATAATAAATGATTTTTTAAAATGCAGTACCTGCACCCAAGCATTTAATGAAGTAAAATAGATGAAAAGTCACAGGAAATTATCTTATTTTTTTTGAAAGCAGGAGCGCAAACGATGAAGGTCACCGTACTGCAAGAAAATCTTAGCCGCGGTCTGAGCACCGTCTCACGCGCCGTTTCGTCGCGCAGCACCCTGCCCGTCTTGGCGAACATTCTAATCGCAACTGATGAGGGCCGCCTGCGGCTTTCTGCCACAAA
>CAINXK010000503.1 GCA_903854805.1 uncultured Anaerolineae bacterium
ACCGAGTTTTTTTGCCTGGGAATAAAGGACCTGGCTGGCTAAGCCCAGTCTCGAGCCGGATCCAGCTGGCGGTGCGGACGAGGCTGCAATCAAAAAAAAGACACCCGGAGCCTGGTAAAAGGCCCGGGTGTCTTTTTGTATTTAAATGATCTATTCGTCGAAATTATCCGGCAGCCAGCAGCACAGGACCAGCTCGCGCGCGGCTTTGACTTCGTCCATGCGGCCGAAGGGTGTGTCGTGCGGGGCGGTCTTGATAATCTCTGGATTGGTGCGCGCTTCACCAGCGATGGCGATCAGCGCATCGGTGAAGGCGTCCAGGGTCTGCTTATTCTCAGTCTCGGTCGGCTCGATCATCAGGGCTTCGTGCACGATCAGCGGGAAGTAATTTGTTGGTGGGTGGAACTTGTAGTCCATCAGGCGCTTGGCGATATCCAGGGCGCGAATATCGGTGCCTTCAAAGCGGCCTTCCATCACGAATTCGTGCATGCAGATGCGGTCGAATGGCACTTTATAATGGCTCTTCAGGCGGGCCATCAGGTAATTGGCGTTCAGCACTGCAAATTGTGAAATTGCTTTGAGGCCATCTGGTCCGTGCATGGCGATGTAGGTGTAAGAGCGGATGATCGCGCCGAAATGACCGTGGAAGGCTTTCATGCGGCCGATAGTCTGCTTGGGGGTTTCATAGCCATACAGTGGCGGGGTTTCTTCATCGCCTTCTTCCTTGATGCAGATCAGCGGGGATGGCAGGAAATCTGCCAGGCGCTTGCTGACACCCACCGGGCCCGACCCTGGGCCGCCGCCGCCATGCGGCACGGCAAAGGTCTTGTGCAGGTTGAAGTGCATGACGTCGAAGCCCAGATCGCCAGGGCGGACGATACCCAGCAAAGCATTCAGGTTGGCGCCATCGCCGTACATCAGCCCGCCGCAATCGCGCACCAGCTTGACGACTTCGACGATATGTTGATCGAACAGACCGAGTGTGTTCGGGTTGGTCAGCATCATACCCACGACGGTATCGTCGCAGGCAGCCTTGAGCGCAACCAGGTCCACGTTACCATCGGCATCGGAGGGGATCGTGATAACGTCCATTCCGAGCATACCGGCAGAGGCGGGGTTGGTGCCGTGGGCGGCATCCGGGATCAGCATTTTATTGCGTTTGCTGTCGCCACGAGCCTTGTGATAGGCGCGCATCATCAGCACACCGGTAAATTCACCGTGGGCACCGGCGGCAGGCTGCAGGGTTACCGCTTCAAAACCGCTGATCTCTTTGAGCCATTCCTGCATCTCGAAGAGCAGTGCCAGGTTGCCCTGGATGGTTTCGATGGGCTGCAGGGGGTGGGTGTGTATAAAGCCTGGCAGGCGGCAGGTGTCTTCGTTGATCTTTGGGTTGTACTTCATGGTGCAGGAACCCAGCGGGTAGAAACCCTCGTCAACACTGTAGTTGTAGCGTGAAAGATGCATGTAATGGCGTGTAACGTCCACCTCGGCCAGTTCAGGCAGGGGTAGTTCTTTACGCAAGAGTGACTCGTTGGGCAGGTCAAAAGCCGGCACATCCGAGGCTGGGAAGGTTACGCCGGTGCGCCCGGGTGATGACAATTCGAAAATGGTAGGCTCACGCATGGACGGCCTCCTTTAATACTTCCACCAATAGATCAATTTCTTGTTTGGTGTTCATCTCGGTCACAGCCACCAGCATATGGTCTTTGAGGGCCGGGTAGTCGTTGCCCAGGTCGTAGCCACCCAGAATGCCGTGTTCCAGCAAGTGCGCGTTGACTTCCTCGACCGGGCGGCCCAGGCAGAGCGCAAATTCATGGAAGAAGGGCTGGGTGAAGCACAGGCCCATGCCAGGGATCTTGCTTAGTTCTGCAGCGGCATAGTGGGCCTTCTGGTAGCACAGGTTGGAGACCTGCTGCAAACCGGCTTTGCCGACCACGGAGAGATAAACTGCCGAGCCGAGCGCCAGCAAGCCCTGGTTGGAGCAAATGTTGGAGGTGGCTTTTTCGCGTTTGATGTGCTGTTCACGAGCAGTCAACGTCAGAACATAGGATTTCTGACCGCGCGAATCGACGGTTTCACCCACCAGGCGTCCGGCCATCTTGTGGACGTACTTCTTGAGGGTGGTAAAGAATCCCAGCGAAGGGCCGCCAAACCAGAGCGGCAGGCCGAGCGGCTGGCCTTCGCCAACGACGATATCTGCACCCATTTCACCGGGGGTTTTGAACATTGCCAGGGCGGTGGGGTTAACCACCACGCAGGCCAGGGCGCCCTGGGCGTGGACAGCTTCGATAACCTTCGTATAGTCGAAGACGCGCCCGAAGAAATCGGGGTACTGGACGATGAACAGGGCCGTATCCTGATCCACCAGGGGCAGCAGGGCTTCGGGTCCGGCTTGCAGATCCGCGCCAGCATCATCGCCGGCCACGTTCAGGTCCATGCCCTGGGTATAGGTGCGGACTGTCTCGCGGTACTGCGGGTGGACGCTGGGGGACATGACGATCTTGCGCCGTTTGCCGCGGAAATTGGCAAAGGCCATGTTGACGGCTTCGGCTGTGGCTGTGGCGCCGTCGTAATGCGATGCATTCGATAGTTCCATGCCGGTCAGGGCCGTCATCAGGGATTGGTACTCAAAGATGGCCTGCAGGGTGCCCTGAGAAATCTCGGGCTGGTAGGGTGTGTAAGCGGTGTAGAACTCGCCGCGGCGCAGAACGTGGTCGACGACGGAGGGGATGTAATGGTGATACATGCCAGCGCCCAGGAAGGAGACCAGCTGCTGGGTTGATTCGTTGCTATCAGCCAATTCGCTGAGCAGCGAGGCGGCTTCCATTTCGGTCAGGGCCGGGGGTAGATCGAGCTTGGGGAAGCGGTACTTTACGGGGATAGCGTCAAAGAGCCCGTCAAGGCTTTTTACGCCGATCGTTTCCAGCATCGCGTCCCGCTCTTTTGGAGAGTGGGGAATATAGGTCATAATAACTCCGGTTGTGCAGGGTGTGGGCAGGCCCAATCACTCTGCGGGCTGCTAGTGCGCGCGTCCTGCGCAATCATTTTCGTAAGCGGCGGCATCCAGCATGGAGGCTCCGTCTGCACCTTCGACCTGGATCATCCAGCCGGCACCAAATGGGTCGCTGTTGAGGGTTTCGGGGACGGCGGACAGGTCAGCGTTGACGGCTACAACTTTTCCGGCGACGGGTGAATAGGTTTCAGCTGCGGCCTTGACTGATTCGACCGAGGCGATCGGGCTGCCGACTTCGACCATGTCGCCAGCTGCGACCAGGATTTCCACGAAGACGATGTCGGAGAGCTGGCCCTGGGCAAAATCGGTCAGGCCGACTTTGCCGGTCTTGGGGTCGAACCACTCATCACTTTTGGTATATTTTAAATTTGCAGGTGTGTTCATCGTATGGTGCTCCTTTAGGTTTGGATATTACCGAAATCCCGATTTTCGGCCGGGAATGCAAAAAGGGCGCACGAAATTAATCGTACGCCCTCTGTCCATGACCTGAGAGATTCGCCACGGATGGTTTGTTTCAAAACCAGCCGGTGGGCTTGCCCCGTCGGTGTCCCTTGCGGGACTTTCCAGAGTTTAGCAGAACAGGGTCCTTTTGCCTGAGAGTTTCGTCCGGACGCGCCCGTCTCGGATTTGCACCTTCGGCGCTCTTTTTGGCAGCAAATAACCTGCCTGAGTCTCTTCCCTGTAACCGTTGAATTGTACTTTTATTCTATGAGGATGGGTAGGGTGCGTCAAGTGAAAAATGTCAGGAAAATATCACATGTAATGAAGTCGCCAGGATGATTGCTGCCACATGCGCTGGCTTGTAGCCCTCAGCGAGCAAGTCTGGGTATATTTCTTTCTCTGGGCTGGGATAGCCGAAAGCACAGAAATTCTGAATTTGCGCTATTTATTATTTATGGCTTTTGGTCCGTGCCTCGTGTATCCTGGAACCGCCATATGAAAACCGGTGCAGGTTTCAATTTCTGGTAAGATAACCGGGTTGTGTTTGTTTCCATCCCTTCAAGGCTGATAAATATCATGAAATCTTCGCAATATGTCAGAGTTTGGGCACTGTCCTTTATCTACAGCCTCCTGACCGGCTTGCTCATTCAGCTG
>CAINXK010000504.1 GCA_903854805.1 uncultured Anaerolineae bacterium
AAAAACTGGCAGAATTGGCAAAAAAGAGCTTGAAGTGAAAACACTCGTGACCGGTGCGACCGGTTTTCTGGGCAAAGCATTAGCCCGACGCTTAAAAAGCCAGGGCAACGTTGTGACGGTATTAGGACGCAACCCGCAGCTGTTAGCCGAATTGGAACGGGAAGGCATGCTTTCAGTGCGTACCGACCTGGCAGACGCGGCGGCGGTGCGTAGAGCTTGCCAGAGCCAGGAAGTGGTATTTCACTCAGGCGCACTTTCGTCAGCCTGGGGTCCGGCTCATGAGTTTTATCGCTCAAACGTGATTGGGACTCAGAATATAATTGCTGGCTGCACAGCCGGGGCGGTGCGGCGCCTTGTGCATGTTTCAACGCCGAGTATATATTTTCGCTACGAAGCGAGGCTGAACCTGCGCGAGGATGCGCCGCTGCCCCGCCTGCCCGCAAACGAGTACGCGCGCACCAAACTGCTGGCCGAAGCTGAGATTGATCGGGCCTACGAACGTGGACTGCCCGTGATCACCATCCGCCCACGGGCTATTTTCGGAGAAGGCGATCAGGCCATCCTGCCTCGCCTGATTGGCCGCTTGCAGCGCGGCCGCCTGCGGATCATTGGCGATGGGAAAACCATCACCGACCTCACATACGTTGAGAATGTGGTCGACGCGCTTTTATTATGCGCTGAATCGTCAGCGGACACGCTGGGCAAAAAATACAACATCACGAACGGCGAACCTCAGCTGCTCTGGCCGCTGGTAGAGAAACTCTGCCAGGCGCTCGGATACGAGTACCCGCATCAACAGATTCCATTTCCGCTGGCAATGGGACTGGCCGGAATGCTGGAAGGGCTTTGCCGCCTGCTGCCAGGACAGCCGGAACCAATTCTGACCCGTTACATGGTCGGGGTGCTGGCGAAAAGCACCACACTAGATATCAGTGCGGCCCGCACTGAGCTGGGGTATCAACCACGGGTTTCGGTGGCTGAAGGTTTTGAACGTTTTGTGGTTTGGTGGCGCAAGGAGAATTCATGAACGCAGTTAACGTCTCCATTTTTTCGGCAGGCTACTGTTCCTGCCCCGAACACATCGCCATTCAGGGCGGGCGCTGGCGAAACATTCACTTTCCAGCCATGTTTGCGCTGTTTGAACATCCCCATTATGGAGCAATGCTCTTCGATACGGGCTATTCTGAACGTTTTTTTGATGAAACCAGCCGTTTCCCTAACCGGCTCTATCGCCTGGCAACCCCCGTCAGCCTGCGCCCTGACCAACTGGCAATCAAGCAGCTTGCGACTTTAAATATTCGACCAACCGATATCACCCGGATTTTCATCTCCCATTTTCATGCAGACCATATCGCCGCGCTGGGCGATTTTCCGCGCGCAAAATATGTCTACCTGCCACAGGCATTTGCCTCGCTGCGCAACCTGCGCGGGCTGGCAGCCCTTTCCCACGCTTATTTACCAGGTCTGATCCCCACGGATTTTTCAGAACGCGCGGCCCCAGTCGCAATTTCTGTTCCGCGACCGTTAGCACCCGAATATGCGCCATTCACAACCGGCTTTGACCTTCTCGGCGATGAAAGCTTGCTGGCGGTTGAACTGCCTGGTCACGCCACCGGACAAATGGGGATCCTGGCCCGTGACCAAAGCGGGCTGACCTATTTTTTCGTCGCTGACGCAGCCTGGTTGGGACGCAGTATCACCGAAAACCGTCCACCCCACCAGCTGGCAAATTTCCTATTTCCTGATACAGTTGCTTACCTTGAAACTCTGACAGATTTGCACCAGTTTTACAAAAACCGGCCAGATATCCGCCTGATCCCATCTCATTGCGAGGCCACACTGGCTCAGTTCACAGGCAGCAAACCTGCCTGAAATCAAGCCTATTTTTCAGCCACTTTTAACAATCCTGTTATAGACAATCATCGGGTAGACAAAACCACAACCTCCCGGTGTCAGTGCAAACGAGCCTGCCCCAGCGAGTGTGGCGATCTTCCTGGTAATCGTGGCGTTTTTTGATGATATGCGCCGCTGCCGTCAGAAGAGGAGATCACCAC
>CAINXK010000505.1 GCA_903854805.1 uncultured Anaerolineae bacterium
GCTGGCGTCCGTCCCCAGCCTTTGCCCGGTGGACTGCCCCATTTGGTCATCCGTTTTCATTGTCGCTTTATCGATCGTGATCTGGAGCGATTGCCCATCGCGCAGTACGACCAGTTTTTCCTGCGGGCTGGCATCCGGCGCGTTGGTATTTCAGGGTGGCCAAAGATCATCCGGATTGTATGGATCGGCAGTGTGACCATTTTGCTCCTGGATGACATCGCCGATGTGCAAACCTGCTTTTTCGGCCGGGTCATTGGGCGTCACCCTGGTTACGATCTGATAATCCGGGTACTGGGTCCAGTAACCGCTGTCAAAATTGGGGATCTCCAAACTGGGCACCAGCATAAAAGCATTTCCATCCTTCAGCGCCCGCAGCGCATTGCAGATGGCGGGGTAAGTATCGGCGGTTGTTTTCGGGTCCGGCGAAAGTGTCGCGGCTTCTTTCCGGATGGCGGTCCAATCCGCATTTTTTTCAAACACGGCATTGGTTTGCAGCCACTGCAAAGCGCTTTCCAGGTATTGGGGCGGAGGCAGGGGCACAGGGGTTGGGGTTGACGCGGCATCCAACATGCCACAGCCCGAGAGCAACAAGCAGAACGCGAGAAACAAGATCGAGGACAGACGCAGGGTTTTCATGAGAGTCTCCTTTTGCATTTACGGAAGTGCAGGAGCGGGGGCGGGCACTGGGACGAGCTGCTCAACCTGCTTGGTTTGTACGGGAGCCGGCGCAGCAGGTGTGGACTGAACCTGAATCTGCACGCTGGACGGGGTGGGCACTGGTACTGCGACAGGTGATGAATTGTCCGAAATCACATGTGTCTGAATATTCGCAAAAGGGGTCATGAAATGAATGGAGCGGCTTGTCGAAACATTCAAGCTAAAGTGTAGCACGATGACCAAGGCCAGCGCAATCGCGAGAAATGCGAAGGTTTGGGGTTTCTGTTCGTTTTGAGAATAGGTTGTGTTCATGGCTGCCTCCAGAAAGGGTTATTTTTTGTGTGCGTCTTACGCTGTTAATATAGCAAATAGGCAGTCCTACTGTCATGAGACCAGTGTCCCAAGTCAGTCCCATTTCTCGGAATGGGAGTTATATTCCGCCTGGCAAGCAGCCGAAGGTTACATCAAGGCGCCTTGACCGCAGATACTTTTACAACACGGTGCTTTATTTTTTCCAAGCGAATCTATTTCCAATGCTTCAACCCGGAACGTTGGGAACATGATCCTTGAGTTCACAATCCCATTTGCCTTTTATTCCAAAGTTTCAACCAGTTTCCCCAATATATTTGATAGTTCACTCCTTGCTGGGGTACATTGACTCCGGATAGGGGCGCCAGAGTAACCATGAGCTGTATAAGGATATTTACAAGCAAAGCGCGCGACACAATTGTTCGCAGAGAAACATAGTCAGATAACCGGGAGTTCACAGCAGCCGAATGGAAACGGCACTAGAAACACATAGATGAGAATTGAGCATGATTGGGAAACTGTTTGGTTTGATTGGTAAGGTGATCGGAATGGCGCTGTTAGCAAGGATGGTTGGCGCACTCGCGCTGGCCGGTTACTTTTACTACAAGTCCGGGCAAAAGTATTGCTGGATGAAATGGGTCTATGGTTGTTATCATCTGCAAAAAGCCCAAGAAAAATATGTGATCCTCCTTAAAATTGAGGATTAACCAACCCGGAGTTGTTCCTGCAATCTGTACTATAAACTGCCCATCACGCGCTTGGCGTAATCTTCCATCGAAACGAATGGGCTGCGGAATACTTGCCTGACGGCGGAGCTGTCAATCCGGGTGCCCAGCGCCAGCTGGTGGATGAGCACGGCAAAAGACTCCTGAAACGGATCGGTGGCCGCGGCGCGCTGGGCAGCCAGAACGGCGGCCGGAACAAACTGCAGGTCGAAGCAGCTTCCACTGACTTGCTCAAACGCCCGCACCACTTCCAACTGGCTGAACAGGGTTGGCAGGCCGATTTCAAAGCTGGCATTGCGGGCCGCAGGCTTGGAAAGGCTCTCCACCGCGATTCCTGCCACATCCACCAATGAAATATAACTGTTGGCGGCATGGCCTTCTCCATAGATCGTGGCGCGGAGGTTGGCGCAATCAAAACCAAGGACCGGGCTGAGCCACGATTCCATGAAAAAGCCCGGGCATAGGATCGTGTAAGGCATGCCACTGCCCTGGCCGCCTGGACCAGATTATGCTGGCCCAGGCGGTCGGTATCCAGGATTGAATCGCCCGGCTGCCGCGAAACCAGGCAGGAAGCGCTGCTGATCACCGACCGAACCCCATAACGATCTTTACCCCAATGGCTTTGAGCTCCGCCACCATCTCCGGTGCCGAGGTTGCCCGGACCATCCCGCGCACGGGCAGGCCGGCTACCGCCAATTGGCGGCAGATTTCACTCCCCAGGGCCCTGGTTCCGCCGACTACCAGATTTATAACCGCGTGCCGAGAATGCTCATGGCCGATATGTAACGGTACCAGTCAGGTGCCTGTACCTATCCATCCCATATCCGCCTATACCGTCTTAAAGGCAGAGATGTTCAAGATGCGTGAAATGCCGCGCTCGATGGAATCTTTGCCCTATTACCAGTCTGTTCAGGATTTGAATGGAAAGCTCAGCACAATCGCCCTGACAGCAGGATTGCCAGTAGCCCAGGCAAACGCGGTTTCTCCCACGGAATTTCGCCTGGCAGATCCCGAGTTTGAGGTGATTTCCATTCCAGTCGAGCCGGTCTCGGCAGTGGGAGGGCAGATCCGCATCGGGGATCGCGTTAACCTTTACCAGGTGCTTGCAGAAACCACCAACGCAGACCAGGTTGAAACTACCTTTCCAGCGTTTTCAGTAGAGCAAATAGCTGCCAGTGTTTTAGTGGTGGATGTGCGCACTGCCCAGGGATTATCTGCCAGTTCCAACCAAACAAACGAAAGCGCTGCACCGTTGGCAGGCAGTAATCAGAATGAACAGGTGCAAATCCTTACGTTGTCGGTCAAACCGGAAATGATCAACATCATCCTTCAAGCAGTAGCAACGAGTAAAAAACAAGACGGATTATTATGGACAACCCTGGCCCTTCCCTAGCCCGACCTAAAAACCCACCTTCCATCCAGCCTCTCGAGCCGATGGATTTAGCCTTGATCGAACGCGTTCGGGAAGAATTGGTAGAGCGCGGCATCAACCCACCAGGTTGGAGAGAGACAGACCCGTCAGTTCGGCAGCGCTTTTTTGACGAAGTGCGCTCGATCCTGATCGATTGGAACACCCCCGTGCACAGCGCAGGGGGGCAGGGCGAGAACCGCAGCTCAGTCAATCGGAAGGCCCAGATCATCACAGACGCCCTCTCCGGTGTAGGGCTGCTCGACCAGCTTCTGCGCGATCCCTACGTCGAAGAAATCTTTGTTCGCAACGGAGATGTGGCGGTTGAATATGATGGCACCTTTTATCACCTCGGCAAACTGGCGGCGGACAGGTATTTTGAAAATCTTGCTATCCATGTCGCCGCGCAAGGTGGAGCCACCTTGCGCGGGGACCGCCCAGCAGTGTTGATCGACCTGCCTGGCGGAGAACGATTCACTGCGATTGTCCCCCGTCTCTCCACGGAAGGGACCGCCATCAATATCCGTACTTTTGGTCGGCGCGTGCGTACCCTGGAAGAAATGGAACAATCCGGTGCGTTTTCCAGATTCGATCGTACGCCTCTGGATACAGCTCAGAATTTTGCAAGCGGATCACAAAATCACGCTACTAGGCAGCTCCAGAAGAGGGTTCAGTCACTCCAAAACCCGCCAGATCGGTTTCTAGCCTGGTTGGTCTCCACGCTTTCAGGAACCCTGATGATCGCTGGAGAAATGGGGTCGGGCAAGACAACCCTGCTCAATGCCCTTTCCGGTTTTTTGCCCGAATCTGCTCCGATCGCTGCGCTTGAAACATTTCGAGAAATAGAAATTCAGCATCCTTTTCTTCTCAGGGCTGTGGCTCCCGCTGAGTTATCACCAGGAACTCCAGGTGTGACGTTGGATTGGATCTTGAATGTTATTTACACCCGCATGAACCCGGCTGCCATCCTGGTCGGTGAGGTCGTTGGCAACGAAGCACTGCAATTTTTGAAGGCTGCCTGTCTGGGGCGGAAGGCTCTTTCCACAATCCACGGTGGTTCCATTGAAGAAGCCTTGATGCGTCTCGAGCAGCTTGCGCTGGCGGCGGCTCCGGAATTGGGACTGTCTGCCGTACGTTCAATGGTCGCCATGGGTGTGGATGTTGTCGCTTTAATGGGCCGCGTTAATCAATCTGGCCGGGTGCAACGAGCCTTACAAGCCATCGCCACCATCCAGGGGATGGATCCAGATGGAAATTACCGTCTGAAATATTTATACCGCGCGGATGAAGAGCAACCTGCCCAGATCTTTGAGCAAGTTTTTCAACAAATGCAAGCATCGGAGTCGAAATGAAATCAAACTCCCAAACAGTTGTCAAGCCGAACAACAAAATCGCCAAGCTGATGCTTCAACCAAAGCCATTGCGCCCGGGTGAAGTAATTATTTTCAAAGATGGTGACACTGAAAACTGCAGCGCTGAAAACCTGAAACGCGTATCCCTGTCGGGTCTGGCCAGGAAGTTCCCAAAAAACGGCGTGATGATTCAATGCCCGCATTGCGGCCAACCGTTTTCAATGTATTTGACCCACCGATTTCAACGTTCCAGCCATAACCAACCTTGCGATGATCCAGCCTCGCAAAAATTTGAGATCGAACAGGCCGAACTCAGCCAGCTGGTTTGGGAACTGCCCCTGCCTCAGATCGCCAATTTATACGGCGTGTCAGAAAGGATAGTTGCCAAACGCTGTCGTGCCCTGGGTATTATTTTTCCAGATACTGGGTATTGGGTTGGCTGGGAACAGACCTATACAAGTCAGGATGATGGCCAATGAGCCTGTTTCGATGGTTGATCGGCGCAGCTTCAGTCATGCTGGTTGGCGGCATCTTTCTTGTGTTTTACACAACCCTGCTTTCGACTACTGAGATTGCTGTAAAACTCTGGCGACGAATCTTCCTATCCTGGGCGGACAAAAGGTTGCGCGATATGGGCATCCTCCAGGAAAAACCGTTTCAGTACCATGCAGAACTGGACTGGAAACGATTGGTCCTGCTCGGCGTCACCGGCTTATTGATGCTGGCCGTACGCGACCTGATGCTTTCCCCGCTTGTTTTGCTGATCGGGCTGACCATCCTGGCCTGGCTCAATTTTCAACAAAAGCAAAGTGAACACGCGCAAGTTAACGAGGATGCTGAGGCAGTCGCCCTGCAAATCCGGGCATTGATGACAGTGGATCATTCAATTTTAAATGCGCTCAAGGCAGTCAGGCTATCAGATGGAACGATGAAAAAAGCCATAGAACAAGTTGCCAACCGCCTGCAGATGCATCAAACCCCAGACCAGGCCGCCCAGTCGTTGAAAGGTTTGCCTGGGAAAGTAACTTCCAGGCTGGCTGCTTTGATTGCCAACAATTCGCAGCTGACCGATGATATCCAGGACGAACTGCTTCAATCCTTGGAGCAGGAGGCCCACCGGCAAAAGCTGTTGCGGTCCAAAACCAGTCAGACTCTTTCGTTGGTTCGTGGAACCATCCGACTTCTGCAGGCGGCGGTTGCCTGCGCGGTTGGTTTTGTCATGCTGTATCCGGCCTGGCGCGATTTTTTTCTTCAGGATGTATCGCACAGGGTATTGCTGGCAGTCACCATCGGAGTGGTGGTGCTGTCCAGTCTATATTTTGAGTTTGAAGTCTACCAATTAAGTTACGGCGAGGTGTAGAGTGGAACCTTTTTCGTTAGTGGTGGGCTTTGGCCTGGCAATCGGAGTGGGCATGGTTGCCAATACTATTGTGTCAGTCTTTTATGAAACTGGAAGGAGGCTGTTGGGTCCCGGAAAACGTTCTCGCTTGAACGCGCTTGGGATCAGAAATAACGAGAAAAATCAAGAACAACAAAAAGAAGAGGCGCTGCTGGGTCTCGAGAATATCTCCTGGAACACCTACTATGCTGTCTCAACCCTGATTGGGCTGGCTCTTCTGGCCTTTCTCGGTCCAACCATGCCTGGCATCCGGTTTGGTTTTCTGGGTCTGCCAATCCTGGTATGGCTTGCAAGAGAATTTCTGGTGCAGCAGCGCAAACGCTTCATGGCAGGGCAAGTCCGGCAATTCCTGATCGATGTGCGGCTGCATTTGAGCCTGCAAGGCTCTTTGCTGCTTGGGCTGGAAAATATCGGTCGTACGACCCCTGAAACCAGCCCGGTTTACCGACAATTGCAAAACAGGCTGAAGGGAAGTTCCGCTCGAAGCGGGTTGGATTTGCTCAACCAACTGACAGACGACCTTGCTTCCTCCCAGCTGCTGCGCGCGGTTCAACGCATTCAGGCTGCCCAACAGTCTGGAGGAATCTCCAATGTCGATCAGGCCATCGCCAGTGTCATTTCCGAGCTGAACGAGGAAATCGGTTACCAGGCTGAAGAGGAAATGCAGCGATTGCCCCTGCGCATTACCCTGCTGGCCATGCCATTTCTGCTCGGACCTATCGTTATCTTGTTGTTTTACCCGTTGATCGACCGAATTCTGAATACGCTTTCCGGAGTATCGATCGGCGGGGGTTTCTAAAATCCGCAGACTCACGTACTGCGGCAATCCCTATTTTCAATCCCGTTCCGGGAAAAGGAGAAAGTATTTATGTTGTTTGACAAGAAGGCATCTGAAATTCCACAGTTCGTGGTTGTGCTGGCCATTGCGGTTGTACTGGGCGCGGTGGCTGTCTGGGCAATCCTGAGCAATGTCGGCACCCAAGGTGCCAGCGTGGCCGGCTGGATTAACAGCATCGCGGTTCCTGCTGCTCACCCGTAAAAGACCTTTCGTTTGGCGACCGGCTGATAGATGGCCGGTCGCCAAACAAGAGTCCTATTTCGTAGTTTTCCGGGATATTCCGGTTGCATAGGTAAGGAGAAATTATGTTGTCTGACCGAAATGGACAGAGCATCGTGGAATATATCGTGATCCTGGCAATCTTCATCGCCCTGGTCGGAGGCGCGCTTTGGCAAATCTTTTCCACCCTGCAGGTGAAATTCAATAATGTCAACACGCAAATCGGTTCTTAGAATAAGCCAGAAAGGTCAGGCAGCTGTCGAATCACTGCTGATCCTGATGATCCTGGCGTTGGTGATCTTTGGCGGGATTGAATTGAGCCGGGGTGTTGCCATACGTCAGGCTCTGGACAGCAGCGCCGGCGCAGCAGTACGAGCCTTATCGCTGGATCCATCCCAGTGGAGTTTTGCTGCCAACTTGATCCAAACCGGCACGAATAAAAACATCATGGGAGCCAACGTCACCACATCGGTCCAGGTTTACGATGCATCCGGCATTTTGCGAAGTTCCGCCTGGCTGTCTGGCAGCCCATTCGGCACTACTTTCATTCTGGAATCGTCCGCTCCTTTTCAGGCTGATATCCCCTTTCTTTCCAGGAATATCCTGACGATTAAAGTCCAGCATTGGGGAATCGTGGAGCGATATCCGTGATGACAATTCGCCCTTCAAAACATACAGCCGATCTGCTTTTTGACACTCGAGCTCAAACTGCGGCCTGGGGTCTTCTGATCATCCTGACCTTGATTGTGATTGCTTCAGGATTGGTAGATGTGTATTCACTTTATGCAGCGCGCAATTGGGCATACTCCGTAACCCAGGAGGCAGCCCTGACCGGTGTTTCTAAGGGGCGGGATTGGAGCTCGTTAACTTCGGGCAGCGGGATCAAGCTGAATAGCTCAACTGCCAAAACAGAAGCACAAAACCTGGTAATTGCTGCCATGAACCGGCGCGGTATACCCACTTTCAGTATGGACGTGCGTATATTGCCAGATCCAACCGGCGGGAGCATTACTGGTTACCCACCCAATCCGGTTCGGCTGGGCAGTAGCCTTGGAAATTGGTCCAGCAGCGAGCCAGCCGTCGGTGTTTACCTTGAAGTTCCGGTGCGATGGATGCTTTTGGATTTATTTGCCGTTCAAACCAAAGACGTCAACGTCTTTGCCTCAGCAGGTGTCTCCCAGTGAAAATAACAGCACAAAAACTTCCGCCCAAAATCGTATGGGCCCTGATATTTGTTTGGCTGGCTGTTCTGGCCACCCTGTTTTTGGATATCCATCCAGCCCTGGCTGTCATTTATCCCCAATACTTACCCAATGGACGGACCTACGACCAGGATTCAGCCTTCATCAAATGGACTGGCCCAGTTGGTTATGTCAGTTTGTACCACAGAGATGGAACATCTTTGCCACCGTCTGAAGGAGGTGGCAGTTGCGGTGGAGGTTGCACTGAAACGGTAACCCGCATATATGATGGCGGCTCAATTTCAGGTAATTTCACCTATTTGCAAACCTTTAACGTCCAGGTAGCCTTTACAAAGGACGGCGCGGTTGGAACTGCGACTGTCATTGCTTGCGGCCAGACCATCCTCAATGCAGATTTATATACTTTCGTAAATGGTGCACCGGGTTTCACCAACCAACCATCGCCCGCCTGGAATGTACCAACTGCCGGAGACTGCTCCTGGTCGATTTCCGCCAGTGGCGGCTATGTGGATGTTCGAGCGGTTACCACGGTCTATCGGTCAGCCGGTAATCCAATTGTGGATTTGAGAGTGAACGGAACGAACGGACCACTGACCACCGCGCCTCCAGGGAGTTACACCCTCAGTTGGACCAGTTCAAACGCAGCGGCATGTATAGCCAGTGGGGCCTGGAGCGGCGCGCAAGCAACCAATAGCACCCAGGCGTTCAGCGGAGTGGCAAGTGGTTCGTACACGTATACTTTGGTTTGCTCCAATCAGAACGGCAGTGCCACGGATAGCGTTGTTGTAAATGTACTCAGCCCTCCTACAGTTTCCGTAACAACTCCCGCCTCCCTGACAGCCCCTGCCAACTTTACGGCCAGTTGGACGAGCACAAATGCCACGTCCTGCACTGGTTCAAATCGTTTTGTGGGGTTATCTGGTTTAACTGGTTCAAAGTCAGAAAGCGGATTGACTGCTGGAAACTATGATTACACCGTGACCTGTGTTAATGCCGGCGGATCAGCGTCAGACACAAAACGCACAACGATTTATGCGGCGCCGACGGTCGATGTCCGTATAAATGGGGTGGATGGAGCTGCGATCACATTGGTCAGCCCCGCAACCTATAGCGCCACTTGGACTTCGAGCAACGCCACTTCCTGTACGGGTTCTTCCAGACTGGCAGGTTATTCAGGTCTGACCGGTAGTCGAAATGAAACCAATATTCCCGGCGGCACAACTTATACATACACAATGGTCTGCCAAAATGCTTTGGGGGCATCGGCAACTGATTCGACTACCGTCACGGTGATCGCGCCGCTAAGTGGCACCATCTCAGTTACCTATGCCCGGCTCTTGTTGATGGCAACTAACCTCGATCAGCCAGCCCAGACCCTCAATGGCAATATAGTAGGCGGTATCGCTCCATATTCAGTGACTGTCACGATCAAATCGCCCACTGGAACGCTGAACACATTCTCACGCAGCGGCTCAAGCTGGTCTGTTTCTCCAGGCAACGCAGGAAATGTAAATATCGGTGCAACAGAGCAGGGAACCTGGACGGCCTGGGCTGATTTACGCGATAGTCTTGGTCAGATTTACAAAACAGCCAGTGCAACGTGGGAGGTCGAATGGTATCCCATTCACGCCCGTCCCTGAAATTTTTTCCCTTGCTGGGATTCGTTATCCTGTTCTTGATCGTGGGATTCGCTTCAACTGTACGGGCATTGGGTGATAGTACCTGCCAATCTTCTTATGGACCTATTCCAACCGAGCTTCCGGACTGGTTATTGCCAGCGACTGACAAGGTCAACCTGCAAACCGACAGCCGTTACGACCTTCTCTCCGCCAGATTATTGTCATCCGGATTTGTTTCCGCTCCAGATTGCAGTTTTAATGGTCTAAACCCCGATAGAAGCGCGAATGCCTGTGGATTGGAGAAGGCTTTGAAGCACGTCCGAACCTGGCAAAACCAGTATGACCCAGCCATCCTGAGCGCTTCTTCTTCCGGTGTTGTGCCACCAAAGATAGTCAAAGCTGTAATAGCGGTTGAATCTCAATTCTGGCCAGGTGCAGATTGGACCAGGGGCGAGATCGGTCTGGGGCAAATGACAACCAATGGCGCAGACCTGGTATTGACCTGGCAGCCAGGATATTACCAACAGATCTGCTCACAGATATATGGCAGTGGTACCTGCGGTATTGGATATCGCTTTCTTAATCCAGCTGCCCAGCGTGTCTTGCAAGGGGCGGTATTGAAATCAATTGATCCTACCTGTGCAAGTTGTCCTGGCGGGCTGGATTTAGCAAAAGGAAATCTGGCCGTTCAAACCCTGGTTGAGACGATCAACGCCAGCTGCCAGCAGTCCTCGCGCTTGATTTATCTGGCAAGGGGAAAATCCCCAGCGCTGGTCTTGTCCTATGAAGATTACTGGCGCGTGGTTCTCGCCAATTATCATGCAGGGGCTGGATGTATTTACCAGGCCCTGATTCGGAACAAATCGGCCGGGAATTGGTCTGCGATTGCGGCCAATTTCCCGGAAGGATGTGCCAGCGGCAGGGAATACATCCGCCGAATCGAAGAACAAATTAAACCATGAGCAGTGAGGTCGTATGAATTGGATTATTTTTGGATTGGTTTTGATCTGGTTGGGGATTATTTCATGGTTCGACCTGCGCGACAAAGAAATTCCTTCCAGCCATTGGGTGATCATTCCTTTGATAGGCGCAGGGGCTTATCGTTACTGGAATGGAGGCGGCGCACTTGTTGCCCTGACACTCATGGTTGCCATAATCAGTGAGCGTGATCGCCTATCCAGATTGTTTCGTTTCGAGGCAATAGGATTTCTTTGTGCTTGCTTACCGATATTATTTCTTTGCACCTACGTCAACATACAAAATACTCCACTGCCCACTTTTGCGATCCTGGCATTTTGGCTTGCCTGGGAGTTTAAATGGTGGGGTGGCGCAGATGCATCCGCATCCCTGTCGTTAATTTTAATTTATCCTGAATATTCTTTTATCCTGGGATTTCTAGGCATCCACCTTGTGGTTGCATTGGGAATGTCTACCCATTTATTTATTAAAGAAAGAACTTTGAGATTACACAAAATTCCCGGTCTACCGCTTTTATTCTTCTCAATTGTTTTTCTGCCAATGATACAAAGGATAATCAAAGCGTAAATTTCCATAGTATAAAAAAGGAATACAAAGGATCATATCTGCAATTTGCGTGACTGCTACTCAATAATCCGTGGCCTTGTTGGATTTCCAGGAGGATCAGCTAATCTTCCCGGATTTCATTCTTTCAAACTCTTTTTTACCAGAATTGAAACAGTCACGTTTTTTCATATAGGCTTCGATGCTAAATATGAATAATTGAGGGCTTCGTCAGCCAATGACAATTCTCTTACATCCAGTCATTCATCCACAATTTATGCCTTGGGGCCACCAAATTTTCCTCTGGTAATCACAAGAAGAACAAAAGAACCAACAGAAACAACTAAGCCCCCTGCTACCTCTAGGATTTTTCTGGTTTTCCCATTTTTCTCGTTTTGGTGGTATTCACATAAATCTTTCTTACTGTTTTCCAGTATCTCTTTCCCGCACTTTTTGCAGTATTTACTCATCCTTCTTCTCCTTCTTGGCTGGCAAGACATCAATTAGTGGTTGCGTCCCTTCAATGTCCAAAGGGAGTGCAGAAATCTTCTGTTGAATTTCATAAAAATTGTCAACAAAGCTCTTTTGGTCAGATTTATTATACTCATTCATCTTTACCAAGGTGTTCCTATCATCAAGCGAATTTGCGCTTATAAAATCACTGAATTGTTTCATACTGATTCTCGCAGCATTTTGCTCACCGAGTAAGCAATAAACGGTTGTTTCAACTTGCACAGTTTTGGTAATAGCCAATAGGCTATTAAAAATTTCAGCACTATGCTCATCTCCATGATTCTGTGCCTCTTTATCAAATAAATCTGAGAACCAATCCTTATCCTTCCTCTCATCGACGAAGCGCTTTTCACTTTCAAAGGCTCGAAAAAGAATGCATTTGGCATCCGTTGCACTACTCAAAATACCGAGAAGTTTTTCTTCTCTCACTCTGGAATCGCTTATCTGTGCAGCTTGCTGTAACTGTTGCCAAGCGCTATCGGCCAATGCGAGTCTATCATCTTGAAGCTCCCGATGAAGATTCGCAATTCCCCTTTGAACATCATGTATTTCGCTAATCACCTGAGCTAGTGCCATCTGCGTTTGTAAATCAATAATTGAACGACCTAAATCAGGTGTTAGCTGTATGTCTTTTAAGCGCACCTGTGCAACAATATTTTTCTCTCCGTATATTGTTGGCAGTATTTGTCCAGTCTTATCCGTAAGAAATTTATAGAGCCCTGCATCAATCAGTCTTTGAATTGCAGGATTTACTTCTGCTACCTTTATCGTCTTTGGAATCATTGACATAAGAGTTTGAAAGAATGCAGGCGCAACTCTGCATAGGTTTTCGGCTCTACCGAAAATTATATTCAAATTATTATTTTGTATGGTACTGATAGGAAATACTTGGTCAAATTCAGACGAAAGTGATGAACCTTCCCATTGAATCCTCGTTAAAGGCTTTGTGCTTGCAATCATTGGCAGATTTTTAGCGCCGCTTCTAAAGCCACAAAACGGGCAAACCGATGCTTTATCTGATGCTTTTGTTCCACATTCCGGGCAATATACTAATCCCATTTCAATTCTCCTGGTACAGAATTTACGCTGAAACTGCTAAGAATTTAATTGCTCTTTCGGGATTCCTATGTTTCTGGGACTTTCGGGCTTGCACACCCCTTTTTCCGCAAAGCGAAGGTTTCCTTAAATTGCCTCAATCTTCATTATTATATAACGGGAGTTGATTCTGAGCATGAAATAGAATGAACGAAAAATTCGAGGAACCTCATGGGTGTGGCTTCTGTTAGATCCCTTTTTAGTTGACGCCAAAAATGTTTCCCAACAGTAAATATTATCGCCTTTCTAATAATCTTTCTAACCAGGAAAATGTAATTCAACCTGAAGGTCTTGATTAGTTGCAGCATGCCTTTTTCTCTGCAAAGTCCATCTTGAATAATAAGAACAAATTGTACGTCATCATCAATTCAAAGATCGCTTCATTGCCCCCAAAAGATTGGAGAAACAGGTGTCCGACATCCATATAACACAGTAAATGGTGAATTTCCATTCATTCAGTGGGTGGAAGACAATTTTGAGTAGATCCTAACCAAGCCCAAACCATCCTTTTAAAACTAACAACCTGTCGACCAGTCAAATTCGCATGCCCACTAGGATAAACGCCTTATATCAATATAATTAGAAATTGAACATTCCCTCAATCGTTGGCCGGACAAACCCTTCTGGATTAAGAAGAGTGTCCGGCTTTTTAATTTTCTAACTTTGCCTTTTTATATGCCTATAAACTCCATAATTACCACCACCCTGATAATTTTCCTGTTTACCTGTATGTGTTTTGACCTGCGTGATCGAAATGTTCCAATGTCTCTCACGATTTCAGGACTGGCAGCATCAGGCATGCTCGCCTTGCTACACGGTTTTTGGGCTTCAGTGCTTTTGACCATTGCCATCATCCTGGCATCCGACATAACCAATTCGAGCCGGCGTTTGATTCTGGTTTCAGCCATTTTTTCTTTGTCATCTTTCTTG
Source organism: uncultured Anaerolineae bacterium (assembly GCA_903854805.1). The sequence goes on from CAINXK010000505.1 coordinate 13,788, forward strand.
CATCCAAGCGAAATCCCCTTGTGCGCTGGCATTATTTTGGCATGGACATTGTGGGAATTCGATGCACTGGGCGGCGCAGACGTAAAACTGTTGATCGCCAGTATGCTTACTTTAGGTTCCCCTCAGGTGCTGATTCCCGTTGCAGTGGCAGGAGGAATCCAGGGAGTCATTGCAGCACTGCGTAAAAAGAAAGAAATCCCTTTTGTTTTGTCCATTTTCTTTGGGAC
>CAINXK010000506.1 GCA_903854805.1 uncultured Anaerolineae bacterium
CCTGGCGTCAGGGGTTATATGGTCGCCTTTCCAATCTACGCGCGCGGCAACTGGGCGGGTTCTGTGCTGGCTGTTTTTCAATTCGATGGCTGGCTAAACAAAGTAATCGGCACGGGTACGCTGGCCGCCCAGCCTGAATTTGTGACGGCCGTCAGCATGGATGATGTCCTGGTCTTTGCGAAGCCTGGTTGGCAAGCACAAACAGCCCAACCAGGCGCCCTCTCGAAAGTGCAGGTAAGCACAACCCTGAATGTGTTGGGTCACCGCTTTGAGGTGCAGTCACAGGTGAGTGATAGTTTTCTTGCGTTCGCAGCCAGCGATGAGCCTGTCATGATTTTGCTGGTGAGTTTCCTGGTATCTAGCCTGGTTGGGCTGGTGTGGGTATGGGTGGAGCATCTCAGAAGGGAGAAGCTGGGCATTGAAATCTACAAGCAGGATCAGCTTAAGGAAGAACTCAGGGTAACACAACTGAGTTTGGACCTGACCAGCAGGGTTGATGAAATTGGCAGCTGGAGCTGGGACTTACGCTCCAATTCCATGTTCTGGAGTGAACGCATGTACACGCTTTTCGATGTCGATGCGGGTGCTGCTCTTGATTATAAAGTTTGGGAGCATACGCTGCATCCCGAGGATCGCCAGTCTGCCACGAGTATGGTCGAACTTGTGCTGGAGGGCAGAGCAGTCTACAATATCGAATATCGGGTTGTAACTCGATCGAATGAAACCCGGATTATTGCCGAGATGGGCGTGCTGGAAAAAGATGGCGCTGATCTGCCGGTGCGCATGAATGGCATCAGTTGGGATATTACAGGTCGCAGATTGACCGAAACGGATCTTTCGCGATTGGTAAAAGAACAGAACTGCCTCAAAGAAGTCAGCCGGCTGGCTGAAAACCTGGATCTGAATGAAGATGATTTTTACCAGCGAATGTTTGTAATCGTCACAACGGCCCTGGATTTTCCACAGCTGGCGGCTGCGGCGGTTGAGTTGGAAGGGAAGTGCTTCCAAACTGCGAATTATTATAGCGCTGGGCTGACCAACAAGCTCCTGGCGACACTAAAAATTAAGGGCCGGTCGTACGGAGAACTAGCCTTGTATTATCCAACTGGTCAGCCATTCAAACTGCCTGAAGACCAAAGCCTGTTGGAAGGCATCGCCGATGTGCTGAGTATCCGGTCTGAACGCGAAAAATCTGAGAACCAGATCCGCACCCTGGCCCAGGCGGTTGACCAGAGCCCGGTCTCGATCGTCATTACAGACGTTGGCGGGCGGATTGAATATGTCAACTCTCAATTCTGCACACTCACCGGTTACAAGCAGGCTGAAGTCATTGGGAAGAATCCACGCCTATTACAGAGTGGTTATACATCAGCCAGAGAGTATAAAGAACTGTGGAAAACTATTTCTGCGGGCAAGATCTGGAAGGGTGAGTTCAGAAATCGCAAGGAAAATGGGGAGTTTTACTGGGAAAGCGCCAGTATTGGGCCGATTATGGATGCGAAAGGGAATATAACCCATTATCTGGCAGTGAAAGAAAATATCAGCGCGTTGAAAGAACTTGATGCTGATCGAAACGCTTTGATCGCTGCGCTGGCAGCGGAAAAACGCAGGGTTCTTGACATCCTGGAATCCACTAACGCAGGTACCTGGGAGTGGAATATCCAAACCGGCGCATCTTCATTTAATGATCATTGGGCGCGGATCTGTGGGTACAAACTGTCGGAAATCCCATCTGTTGTTGCTGAGCCCTTGCGCGAATTTTTGCACCCGGATGATTTTCCGATGGCAGCAGCGCTGTTACAAATGTATCTAACCAACGAGCTTGATTATTTTGAGATTGAAGCGCGTACATGCCAAAAGGATGGCAGCCTGGTTTGGGTCAATCTAAAAGGGAAGGTCGTCTCTTGGGATGAGCGCGGATCACCGATTATGTTCGCGGCGACGATTGTGGATATCTCCAAGCGTAAAATCGCAGAGCTTGACTTGCGCAAGAGCGAGGCTCAACAGCGGGCATTGCTTGAAGCGGTTCCAGACCTGGTCTTGCATCTCCGTAAAGATGGAGTCATCCTGGGTTGCAAGGCAAACCTGGATAGCAAGGCCTTCGCTGGTCTCGATCAGATTGTTGGGAGTTCGATCGACCAAATCTTGGACGAACCAGCCAGCCATAAAGTGAAAGATTGTCTTGTACATGCCTCCCAACGCGGAATAGTGCCGGTGACGGAGTTTAGCCTCAAAACGGGTGATGCGACTTTTACCTATGAAGCCCGCTTCAAGAGTACTGGAAGCGGGGAGATCCTGGCAATTGTTCGGGATATCAGTGAGCGCAGTCGCCTGGAGTTAATGAAATCAGATTTTATCAACCGCGCCACTCACGAATTGAGAACCCCAATCGCCACAATGCTGTTGATGATCAACCTGATCGAAAACCATCAGAGCCGGGCCGAATTTGACGAATTTTGGGGTGTATTAAAAGGCGAAATAAACCGTGAGCGCCTGCTGGTTGAGCAACTGTTGAAAGCGGGCCAATTGGAAAGTGATCAGGTCCAATATAAATTTAGAAGTATGAGGGTTGAAAACTTGATCCAACATGCTGTGCGTCACTTCGAATATCAGGCCATGGAAAAGGATATCAGGTTTTCGGTTGAATCCATGTTTGAAGATGATCCGTCCGCGCACCTGGTCAGAGCTGATGAGACTGAGCTGATACAGGTATTTCAAAATCTGATCGAAAATGCGATTAAATATACGCCAGCAGGTGGAAATGTAAGCATAACGATAGGAAGCTCGGATGACCGCATTCGGATCTCTTTTGCAGATACGGGTATCGGCATTCCAAGTGAAGATATTCCGTTGTTGTTCAATCGTTTTTTTCGCGGGACGAATGCGGTTGAACAAGAAATCCAGGGTACGGGGATTGGATTGTTTATTGTGCGTTCTATTATGGAAAAACATGGTGGCATGGTACAGGTTTCCAGCGAGCTGGGCATGGGCAGCAAGTTCGATGTGTGGCTGCCAGAAGTCAGGCTGTAGTGCCGGTACGGTGTATCGGGAAATTGTAAAAAAGGACTTTGCCTCGCTCGCGTTATCGTGCCATCAAGCAAGTGGTTTTTGGCTTTCTCTATATTTTCGTGCATCAAACAAAAAATCTCTGGCTTGATTGATCATATCTATTACAGGGTCGTTATCGATCTCGGTATACACATGTTAATCATCTGATATACGCTGGAAATTTTCTATTCATGTTCTTTTTTGCCCTTTTTACGCCCTGGCCGTACAGCCTGCCCACACTGGTGCGCATTGTCTACAAGAGGGTGGGGTTGGCAGGAGTGGCGAGTAAATGGCAATTTTGGCGTGCGTGGTCCGGCAATGACAGGCTGAACATTCGTTTTGTAAACTGCTGGTATTTACTCACAAGCTCTTCGTTTTGGCTCTGAACCATCCTGGTTCTGCTGCTCGGGCGATTAAAAATCGATGGTTTGCCCCGCAAAAAGCTCTTTCACCCCCTTCCCGTTTTTGGGAAGGGGGCAGAGGGGGATGGGTTATCGCCTAAAACTGGCACCCCGAGAATAAATCCACCTGGTGGTATTTACATTCCGGGCGCGCCACGTTGGATAGAGTGGCGCGCCCGGATGAAAAAAAGTTGTTTGTGGATTTTGTGGCAAAAGCAGGCTGGTTAAGTGCTAGCCTGAGAAGCCGCTGAGTAGAATCCTTTTGCCTTTTGGATGCCGGCGGTCTTTACGGTTTGCCGGCGACGAGCAGCTTGCTGAGCAGTTCACTATTGGCCGGGATCAGGCTTAGACTGCCCTTGCTATCCAGGATCTTCTGCGTCTCCAGGATCTCGAAGACAGCATCGGCCACCTCGCGGTTGGCGGTGATGGCCTGCATGGCCTGTCCGACGATCCGGGGCCGGATGGCGCCAGCCTTGGCGAATTCGATGGCTGCTTGGCGGTCAGCGGTGCTGGTGATGATGTTGACCTGGTTGGCCCCGTCTTGCTTGATGGCCGAAGTAACCTGGCGCAAGCGGTTGACGACCTTGGCTTCGATCTGCCGGATCATATCCACATCGCGGAAGTGGACTTTGCGGATGTAGACTGAGCCCAGTTTGTAGCCCCATTCGTGTGAGCGAGGCGAGACTTCTTCTCGAACCATCTGGCTCATGCTGTGGCGGTTGACCAGCATTTGTTCGAGAGGCATGTTGCTGAGCGAGCGCACGACTGCGTTGCTGACATTGGCCGCCAGAGAGCCGCGCGGGTCGGCGTTTTTGAACAGGTAGGAAACCGGTTCGCTGATGTACATTTCGTACCAGATGCCCACACCCATGGGTGCGCCTTCTTCTGAGTTGACCGGGTTGCTGCGCAGATACTGTTGGTCCAGGCGCATATCCAGCACGCGGCGGCTGCCGAGCCAGTTTACCAGGAAGGCGCTCGGTCCCAAGCGCAGCGGCAGAATGTGCAAACCGGGGTCGTTCAATATGCCAACTACGCGGCCAAATAACACGAAGACCTGGCAGGTACCTTCATCAACAATGGTGTAGAGCCCCAGCAGGCGCAGGAAAAACAGCGCAATCGGAACCACAAACCACATGCCAAAAAAGGTGATGGCTACTCCAATGATGAACTGAAAGAGAGCATCCATTAGCGCACCTCCCGTACAATTTGCTGGGCGTGGGTGTAAAGCCGCAGGCGCACATTGCGCAGATAAGCCTGCAAGGCATCTGGGCCGCTTTTCTGCAGCAGATAGAGCTGGTCCGCCAGGGCGGTCAACGGTTCAACTTCGGCCTGAGCGTTGAGGGTTTCAATTTCGACTGCCCGGCGGGATTGCACAATCTTCTGGTCTGCCGAGGCCTGTGCCAGGCTGATATCTGAAGAGATCTGGTTGTGCGCGGTGTTAATGGCTGCCAGGGCTGATTCGACATCTGGAGGCGGGTCGATGCCGGTGATCAGCGAAGCATCCAGGATGATGCCATAGCGCGCAGCGGATGAAGCGCATTCGCGTTCCATGTGTTCATTCAGGTCGCGCAAATTCTTGCGCAGGTCGTTGATGGAGACACCCGTGACGATACTCATCTCGGCGCCGCGGGCTTCTTCTGGTTTGGGTGCTTCAAAACTGGCGATACGTTCACGCAGGACCGAGACAAAATAGCCCATGACGTGCAAAATGGGCCGTTTGACCCCAAAGAGATAGGAATACAGGTTACTTTCAGCCACCCGGTAACGGATCTGCCCGGTCAGCCCGGTATTGAGCTGATCCTTGGTGACGGCTTCCAGGATGGTGCCGCCCGCGTTGGCGCGTGGGTCATCCGTATCCATGGCCATATTAATGGTCTGGGTGGCGATTGTAACCTTGTGGATCTTCTCCCAGGGCCATTTGAAATAGGGGCCTCCAGGCTGGATGACCCTGACCTGGGGGTAGTTGTAGCGCTGCTTTTGCTCCTCGGTGAGGGTTTCACCCAGTGGAGAATTGGCAGTCATGGCTTCGCCCACCCGCTCAGCGCGTCCAAAGATCGTTTTTACCGCTCTTTCGTTCTGGTCGACGGTGTAAAACGAGGTCAGGATATAGCGCAGAACGAACCAGGCTATGAACCCAACGATCATTCCAAACAAAACTCCCATATAAACTCCTTTAGCAAAAAATTAACTTGGTGAATGGGCGGTAATGGCTTTTGCCGTTGGCAGCAGGCCATTCTACGATTTATGGTGCCATGAGATCATCAAGGGGTCTTGACCGGTACGGTCGGGAACGGCGTTCCGCGCGCATCGGTATAGGGCAGGTTACGGAAATCGCCCATCAGGCGGACGTTTTTGGTGGAAATATAGGCTCGCCCGGTGCTATCTGCCGGGTATTGGATTTGAAACCACAGGTTATTGAACGATGCGGCCGTTATATAAATTTTATCCTTGGGATTGAGTTTGCCTAATTCAGGCGAAAGTGAACTCATCTCAGTGTAGACCGTGGTGGTGTCGGTGATGAGCCCCAACGGCCCGGCGGGTGTGGGCGCGGCTGTCTCTGTGGGGGTTGGCGAAATATTAGGATCAGGTGTGCCGGTGGGTGGTTCGGGTGTGATCAGGGTGCCGAACTCATCGAAAAATGGCAGCCCACTCATCGAATCCGGTCCCAGTTGGATGGTATCGCGGGAAACCCAGCCCTTGCCATTTGGCCCGGATGGATATTCGATTTGGGCCCAATCATTATCCCCAAAGCGACCGGTCATGATGAGTTGTTGGCCGAGATTGAGAATGCCGATCTGCATGCAGCCTTTGGTTGGGCAAACCCGGACAATCACCTGTTGGACAACGGTTGCTGGCCTTTGGGCCGGGTCGTTGGATAGGGTTGGCAGTGGCAGGGGTGTGCCTTTTACTTCCCAGACGATGGGCGCCTTGAAAATAATTTGATCACCAGATTCGAGCGCGAGCGGAAGTTGGGCGATATCTATCTTCAGCTCAAAGGCTTGCGCGGTTACCCAGGCGTAACCACTAGGTGAATCGGGCCATTCGATGTAGAGCCAGTTGCCATAGTTATTGCGGGCTACCACCTTGACACCCCGGTTGAAGAGTACAAAACCGAGGCTATCACCACCTTTGCCTGGCCAGGAGCGCACAGTAGCAGGATAGGTGCAAAGTGCGTCAAATGGCACCAGCACCACCGGCACGGTGGCGGTGGGAGCGGGGGTGGGTGGCTCGGGTGTGAAGGTGGCGGTTGGCGAGTCGGTTGCGGTAAAGGATTTGGCGGACTGGGTGAAACTGAATATGGCAGTTTGAGCGGCTGAGGTCATTACGGAATCGGCGCTGATAACCGCGCTGGGTGTCGCGCCGCCGGTCGAGCCGCATGCTGATAGGATCAGAGCGGTGCTGAGTGCCACAAATATGATTTTTCTGCTCATGGTGAATGTTTCCTTGAAAGATATTTATTTATCACAAGCTGATCAGTTCTGGGGCAAGTCGAGGCAGTTGCCAGAGCCCTGAATGACGCTGTGATTTGCGTTGGCAACCAGGGCGCACATTTTCGAGGCGCCTGCGGGGGTCTGGTTGATATTGAATTTATTGTATGGGCGCGGTCCATCGTACACGATCCAGGGTCCATTCCCGGGTTTTCCAGCCTGTTCGGGCGAGACGGTGTCAAAAAAGAAGTGAATGTGAGTCCAGGGTAGGTGTTCGGTGAAGCCAATTGTCTCGTATTGGACTTCGTACTGTCCACCTCGGCGGGATATATTGAGAATCCGTACATAATATACGGGCAGCGTGGCGGTTGGTTCGATCAGAATTGGGTTATTGGCAGGCTGTTCCGCGCCCGCGGCTGTTGCGGCCGGCAGGCTGGTGGCTGCCGTTTTTGGGGCTGGTGAGGCGGCCTGTCGGGAAAGCAAGAAAATTCCAATTGCCGCCAACGTCACGACAAACACCAGGGCAGCTGCGCCCAGACCAAGCACCCAGAGCCAGGGACTTGATTTCGCGCTTGTCCGAGGTTCGGATGACGGCGTGTAGCCACGGGCAGGCTCGGAAAAATGGGCGCTGGAGTTGGTTGGTTCTGGCGCCGATTGCGATGATGGCTGCATTTCCTTGAGCGCATTCTTCAGCGCTGCCGCCATTTCAGCGGCAGTCTGGTAGCGTTTATTGCGATCTTTTTGCAGCGCTTTGAGCAGGATGTTGACCAGTGCCGGGGATAGATCGGCCCGCAAACTACGCGGGTCTGGCACCGGGTCGTTCAAATGCATCATCATCAGTGTCAGAGTCGAATCGGCCTGGAAAGGTGTGGCTCCGCTGAACATTTCGTAGAGAGTGATGCCCAGCGAATAAATATCCGAGCGCTGGTCGGCTGGCTCTGAGCGGATTACTTCGGGCGATATATAGCGGGCTGTGCCCAGCACCGCGCCGGTGGCAGTATGGCTCGAGCCTCCCACGATCTTGACGATGCCGAAATCCATTAAAATGGCCTGGCCCTCTTCGTTGAGCATGATGTTGGCAGGTTTGATGTCGCGGTGAATGATGCCACGCTGGTGAGCGTATGTGAGCGCTGCACAAATATTCAGCGTATATTGGATGGCATCTTCAATGGGAAGTTTTTTGCCCTGGCTTGACAGGTTCTGCATCCGGTCGAAGAGTGTTTCGCCGCGCAGGTATTCCAACACCATGTAATGCACATCTGCATCTGAATTAAAGTCGTAGACCTGGACAATATTGTGATGGCGCAAGGAAGCGATTGCGGCGGCTTCTTCCTCAAAGCGTTCGATAAATTGTTTATCTCCAGAAAGATGTGAATGGATGAGTTTGATGGCGACGGTGCGTTTCAGGTTTGGATCATTGGCCCGGTATACCGCCGACATGCCTCCCTGGCCGAGTAAGGCTTCGATCACGTAACGTCCGTTTAGTGTTTGTCCGATCCAGGATGGTTGCGACATGGTTATAGGTCCTTGCTAGTTCGAACTCGGCTATGACTAAGGTTTGCCTGATTTTAATATGAAGCTAAAAAATATTCAGGCTATACAGAATAATATCAGATAACACTGCTCTAATTATACTCAAAAGCGGCTGTATTATGGCGTTGAGTAAATCTCTGCATATTTTATGCCTGGGTCGACTCGCTGTTGGATGAAGCAGCATTCAAATAGAAGGAATTTATGGTTCTCCCCAGATTCGTGGGGGAAAAATATTAATTTATGCTGCTCGTGGCTTGTGCTTAACACGCACCGGGTTTGCAGGGACGATTGTGGGTGTTTTTCATTACGAATAAGTGCCGAATGGATGAATGACAGGCAGTTTCTTTGGAAAATAGCGCGCAAAAGCGCTGCCAAAAACTCGTGTGGTGCGGCATGGTGGCATGAGTGGCTGCCGCCTCCGCCAGGATCATGTGGAGCGAGAGCGGCCCATTCCAGCCCAGACCCCCTCATTTCGCTGCCAGCAGCGCATATTTTCTACAAGAAACCCCGTTGAAAGCCAGTAGATACAAATCCTGGCATTTTCCGAAACTTTGAACTACACCCGTTTTCAAACTGTTCAACAACGGGTGTTCTTTTCCATTAAATACCGTTAGAATAGACTATATGATAACAAAGTCATGGACTATGCTGTTGCCAATCATTTTTGTCTGGTTGATCTCTGGCCTGGCGGGAATATCTTTTTTGCGCCAGGCCCTTCGAGAGAATTCGCGCCCGCCCTTGCGTGGTTGGCGCGGCATGCTGCGCGAGCTGCGCTACCGGCTGAATTTTGCGGCCGGCATTGGGCTGATCCTGTTTGTTATCTCTGGCATGGTCTGGGTGTTTTCAAATTAGGCTTGAGTCGGGTTGAGTGTTATTTGTGTATGTACCATTCAGAAGGAATGTGAAAATGTTTAACCGTATTGCTCAAGATCAATCAGCACGCCAACAAAAATTTCATTCTGCCCCAGTTAGATTAGCCGGTTTGGTTGTGCTGGTCTTGTTGAGCCTGTCTTGCAATTTTGTGATGCAGGCTTTTCAACCTCCGACACCAACCCCAACGATTACGCCCAGCCCGCTGCCAACCCTGACCGCGACCAGCACGGTCACGCCTTTGCCCTCGGCCACTCCGCTCAGCGCAGATCTGTACATTCCGAGTAGCTGCCAGGGAATCCCGGCAGCCACCATTTCGCCTGAGAATATTAACCCTGTGCCCACTCCACAGCTGGATCCGAACCCGGTCATATCGAAAGATGTGCAGCTGCGAGTGTTTGACCAGCTGACCGGCACGATCAAACGGGTCTATCTTTACCCCGATTTTAATGGAATTGATTGGGCTGGGTTGGTATCCAAAACCCGCAGCAGCGTGAAAGCGGGTCTTTCCACCGAAGAATTTTATACCGAGATGGGCAAGCTGGTCACAGCCCTGGGCGATGAACACTCTTCCTATCAGTCGCCAAGCGATGTGGCGCAGTTGGATGCCGAGCTTTCAGGGCATAGTGATTTTGTGGGGGTTGGCATTATGTTTGATCCGATTCTAGATAAAAAACGGATTGCCATCCTGGCGGTTTTCCCCGATTCACCGGCAGAACACGCTGGCCTGAAAGCGCACGACAGCATTTTGAAGGTGGATGGCATGCCCGTGATCGAGAATGGGCTGGTTTCAATCTGGCGCGTGCGCGGTCCGCAATGCAGCGCGGCGGTGCTGACGGTTCAATCTCCGGGGGGAAACCCGCGTGAGGTTATGTTGATCCGTAACCGGATCACATCTGCCGTGGCAGTGGATGCGCGCCTGGTTAATACTCAAAATGGCTCGCGGATTGGATACATCTTTTTGCCGTCATTTTTTGATGAGACCATTCCCGGGCAGGTACGCAAAGCGCTTGAAGACTTTGGTCAGCTGGATGGTCTGATCATCGATAACCGCCAGAATACCGGTGGGTCGAGTGGCGTGGTCGAGCCCATTCTGAGCTTTTTTACGCATGGTAACCTGGGCAGTATGGTTTCACGCAGCGGTAAAAACCCTCTGGCTGTCAGGGCGGACCCGATCAATAATTCGCAGGATGTACCCCTGGTTGTACTGGTTGGGGAGGGCACAGTCAGTTTTGGGGAAATATTCTCGGGTATCCTGCAGGATATTGGCAGAGCCAAGATCGCTGGTCAGACCAGCCTGGGAAATGTAGAAATCCTGAATCAGTATTTATTTACCGATGGCTCGCGCGCCTGGATCGCTGAAGAACGTTTTGACCCGCCTGTTTCGCATGCCAATTGGGAAAAAGACGGTATTCGCACGGACCTGGACGGATATGCTGATTGGGATACGTATACTTTTGAAACCGACCCGGGCATTGCTGCGGCCCTGCAACTTCTGGGGCAAAAATAGAGCAGGACCCTGGCCTGGAACCCATGCCAACTTTTATGCCCGGTCTAGAGCTTGCGGAACGCTACTATCAGGGCCTGGTGCAGCCGCTGCTCCGGACGCATTTTCCGGGCTTACGTTACGCCGCGGCGTTGATTGGTTACGGCAGCGAGGTACTCGGCTTCGACACGCCCATGTCGATGGACCACGCCTGGGCGCCGCGTATGCAGCTCTTCCTGGCCCAGGACGAAACTGGGCAGGCGTCTGGCGTGGATGAAATGCTTAAACGGAATTTGCCAGCCACCTTTCTCGGATTCCCGCTCGGCACTCAAGCTTCGCTGGATGAACCCGGTGTCTTCTTTATGGCAGAAGATACGCGCGCGGGTGATGTGGCCCACAAGGTGCAGGTAACCAACCTGCGCGATTTTATCCTGGAAGAGCTGGATTGGGACCTGCGCTTGGAGCTGGAGCCGGCGGATTGGCTGAGCTTCTCTTCGCAGGCGTTGCTGACGATCACAGCTGGGCGGGTCTTTTTTGACAATGCCGGTGAGCTGAGCGCGCTGCGCCAGAAGCTGGCTTTTTACCCGCGTGAAATTTGGCTGTACCTGCTGGCCTGTGGCTGGGACCGCATTGGGCAGGAAGATGCCCTGATGCAGCGTGCCGGGCTGGTTGGTGACGAAAGCGGTTCGGCCATCATCGCTTCGCGCCTGGTGCGCGACAGCATGTCACTGTGCTTTTTGATGGAGAGCCGCTATGCGCCTTACCCCAAGTGGTTTGGGAGCGCTTTCAAAAACCTGGAGTGCGCCCCAGAATTATCTCCACTGCTCTGGCAAGCGCAGATCGCGGCAACCTGGCCCGAGCGTGCCCGGGCAATTGGTTCGGTTTGTGAGCTGCTGGTGCGCAAACACAACACCCTCAAGCTGACAGAACCACAGCCTGAAAGGCTCACTGCGTTCCACGGGCGACCCTTTCAGGTTATCAAGGCCGAATTGATTTCTGGCGCCATTTTGAAAGGCATAACAGACCCCGAGATTTGCCGGATTGCCCAAAAAGGTCCACTGGGCAGCCTGGACCAGTTCAGCGATAGCAGCATCCTGCGCTCAGATCCGCGCTGGCGCCAGGCCATCAAGCATCTATACACCTGATAATCTGAGCCCTGGAGCTAATTCATGAGCACCCAAAAAGCATTTCAAGATTACTATCCGGAAAATGTGGCGCATTGTTATGGCTGTGGCAGCCTGAACGAGCTTGGTCACCAGATCAAGACCTTTTGGGATGGGGATGAAACCGTCACACATTTTCAGCCGCAGCCCTACCACACGGCCATTCCGGGCTATGTCTATGGTGGACTGCTGGCTTCGCTGATCGACTGTCACTGCACCGGCAGCGCGGCTGCGGCCATGTACCGCGCTGAAGGGCGCGAGATGGACAGCCTGCCGGTTCTGCGTTTTGTGACGGCCTCTTTGCATGTCGATTATCTCAAGCCAACCCCCATTGATGTTGTCCTGGAGATCCGTGGGAAGGTCAAGCAGATCAAGGGTCGCAAGGTGATTGTTGAAGCCAGCATTCATGCCAGGGGCCAGGTTACTGTGCGCGCAGAGGTTGTGGCTGTGCAGATGCCGGAAAATTTCCTGATACAGGCTTGATGCCAGATTGATTAGCGAGACGCAGACCAATATGACCGAATCCATCGAGCTCCCCAAGGAAGTGTTGGACGCTTATCGCGCCCGCAGTTTTCATCTCCCGCCTGCCGCACGCATCCAAAACCCTGACCAGGCTCTGGATTGGGTTAATACGCGCGGATTTGCTTATTTCTGGCCGATCAAAGGCATTAACATGCCCAGCCTGTGGGTGACCGTGGCTGGAGATCGCCCGGTGGCGGATACCCACGATGATCCTGGTCACATCACCTGGGGTTGGAAAGATTCCGCGTTGGGTAAACGCCGCTGGTATTATGCCAAGATGCTGCGCAAAAAGGCCACGCTGATCTCGCTTGAAACCGCGCCCTATTTTTATGCCCTGACCGAAAATTATGGTTCGCCCGAAGAAGATCATCTGATCATGTATGAGCAGGGCCGCCTGACCCTGGCAGCCAAATTGGTGTATGAAGCACTGTTGAAGGAAGGTGCGCTCAATACCATTGATCTGCGTAAGGCGGCCCGGCTGACCAGCAAGCAGAGTGACTCTGAGTTCACCCGGGCGCTGGAAGTGCTGCAAGCGGATATGAAGGTCCTGCCGGTGGGGGTGGCCGAGGCCGGCGCCTGGAAGTATGCTTTCATATATGATCTTGTGCCGCATCATTACCCCGATCTGCCGGAAAAAGCCCGTATGATTGGCGAGGCGCAAGCACGCGAGAAATTAGCAAGCCTGTTTTTTCGTTCGTTGGGCGCTGCCCAAGCTCGCGATCTGCAGAGGCTGTTCGGATGGAGCCCGGAGCTTACCAATCGCACGCTCAAGCGCCTGGTGGAGGTGGGTTTGTTGACTGCCGGGCTGACTTTCCCTGATCTGCCGGGTGCATACCTGGCGCTTTCTGAGCTCAGCGCGGGTTAGCAGGTCCGACCGCCTCCATCTGCAAACTGAACTGCTGTTCGAGATAGTTTTTGTATTACCTCACGGGGTGCCAGTTTGGGCTTGCCCCGAAAACCCATCCCCCCTGCCCCCTTCCCAAAAACGGGAAGGGGGTGAAGGCTTTTTTTGTGGAGTTTTGTGCCAGGAACAGGCACAAAAACTCCACTGGCGGGGCAAACCATTGATTTTCAATCGCCTGAGCAGCAAAAACAGGATGGTTGAGTGCCAAGATGAAGAGCTTGCGAGAACAGGCGCAAAACTCCACTAGCGGGGCAAACCGGCGATTATTATTCGCCTGAGCAGCAGAAACAGGATGGTTGAGTGTCAAGATGAAGAGCTTGCGAGAACAGGCGCACAACTCCACTAGCGGGGCAAACCGGCGATTATTATTCG
>CAINXK010000507.1 GCA_903854805.1 uncultured Anaerolineae bacterium
AACCCAGTGCAGCAATCGCACCTACAGGAATAGTCGATTGTGTTCCTGGCCAGATCATTTTTTCCTCGCCCAAACCCGGCGGGGAGGTGCAAGGCAAGATCATATTAACGGGCACAGTCAATGTACCGAATTTTGGTTTTTTCAAATATGAATACGCAACACAAGGAAGCGAAACTTGGGCCACCATTGCAGCAGGCGATAAAATTGTAATTGAAGGAGAACTGGGCGCTTGGGACACATCCCAACTTGTGCCCGGTGACTACCAGATACGTCTGCAGGTAACCGATAACCTGGGCAAGCCTTTGCCCGCCTGCGTCCTACCCGTTCGAGTGATTGCACCGTAAATTCTATGTCTGACTTTGAAATTCGAACCACTGTATCCACAGATCTCGCCCGCTTATCAGCGTTGGATCATACCATCGATACTGATTACGTCTGGCAGCTGGACCTGCATCGAGAAACCGGTCAGGTTGAAATTTCCTTGCACGAAGTGCGCTTACCACGCTCTGTTCGTATTGAGCACCCACGCCCGGCTAGAGAACTAGCCGATACATGGCATTTACGCCCAATGCTTAGCGCCATGACCGGGTTGGAAGCCGTCGCATATGTTCGCTTCAGCGATGTCATCGTTCCGCATGCTGTCTGGATCACAGACGTTGTAGTCGGCAAACCGCTGCGCAGGCAGGGGCTGGCGCGCAAACTGATCAGCACAGCAGAAGCATGGGGACTTCAACGCGGACTGCGCCGAGCAATTATCGAAGTGCAATCGAAGAATGCTCCTGCAATCCGAATGGTACAAAAATTAGGCTTCGAATTCTGCGGGTATAATGATCACTATTATTCGACCAGAGACGTAGCATTGTTTTACTCGCGGGCAATTTAGCAGACAGAAGGTTTGTAAACCCGGCCAGGAAAATACCGGAGCAAGTCAGCGCAATGCCTGACTGACGATTTTTAAGAACTTATTCGTTTCGCTTGAAAGGTTTTAGATGCTTACTGGTTGGGAAGATAGCCTTCTGGTGGGGATAAAAACTGTCAATCAAATACTGACGGCGGGGATTTCAATCACCGCCTTTTCGCTGCTTATTTATGCGCTAACATTTAATTTGCGCGACCGTGTTGCCCGTTCTTTTGCGACAATCTTGCTCTCTGTAGTTGTGATTTTTACATGCGAAGCAATCCAGACCACAGTGCAAACGCAGGAATTGGTTGAAACATTCTTGCGCTTGCAATGGATTGGCCTTGTTTTTCTACCGGCCTCGTATTTGCACCTTTCTGACGCCCTGCTCGTCACCGCCGGGCGTCCATCAAGAGGCCGGCGGCGTTTTTTTGTGCGCGGAGCGTACACCGTTTCGTTCGGTTTTTTGGGATTACTGTCCCTTGGCTATCTGGTAGGACCGTTGTTACTCAACGCCCAACCGGCGCCACATCTTCAGCGCACAATCTGGACAGAAATATTCACCGGGTACTACCTGGTGACAATGCTGATGGCCGGCTTCAATTTCATCCGCGCATTTTTGCGAATGTTGACACGCTCTGGCCGACGACGAATGTTATATCTGATGGCAGGTGCAACAGCACCTGCCCTAGGAACATATCCTTACCTGCTGTTTGGCTCATCATTTGCCGCACATTACCCACTGATCTTTTGGAGCACGGCAACGATCATAAATATCATCGTTGGCGGATTGATTATCGTAATGGCATACGCAGTTGCATTTTTTGGTGTTGCGTGGCCAGACCGGGTAGTCAAAAGCCGTTTATTCAAATGGATCATGCGCGGTCCGGTGACGGCTTCACTCGCATTAGCAGTATTGACCCTGGTGCGGCGCAGTGGCGAAGCTTTTGGGCTGGCATATAATGTTTTTGTGCCAGTCAGCATGGCGGCAACAGTGCTGATCATGGAACATCTCATCACGCTGCTGGCGCCATTGTGGGAACGGGTTCTGTTCCTCGGCAGTGACCGCGCAGAACTACTGCTATTACAAAATATTGACGAACGCTTGCTAACTCAGAGCGACCTGCGCCAATTTCTAGAAGCAATTTTGGCGGCTGTGCGTGATCATATGCAATCGCCGTCAGCATTTGTCGCCGCATTGGACAATTCCAACCTGACGATGCTGATCAATGCCGGGCGTCCCTTCTTGGAAAAAGAACATTTATCTGAAGCGCTCCAAGAAATACAGATAGAAGGCCGCAAGGAATTCTTATGGAATGATACCTGGATATTACCGCTGCGCGCACGGCGTGGCGCAGACATGGACAGGGATCAGACCCCGGCGCTATTGGGTTTACTAGGCGTAACCCATCCACACGCCCAAACACTGGAACCTGACCAACGCCAGGCTCTCTGGCTTTTGGCTGATCGTGCGGCACTTGCGCTGGAAGACAGGCTGCTCCAACAACGGGTCTTTCGTTCACTGGAAGAAATTGAGCCGCAAGTTGAACTCATCCAACGCATTCGGGCTTTGGGACGTTACGACAGCACCACTGCCCTGGCAGAAGAACTTTCGCCCGATTCAGATATGGCTGAACGAGTACGAGAAGCCCTCAATCACTACTGGGGCGGGCCAAAATTAACCGAATCACCGCTTATGAACCTGAGAGTCATCCAGGAAACCGCTAAAAAAGATTTTGACGGTAACATGCCGAATGCTTTGCGCTCTGTACTAAAAAAAGCTGTGGACCAAATCCGCCCTGATGGTGAGCGCCGTTTTACCAGTGAATGGATTCTATACAATATTCTTGACTTAAAGTTTATTGAAGGTCGCAAAGTACGCGATGTAGCCAGCCGCCTGGCAATGTCTGAAGCTGACCTATACCGCAAACAACGCGTAGCCGTTGAGGCTGTGGCAAAAGCAATTCTTGATATGGAATCCAATTTAAACTCCCAACAGGAGGTGCCTTAATGGTATCTACGAACAAGCCCGGTTCTACCGATAATACTCAACCAAACCAAGAGAGATCCGCCAATCTGGAGCGGGCAGGTTTACCCACAGAAGAGCGGGACGATGGTTGGTGGGAATCTGTCCTGGCAGATGAAGAAAGATTTTCATCTTCTAGTGGACATCGCGTTCGCCCACTCACAAATGTCACGTCAACAGGAAAATCCACCCAACAGGCGGATCCGGTTGGTGAGCTTCCACAAGCCGATTGGGTCTATGCGGAAGGGGTTTATAAACAGGATCAGATCATCAGCCTGCGTGTAAGCGGGCACAACCGCGGCGGGTTGCTGGTTGAAAACGACAAACTACACGGATTTGTGCCTTATTCTCACCTGGTTGAAATGACCGGTCAGACCGATCTTGAGCGCGAGAACTTCCTGGCCGAATACGTCGGTAAGGATCTACGCCTAAAAATCATTGAGTGTGTGCCCGAGGAAGGCCGGGTGGTTTTTTCAGAACGCGCTGCCCGCGCCGATGCAGGCCGGCGTACCGAGTTATTCTCCAACCTGAAACAAGGTGAAATCGTTAGTGGAGAGGTCACCAATATCACAGAATTTGGTGGTTTCATCGACCTGGGTGGCGTGGAAGGTTTGATCCATATCTCTGAACTTTCATGGGGAAGGGTTCTGCACCCATCTCACATTTTGAAGCTGGGCCAAACAGTAAGGGTACAGATCATCGAAATTCTTCCTGAGCGCTCCCGGATAGCCCTGAGTCTGAAACGTTTGCAACCCAATCCATGGGAAACTGTCAGTGCGCGGTATACCACTGATGATATTGTTCCAGCTACCATCACGAGTGTGGTTTCCTATGGGGTTTTCGCCAGATTAGATGAGGGTTTGGAAGGTCTCGTCCACGTCTCTGAGATGGATCTGGATGGGGCAGCAGTACGCGACATTTATGCTGAAAACGAAAGAATTAAAGTTAGAATCTTGCATCTGGATCCACACCACCAACGATTGGGTCTAAGCCTGAAACTGGATGGTATTCCAAAAAATGTCTGAGAAGCATCAACACAGTATGGAAGAACCACCGCGTCGAGATCTCTTCGATTGGATTCAGCGTATCCAGGATCATTTTGGCCGTTTCGCTTTCGATATCGGGGGTGTAATCCTTTTCGCGTTTGCACTAATGACCCTGTTGGCCTTGATGGGCTTGACAGGTGGCTCGCTGCTGACACCATGGTCCATAACCTTATGGCGTTGGCTGGGTTTTGGATCACTGTTTGTTGTGCTTGCAACTGGCCTGGGCGGCTTGTCTTTGATGCGGAAACCAGTGGATGGAGAGGAAAGGATTCGTTGGTGGCGTGTGGTTGCGCTTGAAATCGCAGCTTTTTTCAGCCTGACGCTGTTCTCCATTCTAGGCGGCACATCCGTGGAGCGCGCCGAAGCAGGGCTGGATGGTGGTTACACCGGTTGGGCTCTGGCACAACTGCTGGGCAGGATACTTCCCGGTGATATCCTACGCAGCTCGATGGTTATTTTGGGGCTAGCTATCTTTCTCATCCTCGGATTAGACCTGTTACCGAAATTTGAAGTCTGGCTTTTAAAGCTGGCAGGGGATGTGCCCACGCCTGTGACAGATAATCTGGATACTGATTCAGAAACCCGGCTCCACCCGATGGTGGAAACACCTCAAGCCCAATCCCCAGCACCCACAAAAAAAGCGGCGGCAGCTCTGCCCGCAGAATTTAGAAAAAATTTCAAAGTACCTGAAGCATTAGATGAAAAACCCGCTGAACCTCAGCCGCGCAGCGAAAACCTGCCTCCATTCAGTATGTTGATCGGGGAACAAGCCGCCCGTCCGGATGAACGCAACATCAATATGACAGCGGGATTAATCGAAAAAACATTATCCGAGTTTGGCATACCTGCAAAAGTGGTGGGCTTTCGTATTGGCCCAACCGTGACGCAGTTCGCCGTTCAACCCGGGTTTATCAAAAAAACCGGCAGCACAGAAACAGACGCGGTGCAGATGAAAGTTCGTGTGGCACAAATTGCCTCTCTGCAAAAAGATCTGGCACTGGCAATTTCAGCCCAGCGTTTGCGCATCGAAGCTCCAGTGCCCGGCCGCTCATATGTGGGAATTGAAGTTCCAAATGAGCATTCAGCACTTGTACGATTGCGCCCACTCTTGGAAAGCGAAGCATTCAGTAAGATTACCAAACCCCTGGCGGTCGCCCTGGGGAGGGATGTCTCCGGTTTGCCACTTGTGGCAGATCTAGGGCGCATGCCACATATGCTTGTAGCCGGGCAAACCGGATCGGGCAAATCCGTCTTTATCGCGGCATTGGCAGCCTGTCTGGCCATGAACAACGAGCCAGATAAACTTCGCCTGGTTATGATCGATGTCAAGATGGTTGAGCTATTGCGCTTTAATGGTCTCAGGCATTTATTAGGCAAGGTCGAAACCGATGTGCAGCGCATTTTGGGTGTGCTGCGCTGGCTGGTGGTGGAAATGGAACATCGCTACCGCTTGCTAGAAGGTGTGCACGCTCGCGACATTGAAGCATACAATCAGAAGGCCAAAACCAGCATCCCGCGCATCGTGGTAATTATTGACGAGCTGGCAGATTTAATGATGTCCGCTCCCGATCAGACAGAGCATCACCTTGTGCGCCTGGCACAAATGGCCAGGGCAACAGGTATTCATCTTGTGGTGGCAACACAGCGCCCAAGCACAGACGTGGTAACCGGTTTAATTAAAGCAAACTTCCCGGCACGCCTGGCCTTCTCTGTCGCATCGGGAATTGACAGCCGCGTGATTCTAGACAGCACCGGAGCCGAATCTCTGTTGGGCCGAGGCGATATGCTCTTCCTCAACCCGGAAGTTGGCAATCCAATCCGTGCACAGGGCGTATGGGTAACTGACCAGGAGATCGAACGGATCATCGCATTCTGGCAAAAGAACTCTACTACCATCAACGAAACACCACCCTGGGAAACCCTGCTAAGCGAACCCGATGAAGGCAGTGACGATGCCCTGGTAGAACAGGCCATTGAAGTGGTGCGCTCTTCACAACGAGCAAGCGCATCTCTAATCCAAAGGCGCCTCAAGCTTGGGTACCCGCGGGCTGCGCGTCTGCTCGACCAGCTCGAAGAGATGGGGATCGTTGGGCCATCTCAAGGTGGTGGTCGTGAGCGCGATGTTTTGGTCGAACCTGGCGACGATGATGTTCCAGATGAGCTGGATGAATAGAAGTACAATCTACGCATTCCCTGACGGGGCCCACCGCAGATAGCATCATCAAGATAGTCCTGATCACAAAGGTAAATTCTGTGACCCATAGCTGGAAGACTTCTCTTCAAGGTTGATAGAAAGCCCAGCGAGTACTACGTTGGATGTTTATGGCACACAAGAAAAAAGGAAATTTACTTGCATGGAAAATTCTAAACAAAATTCCCGAACCAAAACATTTACTGACTATATGCGCGGATGGTTTAAAGGAGTGCTGGACCCAATCGGCGCATTTTTAAATCGGATCGGTATCACCCCAAACATGATGACCATGCTCGGGTTGCTCGGAAATATTATTGGAGCCTGGTTTCTCGCCCAAGGCAATATGCTGCTGGGTGGTGTCTTTGTGCTTATCTGCACCCCATTTGACGCGCTGGACGGTACGATGGCACGTCTGCGTGGCGAGGCCAATGAATTTGGGGCTTTTGTAGACTCTGTGACAGATCGCTATTCTGAATTATTCATCCTGGGCGGGTTATTGTTTTACTTCGCGACCCACAATGATTATGTATCCAGCATTGTGGTCTATGCGGCAGCCTCCGGTTCAGTCCTGGTATCCTATATTAAAGCCCGCGCAGATTCGCTCAAGTTTGATGCCAATGTTGGCATTCTGACACGCATGGAACGTTACCTGGTGGTTGCACCACTCTTGTTGTTCAATCAGCCCGTGATCGCAGTCTGGATCGTGGCGATACTGGCAAATATTACTGCCTTACAACGCTTCTGGAAAGTCAGACAACAAGCCAGAAACCAGGCATAAAACCCAAATCTCAAGACTTACCCCGTGCTGATCAGGATACAAATTAAAACCACAAATACGCCAGGGTAAGATGGGAAAAGTAGCATGTGTGACGGATCTGGTTGGCATACCAGGCGGCTGGAAACTGATCCGATCACCGTGGAGATTCGCATTGATATGGCTGAGACCGGGATGATTGCGCGCATCAACCATGAGAATACCGGTCATTTAGAAATGGGAGAAAACCCAAATGCAGTTTGCTTTTGATGGAATCCATTTTTTAATATGGGGGCAGAATTTTACACTCTATTATTACGGAATCATCCTGATGAGTGGCGCAATGGCTGGTGGCGTGCTAGCGTATAAAGAGGCCGCCCGCCGGGAACATAATCCTGATATCGTCTGGGACTTGCTGATCTGGCTCATCATTGGAGGCATCATCGGCGCACGTTTGTGGCATGTGTTTACACCATCCCCATCATTGATCGCCGAAGGGATTGACACCTGGTTTTACCTGACCCATCCGCTTGATCTTCTCAATGTTCGTCGAGGCGGGCTGGGCATTCCTGGCGCCGTCATCGGCGGAGCTGTAGCTCTATTTTTCTTTACCCGTCGATACAAGTTAAATTTTATCGAATGGGTCGATATTGCTGCGCCTGCCCTGGCTCTTGGGCAAGCAATTGGACGCTGGGGCAATTTCTTCAACCAGGAACTCTACGGCGCACCCACCAACTTGCCGTGGAAATTATTTATTGATCCGCTGCACCGTCTGCCAGGATTTTCGGATAAAGAATATTATCACCCCTTATTTCTGTATGAATCAATCTGGAATCTGGCCAATATGGGGCTGCTTCTGTGGCTGACACGCTACTTTCACGGTGCTGACAAACTAAAAACCGGTGACGTGTTCCTGGTTTACTTGATTACTTATCCAGTAGGACGCTTCATACTTGATTTCCTAAGACTGGATGCATCCCAGTTGGGCGGTATCAACGCCAACCAGACCTTCATGGCAATTGTAGCCGTGCTATCCACGACAGCATTGTTGTGGCGACATCGTCCAACCCAAACAAGTTCTTAATCGGCCGGTAGAACTTATCATATCCATGACCGGTGCGCAGTATCCCGTTTAAAGGTAGCTCAATGATCCAATGCGAAGATCTTAGCAAACATTTTGACACATTTAAGGCTGTTGATGGAGTTACTCTGGACATTCAGCCTGGCGAAGTTCTGGCGCTGCTTGGTCAGAACGGTGCAGGGAAAACAACCACGGTACGGATGCTGACCTCGATACTTGCACCCACGCGAGGTTGGGCCAAGGTGGCAGGGTACGATACGGTCAAAAACGCAGCGGAAGTACGCGCTTCGGTAGGTGTGCTGACTGAAATGCACGGCCTTTATGGCCGCATGACTGGTTATGAATACCTGGATTTTTTCGGCCAGATTTACCAACTTGACAAACCACGCAGAGAAAGACGGTCAAAAGAACTGCTCGAATATTTTGGGCTGGGACAGGCTGGTTACCGGCGCTCGGGTGAGTATTCAAAGGGCATGCGTCAGAAACTTGCCCTGGCACGCGCGCTAATCCACGAACCACCGGTGCTGCTGCTGGATGAGCCCACATCCGCCATGGACCCAGAGAGTGCACAACTTGTACGCGTTGAGATCGCGCGCCTGCGCACATCACAACGCGCTATCGTCATCTGCACACATAACCTGGCCGAAGCTGAAATGCTGGCCGATAAAATCGCAATCATATACCGCGGGCACATCTTAATGACCGGCACCCTGGAAGAAATGCGCCTGAAACTGTTGGGTCCGGCGGAATATATTGTCCGGCTGGCGGGCAGCTTCCAGCTGGGTGGTCTGCATATGCCGGAGGGGGTAAGCATGCTTGACGTTTGGGGCGATGGGTTCCGCTTCCGGGTGGAGAATCCGGTACTGGCAAATCCGCTCATTTTGCAACAATTATTCAGTTCCCAGATCCCCGTGGTGGCTGTGCAGGAAGTTCCCCGCACGTTAGAAATGATGTATCTAAAGGCGATGGTTCAGGCCACGGAAGGCGCGCTATGAAATCTTTTAAACGTGCCTGGTTGGTGGCAAGACGTGAATTAGTGGATCAAATGCGCGATTGGCGCATTCTGATGCCCATGATCATATTGACTCTATTTTTCCCGTATCTGATGAATGTGACCGCAAAAACGGCCATTAATTACCTGAACCAATATGGCGCGAACATGATCGCCAACCGCATGTTGCCGTTCCTGATCCTGGTGGTCGGGTATTTCCCGGTGACGGTCTCGCTGGTTGTGGCACTGGAAGCCTTTGTGGGCGAAAAAGAACGTGGCACAATTGAGCCACTGCTTACCAGCCCGCTGGCCGATGAGCACCTTTATCTCGGAAAATTAATGGCCGGTACGATCGTACCGTTGACCGTCAGCTACATCGGCATAGCCCTCTATATGAGCGGGCTTACCTGGCAGGGTATCACCTGGCCAGAATGGGGTTTTATTGCCCAAACCCTGGCGCTCACTGCAGTCCAAACACTACTGATGGTCAGCGCTGCGATTGTAATTTCGACCCAATCGACGACAGTGCGGGCTGCCAATCTGCTGGCTTCGTTCATCGTTATCCCGGTTGCTCTGCTTATCCAGGGTGAAAGCGCATTGATGTTCTGGGGAACAAACGATGTGCTCTGGCTGGCAGTTATTGGAGTCGGCACCATGAGCGCGCTCATCATCCGACTCGGAATCGTACACTTCAAACGCGAGAACCTGCTGGGTCGTGAAATCGACATGCTCAGTTGGAGTTGGGTCTGGCAGACCTTTCATAAAGCGTATACTGGCTCTGATGAGCTATCCAGCCTGGCCCGCTACCTACGCTCAGCCTGGATGAAACATAGGAACAACGCGGAAGCCGAAAACCTGTCTCTGGGCGCTGCCATCTGGCAGGATCTGAACCGAATACAGACCTGGTATCGTGTGGATATCAGACAGGCACTACGCCGTTTGACACCATCATTTTTGATAACACTGGCAATCGGAACAGGCGTCATTCTGGCAGCCTATTTTGTAGTAAATACCAATATCCAACAAACGCTGCTACCAAATGATAAATTCAAAGAAACAATGACAGCCATGCGCAGCTTTTTGCTGGATGATGGTACCGGAAATTTTTCAGCTGGAATGCTGTTCTGGCACAACCTGCGCGCCGAACTGGTAATTCTGGCACTGGGCTTGTTTTCTTTTGGCGTTTTGAGCCTGGTCGCATTCATCGGAAATTTCGCACTGATCGGCGCCGTATTAGGCGCGCTGCCTTCCCTGGGCCTTTCTCCCTGGCTGGTATTTGTCAGCGGGATACTGCCACATGGGATCGTCGAACTGCCATCCATCATCCTACTCAGCGCCGCTGCCCTACACATGGGGCTGCGACTGGTGACACCCGATGAAGGCCGCTCAATTGGTGAGACCATGATCATTACATTTGCGGATGTTATCAAAATCCTGATCGCAGTCTGCATTCCACTACTTATTCTGGCGGCTTTAATCGAAGCCAATATTACTCCCCGAATCTTGATTTCTGTCATCGGAAACTCTCTCAATATTCAGCCATAATGACACATCTAATTATCCTCGGCTCATCAAATGCGATCCCATCACAGGGATACGAGAACACCCACCTGGCAATCATCACCCCAGACCGGCAGATATTGATTGATTGTGCATCCAATCCGATTGTGCGCCTGGAACAAGCCGGGGTGGCTGTGGAACTGGTCACCGATATCATCCTGACCCATTTTCACCCAGATCACGTTGCCGGGCTGCCATTGCTGCTGATGGACATGTGGCTGATGGGCCGCCGCAATCCCTTGAATATCTACGGGCTCCATTACACACTCGACCGTGCAGAAACCATGATGGGTCTTTACAATTGGGCAGATTGGCCGAATTTTTTCACAGTCAATTTTTGCCGCATTCCAGCAGATGAGATGGCCATTGTAATAAACGATGAGCATATACGCATTTACTCTGCCCCAGTAAAACATTTTTTACCAAATATCGGTTTGCGCATTGAACTAAAAAACGAGAAAAAGAACCTGGCCTATTCCTGCGACACGGAACCGTGCCAGGCCATCCAAAGTCTTTCACAAGGCGTTGATATATTGCTGCATGAGGCCACCGGAGATGTTCCAGGACATTCTTCGGCTGCCCAGGCCGGGGCAGCAGCCCAGGCGGCCGGCGTTGGGGCTTTGTATCTAATCCATTACCCGACTGGCCGCTTTGCTTCTGGCGACCTGGTGGCTGAAGCCAGAACGGTTTTTCAGGGTAAAATAGTTAAAGCAGTCGATTTTATGAAGATTGATCTGAGCAACCCATCAAAGAATTGATAGAAATCAGCACATCATCCAACTCATCACAGGTTTGCCTGTGAAATCAAACCAACATCCAAGGTGAATACTATGCGTACTCCATTTGTAGCCGGTAATTGGAAAATGAATAAAACTGTCGCTGAGGCGCGCGAGCTTGTCTCCGTAATGGGTGCGGAATTAAAAAACATCAAAAACGTGGAGAAAGTGCTCTGCCCACCCTTCATTGCAATAGTCGCGGTGGCCAACCTGCTCGGCGGAACAGATCTGGGTCTAGGCGCCCAAAATATGCATTGGGAAGATAAAGGCGCCTTCACAGGGGAAACATCGCCCGGGATGATTAAGGAATTTTGTAAATATGTAATCATTGGCCATTCAGAACGTCGCACCTATTTTGGCGAAACGGACGAAACAATCAACAAGAAAGTGCTCGCCGCCCAAAAACACGGGCTAACGCCGATCGTTTGCGTTGGCGAGACCCTGGCAGAGAACGAAGCCGGGCGCACAGCAGAAGTTGTCCGTCGCCAGACACTGGCAGGGCTTAAAGGCGTGGATGCCACCCTCGCAGCCCAAATTGTTGTCGCTTACGAGCCAGTTTGGGCCATAGGAACCGGGCGGGCGTCCTCCGCCGAAAATGCGCAGAGCGTGCACCATGATGTCGTTCGCGCAGCCTTAATAGATCTGTTTGGTAGTGAAACGGCTGAAGCCATCCGGATTTTATACGGAGGTTCAGTAACGGCTGCCAATGCTGCCGAATACTTCGTTGAACCCGATATCGATGGCGCGCTGGTTGGCGGAGCCAGCCTGAAAACCGACGAATTTATTGCCATCACCAGAGCAGCCGCAAAGTAGTCTTTGCCGAATCAATTTATTCGGTCGCCAGCAAGACGCAAGCCTGGCGACCGAATTTCATTCCTACACTGGTTGAGCCGGATCAATTTTATTTTTCCCCATGCAAATTAAAAATTCGCCGCGCGCATGCTAACTTCCTTTGACGGCCTGATCTGGATCATTGCCACATTGGTGCTTGTGCAGGTTCTTCAGCGCAGTCTACATCGCGAAATTCAAGCGATTTTCTTGATCATCACACGCAGTCCAAACATGACGATAGGCGTGTTTTCCGTGCTGTTCTTTCCCGGGGTTTTTTTGCATGAACTCAGCCATTTTGTGATGGCAAAACTAATCGGCGTGCGTACAGGCAAGTTCTCCTTAATACCACAGGTAATGCCGGATGGGCGCCTGCAATTGGGATACGTCGAAGCTGCATCCACAGATATTTTTCGCGATTCTCTGGTGGGTTTGGCCCCACTCATCAGCGGGATGCTGTTCATCGCACTCGGGGCGACCTCTCATTTGCACCTGACCATCCTGTGGGATACACTACGCAACGGTCAATGGACTCTATTTCTGATGGGCTTGCAAGCACTGCCAACCGTACCTGATTTTTGGCTCTGGTTCTACGGTACATTTGCGGTATCCACCACGATGATGCCATCTGAATCCGATCGGCACGCCTGGCTGCCACTGGGGCTGGTTTCTGCCCTGCTGCTGGTACTGGCAGTTCTGGCGGGCGCCGGGCCCTGGATGCTGACCAACCTTGCACCGGCATTCAACCAGTTTTTACGCAGCACAGCCCTGATCCTGCTGGTAAGCATCGTTGTGCATATCGTCCTGATCCTGCCGCTGTGGCTAATCCACCGCATGCTGACACAATTAACGGGGTTGGATGTGGGGTAGTGCGGATCATCTCAACGCAAATCGTCACTGGATGAGAAGATCGCCCCAAAACAGTTGTTGCGTTTATTTGTGTTACAAAACCTCGATTTTCACTTGCCCCAATGACAAAAAAGAATGATTAAGAGTCATTCAAAGTCAACGCCCACACGCTAAAAATGACCCCCAGCTGGGAAAACCGAAAAACCTCTTTTTCCCTGTACAAGGCACCCTGTTCAGGGAAGCCAACTCTATCCAGCGTAGCACGACCCGTCAGTAAATGCCCATTATTCAGCGTATCCTATGCCGCAACCGGCAAATCTTCGGCAGCAGCTGGCTGGCGCCTTGCCAGTTGAATGACCAGAATGAAAGCCAGCAGGTTGAGCGTCATACTGCCCAGAACAAGCGATGTCATAGCCTGGGCACCAGAGCGATCAACGACCTGGCCTACCAGCCAGGGTAGGAACATGCCACCCATACACTCGCCAAGTAAAATGATCGAACTGAGTCGGGCGGTCAATTTGATCGATTGCCCGGCCAGCGTGAAACCCATCGGCCAGAGCGGAGCCATGCAAAAACCCAGGACGGTGGTCAGCACCCATAGCAGTGTTGGTGAAGCCGGAAGCACCATCGCAATGGCCAGGATGGAGATACACCCACCCATCGCAACAGGGATGACCTGGCGCGGGCTGAAGCGCGTGGCCACTGGGATGGAAATTAAGCGTCCGAACGTAAAAGAAAACCAGAATCCGGAAGTGAGGTAAGCTGCACCGGCAACGCTGAATATATTCAAAGTAGTTGCATACGTATAAATCCAGCCTCCATAAGTAATCTCTGCGCCCACATAGAAAAACAAATAAAGCGCCGCTGCAAAAACCAGCGGATAAAAAACCTGCCTTGGCACGCCATTCTCATCAGTACGCCTGTGGGCTGGTCTGGGGCTGCCGGGTAGAAACAACATACGCAGACCCATCAGCAGACCGAACAGGCCAATACCCCAATAGGCCCAACGATATCCGAAGGGGATATCGATCAATTTTGCGATGAGCATGGGCGATACAAAAGCACCCAATCCGAAAAAAAAGTGCAGTGCATTCATATAAGGTCCAGCTTTTTCGCCATGCGTCCAGACCAGCAGGGTATTTGCACCATTTAGCATACCTTCTGAGATGCCCTTGAGAAAAACCACCGATAAAAGCAGCCAGAACCAGGGAATTATCGGAATGAAAAAAATAAGCGTTGCGCTGACTAACTGCCCTGCGCCCATAACAGGATGACCGCGAACGCGATCCAACAAGCGGCCGCCCAGGATGGTCCCAAACGCATACCCGATTGAGCCTACCAGAAAAGTGTATCCCATCTGTCCCAGGCGGATGCCGGTCTGTTCGGCCAGCGCTGGCAGGGTTGGGCCGCTAATACCAAGCGATAGCCCCAGATAGATGAACAGGAAGTAATAGTGAAAGGTGCGTCGTATAGTTTCTGTTTTGAGAAATTCTAAAACCCGGTTGAACAAAATATTACTCCTTGGAGATTTTATCCAGCAGACTGGTTGTATTGTGCAAGAATAGAGTATGTAAAAAGAACGCCTTAATTCGGGCGGCCTGCCAGATAAAATTAGTGTATACGAACGCGGGGCTGGCCGGCAAGCAGACAGATTGGCTTATTTTACAGGTTTTTGCTGCTTTTTTTGAACCCAGAAAAGCTTCCAGCGCAAAGCACGCCAGGCCTTAATTATCTGGCGCAATTCGGTCCGTTGTAGTGAAGTGGGACTGAACAAAACACGCAAATACTGGCTTATCAGCAAACTCAAATGCTCGTCAGTCTTCACAAAGAAAGTTTGCAAATCTTCCGAAAATTCAGTGGCAGTCTGCCCGGGAGGGGAAACACCTGTGATATGGCCAGCCTGACGATAAATGGAACGAACCATCCAACGCAATGCACGATCCGGAGACACCAAACCAAGCAGCCAGTCTTCGAGTAGAAAAAACAAACCCAACAGCAGAATTAAAAACGCTAACACAGCTAAGAACCAAAGGGCAATCGGCGGCATACTGTAAACAGAACGAATAATTCTATTCCACTGAAAAGTTGGAGAAACCTCGGACGGCGCCGACCCGATAACCCGGGCCGCACGAATGATCTCAGGCTGGCCAGCGGTTGGTTCAAATTCGACCCAACCGGTACCAGGAAAGTAAACTTCGACCCAGGCATGCGCATCAGCGGCGCTAACGATGTATTCAGCCGCCGTGGGATTATACGTTCCACTGGCATAACCCATCACCAACCGGGCGGGCAAACCCACCGAACGCGCCATGACCACCATGGCAGTGGCATAGTAATCGCAATATCCTTTTTTAAGCTCAAATAAAAAATAGTCGGCCACATCCACTCCAGCAGGTGGCATACCGACCTCAAGCGTATATGGATAATTGGCTCGCAGATAACTCTCGATGGCGAGGGCTTCATCATAGGGGGTAGCCGCTGTGGAAGTCAAATTTCGGGTCAGCGCATAGATCCGTTCGGGCAGATCGGGGGGCAGCTGGGTGTATCGTTGCTGGATAAAATCAGGAGTTGCGCGACCTGCAGCTCGGAGTAGTTCTTCGCTCACCTGCGGGATAAATGACTCCACCTGGTAGCCAGGCACTGTATTGGTCGCCCCATACAAATCAGTGCCACGCAGCGGGTCAACAGCCTCAGGGTAGAACTGCCCCACAGGTGTTCGCCAAGCAGCTTTAAAAGCTGTACTGGATCTATATAAACTTCCACTCCAATACAGGCTGCCTTCATCGCCATGTTTTAGATCAAAATCTTGTTTCAAAAGCTTGTAACCGTTCGGCACTTCAAAAAGCGGCTGACCGGCCGGGATATTCATGTTTTCCACCGGCGATGAAACCCAGCCAGTTCCGGTATAGACATCAAAGCTATAACTGCGCCAATAATGACGCGGGATGATTGTTTGCACATTTGTAACCGGCATGGATGACAATTCGCCGGTGCGAACAGTGAAAACCACATCTCTGGACAGCTCCGGCCCGCTGCCCAACAAATGATGATTCGGCAGACCCGCTGGGCGCAGCGGGACAGAAACAGCTAGAGGAGGACGCACTTGCTCCTGGCGGGCAGCTTCCAAGCCAAGCGACCGGGCTGCTTGATTTTCAGCCACAGCATGACGTCGAAAGGATTCCAGGATGTCTTTTGCCGAAATCAAAGGCAAGACCCAGCCCAGGGCTGCCAGCACCATGGTAAGCAGCGCCGCTGTCAACATTGTATTACTGATGATCAACTCAGCATAATCCAGGCGACTGACAAACCAACGCCGCAAATTAGCATCGAAACGCGAAAGACTCATCAAAGCCAGCATACTGGTAGTCATCAGCCAGAGCGGGGCAACATCACTGTTGGTATATTTGGTAATCGCAGTCATAACCACCAGACCAGGCAGCAACCCGGCAAGAACCCGGTTACGCCCAACTGCCCAACCTGCCCAAATTGCCAGCACCCAAAGCAGCATGCTCCAGACCAGAACACGCACAACCGGGTCGTTGATATCTGTTCCGCCAAACAAGCCTCTCAACCAGGCTTCAAGCCGAGTCCAAAGCACCATGGATTGGACACCCAGACTATGGGTGACAGCCTGGATAGCGGCTAACGCACTCATATCCACCATCAGCTGGTTGGCATGCAGCAGATGCAAGAAGTTCTGCAACGCAAGCATGCCGAGCGAAACCAGCAATAACACAACAGCCGGACCAGATTGGGCCGTACGCCCCCAAAGCAGCAAGACACCCAACAATAACAACCCCGCCAGAGACAACCAGGCCTTCAAGCGGGTCCGACCCAGGTACCAGCCCAAGAAAATCGCCGGAATAACGGCTGGCAGAAAAGCGCTTGTTTCAGCGCCGCGTACAACCTGGCCCAAACCGGCCACAAAAGCACTGAACGCCAGCAGTAGCAGAAATAGCTGAGCCGTAGTTTGGATCGATGCACGGCGCAAGACTGCCATCATGCCAGCTTACTCCAACCAGCGTCGACTGGTTTACGGATTGGAATGGCCTTACCAGTGGCGGATGTACGCCACTCCCAGTGCCCGCTCTGACCAGGATGGGCTTCAGGCCGGTCGAGCAAGTCTCGGGTGATGATATGACAGCTGATGCCCATGTGCTGCAGCTGAATTGCCAACCCGGATGCGCTAGTTGAACCACCGAAAGAGGCCGGGTCAACCAGCAGTACGGTGGGAGTCACCGTCCCGCGCCATTGCAAGCCTGCCAGGGCATCAATCCAGACCGGCGTGACGTTGGCAGTAATAATCACCAGGCTGGAGTGCCGGCCAAAATGTTTTCCGCTGCGCTCCAGAAATTGTCCAAGATTCAAAACACCCGGACTCGCCAGGGCCAACGCGCGCAGGATTGCCCAGCGCTGGTCTTGATTGAAACTTGGGGGCAGCCAGCAGATTTGCGGGCTTACCCCGGGTTCTGCACGGATTTGGCCATTGATTGCCAGACCAACAGCTTTACGACTGTGCAATCCATGGTCAGCAAGCGAAGCCGCCAGAATGACAGCATGCTCCTCAATAGAATCCTGCCCACTGCCCACCTGCGAAGCCGAATCAAGATCCAGTAATATCCACCAATCAGCCGCAGGCGTGCCATCCAGCAGCCGCACGAAGGTTTTATCGTGTTTGGCGGTAGTTGGCCAATGGATCAGACGCAAAGCATCTCCGGGCTGATATTCACGCAGCCCTGCGGCACCAACACTTTGTTCCGGAGAGTGACTGCGAGGGCGACCATCACCCAAAAATCCGCCAGGAGTCACTTCGATAGGTGGCAACGGGATGACAGGAGGTAAGACGAGCAGGGTCTGACTTCCGGGATCATCGAGCCTGACGGTATAAATACCCAAAGGGTCGCCGCTCTGCAAGCTGGTGCCACCCAAGATATAAAGACCACGCCGAGAACAGCGCCCATGGGTCATAAATTCGCTGGTGCTGTTAGCACCGACCAGGGTAGCCAAAGAAATATGGTAATCAGGCAGGTTGGAATAATCAACAATCTCCAACCAGGTAGCCGGGAAGTTTGAATCATTAAACAGCGTAAAACGCTCTTCCAATTCATCGCCAACCTGGGCCCAGCCATACCGCATTTCGCGGGTAAAATGCAAGCCGCGCGCCAGACCACGCGCCCACAACCAGCTTACCAGCCAGGCCCCACCCAGAATAACAATCAGTGTCTTCCAGGTCCGGGCTGGATCGATGATCTGCAAAATGAAAAGCACAATCACCAGAATTGGCAATATCCGAAAGTTCAAACGCAAACGGGCAGGCATGCTTTCATTATATGTCAGATAAATGTGGTCGGAGTAGTGATGGCGGATGCGAACATGGGGCAAGTATCTGTGCCAATATTTTAAGGTAAATCACCCGTCGGTACTCTTGTATTGCTCATGCAATTATGCTAAAATATTTTTAATACGCCACAGATAGGGGGAATGAAATTTACTTTTGCCATATCTGGCGGCTACATTTGTTCTATATTTGAAGGAGGCTTATGCGTTGCCCGTATTGCCAGCACCATGAATCTAAAGTGGTCGATACTACTCCCGATAATCACGGCGGAATCCGCCGTCGCCGGGAGTGTTTGAGTTGCAGGCAGCGCTTCAGTTCTTACGAACGGCCAATTCTTTCGACACCTCTTTTAATTAAACAGGATGGCACCCGCGAGGAATTCGATCGTGAAAAATTGGCGCGCGGCATCCGTATTTCCTGCGCCAAACGTCCTGTCTCAGCTGCAGATATTGAAAGGCTACTTGGACAGGTGGAATCCGAGTTGCAAAAGATGGGCAAGGCTGAGGTTTCTTCGCGCATTGTGGGGGATATGGTTATTAATGGACTGAAGGAACTCGATCATATCGCTTATATTCGCTATGCAATTGTCTACTTACGTCTCGACGATCTACATGCCCTGCGCAGCGAGATCGATCGACTGCTGGACGCGTAATTTTCTTCCCCCCCCCGCAATTATTCTTTATTCTAAAATATCTTTAATTCAGGAGAGCATATATGGTTGCAAGTGAAGCTGTTTCCAAGCACGGTATCTTACCTACCCCTGCCTTGCCGGAAGATCTGCCCAAAATAAACCTTACAGAGAACGCCCGCCAGGTGCTTGTGCGCCGGTATGTACGGCGAGGCGATGATGGCAAGCCCGCCGAAAGCGTGGAAGAAATGTTCTGGCGGGTGGCATACCATGTCGCCAAGGTTGAACAAACCTGGGACAGTGACCCAATAGCACGCGCCCGTGAATTTTACGTTCTGTTGACCGGTAAAAAGTTTTTTCCAAATTCACCAACCTTTACCGGCGCAGGAACGCCGCTTGGACAGCTGGCAGCCTGTTTTGTACTACCGATTACCGATGACATGGGCCGCGACACAGCTGGAATTTTCCAGTCGCTGCGCGATGCGGCACTCATCCAGCAGACCGGTGGCGGAAACGGGTTTTCCTTT
This sequence comes from uncultured Anaerolineae bacterium, assembly GCA_903854805.1. The sequence goes on from CAINXK010000507.1 coordinate 19,497, forward strand.
TCGCGCTTGCGCCCAAGAGGCGGGTTGGTCAAGTCATCTTCTGGGCAAGCCACCGGACCGGTAGGATTCCTACGCGTATATGACCACGCTTTTGGCGAGATTGCCCAAGGCGGTACGCGGCGAGGCGCCAATATGGGTGTTCTTCGTGTGGATCATCCGGATGTGGAGGATTTCATTTCTTCCAAGATCAGCGAAAACGCCATCACCAATTTTAATATTTCTGTGGGTATCACGGATGATTTTATGCAAGCCGTCAAGGATGACAAGGACTGGGATTTGATCTTCCCGGATATTTCGTCTCCTGATTACCGCGGTTTCCGAGGCACCATTGAACAGGCACGCGAGCATGGTATCGAAATGAAAGTTTACAAAACTGTGCGCGCACGCAATCTCTTCGATCAAATCGTCAAACAGGCCCATCACAATGGCGAACCGGGTGTCTTGTTCCTGGATGCCGCCAATCGCCAGAACCCGGTCCCGCACCTCTATCCGCTGGAATCGACAAATCCATGTGGGGAACAGTGGCTTGGGCCCTATGAAAACTGCTGCCTGGGCTCGGTAAACCTGGCCCAACATTTGGGAGAAGATGAAAGTGTGGATTGGGAAGGTCTGCGCCAGAGCGTGGTGCTTTCGACCATCTTTTTGGATGATGTGGTCGAAGCAAATGCCTACGTGCCGGCTGTGCCCCAACTGAAAGAAGCTGCGCACCGCGCACGCCGAATTGGCCTGGGCATTATGGGTCTTGGCGATCTAATGTATCACGTAGGCGTACGCTACGGATCATCCGAAGGGCAGGAATTTGCCTCGCAGGTGATGGAATTTGTGCGCTACCATAGTATGCAGACCTCCATCGAAATGGCTGACGCACGGGGAGCTTTCCCGGCAATTACAGGCTCAATCTATGATCCACAAAACCTGAAGTGGAGCGCACCCAAACCGCTGAGTCCTTACCGTGGTAACTGGCAGCGCCCCACGCTGGATTGGGGAACCATCACCAACGGTATCAAAAAATACGGCATCCGCAATGCAGCTCAAACAACCGTGGCCCCCACCGGCACTATCGCCACCGTGGCAGGTTGTGAGGGCTATGGTTGCGAGCCAGTCTTCGCCCTGGCATATATCCGTCACGTCAATGACAATGGGCAGGACCTTAAATTAACCTATGGTTCCCCATCTTTTGAGAAAGCGCTTGAAAAAGCAGGCATAGACAGCCTCTCCCGTCAGGAAATCTTTGAAGAAGTGATGAAACATGGCAACTGCCAAAATGTAGCAGCCGTGCCTGAAAATATCCGGCGCGTGTACGTGACCGCCGGGGATGTGAGTGCGGAAGAGCACGTCAGGATGGCAGGCGCTTTGCAGGCCTTTGTGGATAATTCGATTTCCAAAACGATCAACTTTCCAGAAGGCGCCACCGAAGAGGATGTGTCAAATGCATATATGCTGGCCTGGGAGTTGGGCGCAAAGGGCATCACGGTTTATGTGACCGGTTCACGGGATAAGGTGGTGCTGGAGACACACGCCACTGCAGACAAGAAACAGGCTGATGCCAAAGCCGAAAAGAGCCTGAGCCTATCCGTACCCCCGGAGCAAAAGGTGATCTGGCATGATACCAAAAAACCACGCCCACGTACTCTGCATGGTACAACATACAATGTGGATACACCGCTGGGCAAGGCCTTTGTGACGGTCAATGCCAATGGTGGCGACCAACCTTTTGAAGTATTTGTAAACACTTCCAAAGCCGGGTCAGATACGGCTGCGGTTTCGGAGGCGATTGGGCGCCTGATTTCCTACGTGCTGCGCCTGGCTTCGCCGATCGCCCCGATCGATCGTCTGCGGGAGGTCGTCAGCCAGCTGACCGGCATTGGCGGCGGGCGCTCGCTGGGCTTCGGGCCGCACCGCGTGCGCTCTTTGCCCGATGGGGTTGGACAGGTACTGGATGAATACCTGCACGCACGCGAAGGTGAGCCCAAAGCCCACGAATTGGTCAGCACAAGCAGCCTGCTGATGCCAGCCAGTGAAAGCCCCACGCCGCCAAAGTCAAACGGCAACGGCCAGCACGAATTAGCCTTACAGCATGCGCATATGAAGATCGGTGATTTGTGCCCCGAATGTGGTGAAGCAGCCGTGGTGAATGAGGAAGGCTGTCGCAAGTGTTACGCCTGCGGATTCAGTGAGTGCTGATCCAATTGTCGGGACTAACGAACGCAGGCATTGAGATTAAATAGCTCTGCGGGTGCGGATGGAAATGTTCTCCATCCGCACCTATTTAACACCAATAATATTTACCGAAATCCCTGTAAAAAACAGCTTAGCGCAAAAATAACCACCTGTGAGGTAAACCCAACCCGGATTGAGCCGTTGATAAGAAAGGATCTGGAAATTCCGGACAGTTTGCGAATCTGTGAAGCATGTTTTATGCTACAATAATTGAACGTAAGTATTCCACCAGTTTTTCCCCCACAATATCAAAGAATCAGCCGCCATCGTGAGGACAGAACGATGCTGGCTGATTCTTTTTATCACTTTACAGGTAGTTTTCCCATATCTTTGGTCCGCACCAGTTCCGATCCAAAGATTAATAGTTCAGGCTCGCCATAACCGCCACACTTCGTGGAATAAGTCTTCTGGGAAACAACTGGTCGCCGAAAATGCAATTTAAAAAATATAACTTTATCACCGCGATCAAAGATATTACACCGCTCAGCTTGTGGGGTTCGCTGGCTCTGCTACTGCTGGGCCTTCTGATAACCGTCCTGATTACATTAAATACAAAAGCAGACATCGATTCGAGCGCAAAGCAAGAGTTCGATTTTACCAGCAGCCAGATCACCCAAAAAATTGAGGAGCGACTCAATGCGCGTGCCCAAATTTTATACAGCGGCGCCGCGCTTTTTGCGGTTAAGGGTGATATCACCCGCCAGGAATGGCAAACATTTACACATCAGCTTCCAATCAACAGTCAACTTCCGGGAATTCAAGGCTTTGGCTTTTCAGTCTTAATTCCCGCTGTGCAGCTGCCCAAACACATCCAACAAATTCGCTCAGAAGGTTTCCCCGATTACAAAGTCTGGCCAGAGGGCGAGCGCAATATCTATACTTCGATCATTTATCTGGAACCCTTTTCCGGTCGCAATCTGCGCGCCTTTGGCTATGATATGTTCTCCGAACCGGTTCGCAGAACTGCCATGGAACGCGCCCGTGACGGCAACAATGCCGCGCTCTCTGGCAAGGTTGTGCTGGTGCAGGAGACCGAGCAGGATATTCAGGCCGGTACCCTGCTGTTTGTGCCGGTTTATCAGAATGGGAAGCCAATCGAAACTATTGCCCAACGCCGCGCCGCCTTGATTGGCTGGGTTTACAACCCTTACCGTATGAACGATTTAATGAGCGGCATACTTGGCGATTGGGGCTCGCAAACCGGTCAAATGATCCGTCTGGAAATCTTCGATGGTAATCAGATCAATCCAGCGGGCCTGCTTTACAACAGTCTGCCAACCAGCGCCGGCCTGCCTGCCGAACCGGTCTCTACCAAAATCATCCCGATCGATTTTGCCGGGCAGCGCTGGAGCTTGCGCTTTTCCCAGACCGATACGCTTGCATCCACACTGGATTACAGCAAAATGTGGGTGGTTTTTCTGAATGGAGTGCTGCTCAATTTAATGATATTTGGGCTGCTGCTCTCCTGGCTGACGATGCGTGCCAATGCCCAAAAGATGGCTGTTGATATGACCGCAAAATTACGCACAAGCGAGACAAAATTCCGTGCCATCATCAATTCAGCTGATGATATCGTTTTTACATTGGACACCGAACAGCGCTATAACGGCATTTTTGGTAACTGGCCCAAGAAGATGCAGCGCACCCAACAGGATTTTCTGGGACGCACTTCGCTGGAAATCATGGGCGAACAGGCCGGAAGAGTACATGCTGAAGCAAATCAGCGCGCCCTGGCTGGGGAAATAACAGGATATGAATGGGTTCAGAAGGAAGCAGCTCAAACACGCTATTTCCAAACGATTGTTTCGCCCCTGCGCAATGATGATGGCCAGATTACGGGTGTCTTGGGCGTTGGGCGCGACATCACAGAATTCAAGCTTGTGGATGTACTGCAAAGTTTAAATAACTCTCTTCAGCAGGCAGATTTTGAGCGTGAAGCTATACTTAAAAACCTGACGACTTACCAGGTTGAGCTGAAGGCGCAGAACGAAGCACTCACCCAGACACAAAGACAACTTATTTCCCTGCAGGATCGTTATTTCAACCTGTACGATCTGGCGCCAGCTGGCTATTGCACCCTCAGCACAGAAGGATTGGTGCTGGAAGCAAACCTGACTGCTGCCGGCCAACTGGGCACAACCCGCAAAGCAATCCTAAATAAGCCCTTGAGCAATTTTATTTTTAAAGAACACCAGGATATCTATTACTTCCATCGAAAAACGCTGATCGAAACGGGCCTGAAACAAATATGCGAAATTCAGCTAGAGAAAAAAGGCGGCGAGTTATTTTGGGCACAAGTAGAAAGCAGTATCATCCAGAGCGAAAAAGGCACTCATGAGTACCGCGTATTAATAAGCGATATCAGCGAGCGTAAACGCGTCGAGCTGGCCCTGGCTCAAACAGCCACCCGTTTGTCGCTGGCTGTCCGCGCGGGTGGCGTGGGCACCTGGGAGCTCGACATTATCAACAACCGGCTGGCTTGGGATGATCAAATGTACCGGCTATACGGCATCAACCCACAGAACTTCAGCGGCGCTTACGACGCCTGGCTGAAGGGCGTTCACCCACAAGATCGCGAACGCGGTGACAATGAAATCCAGGCCGCACAGCGCGGAGAAAAGGATTTCGACACCGAATTTCGCGTGGTCTGGCCAGACGGGAGCATCCACGAGATCCACGCCCTGGCCCTGGTGCGGCGAGATATCTCTGGCAAACCATTCTCGCTGATCGGAACAAACTGGGATGTCACCGATCAAAAGCTGATGATGAAGCGTTTGCAGACCACCGTCACTGAAAAGGATGCGCTGCTGCGCGAGGTTCATCATCGTGTCAAGAACAACCTGGCTGCGATCATCGGATTGATCGGTTTACAGGAAAGCAGCCTGATTGACCCTGGCGTCAAAATTGCTTTTAACGAACTGGGCAGCCGGGTTTCTGCCATGGCACTCGTGCACGAACTGCTTTACAGTTCGGAAACCCTGACCAGCATTGATTTGCAGAGTTACCTGGAGAGGTTGACTTCACAATTGAGTCATCTGTATCAATCATCCGCTAATATTCAGATCAACATCGCAGCGTATGGAGTGATCGTTGACCTGGATACAGCCATCCCCTGCGGTTTGATCGTGACCGAGCAAATCACCAACAGCTTCAAGTATGCCTTTCCGGATGGGCAGCCGCGTCCTGGCCAACAGGTTTGTAAGATCACCGTCAGCGCCAGCCAGAATGGCAGCGCCTACACATTGACCATATCCGACAACGGGGTTGGGCTGCCAGCCGGTTTCGATTGGAAAAAGAGCCCCACACTAGGGATGAGTTTGATCCGCATGTTGGGCGAACATCAACTCGGCGCTACCATCCAGCTGGAATCATCAGCTGGCGCATGTATTGAATTAAAATTCGATGAAAAACTAAGGAGTTAGCAGATGACCCAGGGGAGTATATTGATTGTGGAGGATGATGGCATCCTGGCCTTGTTTTTGTATAACATGCTCAGCCGGCTGGATTATGCCATCCTTGCGCCAGTCGCGACGGGTGAAGAAGCAGTGACTTGTGCCCTCAACAAGAGACCTGACCTGGTATTGATGGACATCCAACTGGCTGGCGAGATGAATGGCATCACGGCCGCCAGCCAGATCACGGAAAAGGCCGATATTCCGATCATCTATCTGACCAGCTACGCCCAGAAGAGCATTTTGGATCAGGCCAAGAGCACTGCACCCTATGGCTATCTTGTGAAACCGGTGACGGAACGAAATCTGGTAACAACCATTGAAACAGCATTTCATAAATCCAAACTTGACCGTAAACTGATTGAAAGTGAAGCCCACTTTCGACACGTGGCTAACACCGCACCAGTGTTGATCTGGATGTCTGGACCAGATACGCTCGTAAATTATGTTAACCTACCCTGGCTGACATTTACCGGGCGCAGGCTGGAGCAGGAATTGGGCAATGGTTGGACCGATGGCATTCACCCAGAAGATTATCAAGGCTGCCTGGATATTTATCTGGAAGCATTCAAAACGCGACAGGAATTCAAGATGGAGTATCGGATGCGCCTGGCCAGCGGGGCATACGTCTGGTTATTGGTGAGCGGGGTGCCACGTTATACAAACGAAGCTGAATTTATGGGCTATATCGGATCAGGCGTTGATATTAACGCCCGCAAGCTGGCGGAAGCTGAACTACGCGCTGCAAAAGCAGCGCTGGAATTGGCCAATCAGCAACTCGAAAAAGCCTTTGTGCGCGAACAGCAAATAGCTCGCACCGATGCGTTGACCGGGCTTAACAATCGACGCCACTTTTACGAACTCGCCAGACAGGCCTTTGAAGTGGCACAACGCTACACTCAGCCTCTGTCTGTGATCATATTTGATATTGACAAGTTAAAAAAAGTCAACGACACACTTGGACACATCGCCGGTGATCAGGTTCTCATCCAAACTACCCAGACGGTCAGCTCTCAATTACGCACGACTGATATTTTTGGGCGGATTGGCGGAGATGAGTTTGTGATCGTCTTGCCAGGCACCAATGCGCAGCAGGCCCACTTGATGGCAGAACGAATTCGGGCCGAAGTCGCCTTGCAAGTGTTGGAGATCTCCAAACAGCCAACAACCGTCACAATCAGCATGGGCATTACTGATCTGGGCGAAGATTCGAGGGTTCATGGCGATTTGGAAACACTCATCCGCCATGCCGACCTGGCGCTCTATGCTGCCAAGACCGCTGGGCGTGACCAGACCATGACATATCAGATTGGCATGTAATAACAATGGAAGCCGCCGAATTCCATTAAATTGGGGTGCGTTTTGTTTTTTGCAAGTTCCAGAATTTGACATCTCGAAAACGACACAACAGCTTAAATTCAATCGGACGAATCAGGCTGAGAAGGATCGATTCTTTGATGATAAAATCATCCGAATTTATCTATTTACGCAATCGCGCATTCCCTGGGGCTGCATATAGACAGCCAGGTGATTGCGTCCTCATGAAGGAAAAATAATGATCAGCATATTTGATGTCGAAACCGCCAAAAAGTCCATTCTAAAGCGCATTCCACCCGATGAAACCAAAGTGACGCCAGCCATGCTCGAACGCATCGCCGCTACCTTTGGAGAAAAGATCAGCGCCGAAGAAGTCGTCAAACGAATATTAGCCGATATCCGCGCGCGGGGCGATGCCGCCCTGCGCGAGTGGAGTGGGCGTCTGGACGGGTTTCCCCCAGATGTGCCGCTGCGCGTGCCGGCCGAAGCCCTGGAAGCCGCACTGGCAAACCTGGCGACCCCGGAACGCAAAGCCATGGAAGTAGCTATCGGGCGCATCCGAGAGTTTTATCGTCGCCAGCCACTCTCATCCTGGTTCACCAACGAGCTGGGTGGCACCCTGGGGCAATTCATCCGCCCGCATAGACGAGTCGGGTTGTATGTGCCCGGCGGCACAGCACCGCTGCCATCATCGGTACTGATGTCTGCCATCCCCGCCCAGGTGGCGGGAGTAAAGGACATCGTGGTAGTCACACCCCCAAACAGGGCCGTCGCCGGAAAACCCTACAGCCCCGTTCCGGAAATCATCCTGGCCGCCTGCACACTGTGCGGTGTCGATGAAGTCTATGCAATGGGTGGCGCCCAAGCCATCGGAGCCCTGGCATACGGCACAGAATCCGTTCCAGCGGTTGATAAGATTTTCGGTCCAGGTAATTTATTCGTAACCCTGGCAAAACGCCAGGTCTTTGGAACTGTGGGCATCGACGGATTGGCAGGACCGACTGAAACCGTGATCATCGCCGATGATAGCGCCAAACCAGCCTGGGTGGCAGCCGACCTGCTGGCGCAGGCTGAACACGATGTACTGGCCTCTGCCATCCTGTTGACACCTTCACGCAAACTGGCTGAAGCAGTTCAGAGTGAGGTTGGACGGCAAATGGAAAGCCTGCCACGCGCCGATATCCTGGCCCAATCGCTGCCCGGGCAAAGCGGCATAGTCATCACCCGCGATCTGGATGAGGCCGCAGAACTGAATAATCTGTACGCACCTGAACATCTTTGTCTGGCAGTAGCCGACCCATGGGCATTGAGCGAAAAAATCACCAATGCGGGTGGTATCTTCATGGGAGAACACTCCTTTGAAGTGCTGGGTGATTACATCGCCGGGCCAAGCCACGTGATGCCCACAGGCGGATCGGCTCGCTTTGCCTCGCCGCTAAACGTCTGGGACTTTGTGCACATCATCAGCCTGATCGCACTGAACCCTGCCACTACCGCCCAGATCGCACCAGACGCAGCTCTGATCGCGCGCGCCGAAGGGTTGGAAGGGCATGCCCGTTCGGCAGATTTCCGCTATAAAAGTTAAGGCCCCTTATGCGAGAACCGCTGAAACTGCCGGCCCACATCGCCAACTTGCCCGCCTACACACCCATCGAACCTTTTGAGGTGCTCTCGGCACGCATTGGACGCGCAACAAAAGATATCATCAAGCTGGACGCCAACGAAAACCCTTACGGCATGTCACCTCGCGCCCGGTGCGCCCTGGTCGAGATGGATTTTCCACATATCTACCCTGACCCGGAAAGCCGCGCACTGCGGACTGCGCTTTCAGATTTCACTGGCGTCCCAGCCGAGAATTTGCTGCCTGGCTCGGGTGCGGATGAGCTGATCGACCTGATCATGCGGGTCATGCTCGCAGCAGGTGACACGCTGATCAACTGCCCGCCAACATTTGGAATGTACGCCTTCGATGCCGACTTGAACGCGGCGCGCGTCATTGATGTGCCCCGCCAGGCTGATTTTTCTCTGGACCTGACAGGCATACTGGCTGCAGTTGAAAAATATAAGCCCAAACTGATTTTTCTAACATCGCCCAACAATCCGGATGGATCACTGATCCCGTGGCCAACTCTGCAGAAACTGCTTGGACTGCCGCTCATGATCGTGCTGGACGAGGCTTATATCGAGTTCGCCGACCCGGACAGCCTGGGAAAGGCCATCAGCCGTATCCAGGAAGTACCGAAGCGTGATAATCTGATTGTGCTGCGCACTTTTAGCAAGCTGGCTGGGCTGGCTGGGTTGCGCGTAGGTTATGGCGCCTTTCCAGACTGGTTGATGCCGACGCTCTGGAAGGCGAAACAGCCTTATAACGTCAACGTTGCCGGGAGTGTGGCGGCGATCGCATCGCTGGAGGACAGCGCCTATCTGAAGGAGACTGTCTCGACCCTGGTGGCTGAACGCGAACGCTTGATGTCTGGGCTACGCCAGATCGCCTTCCTGCGGCCCTACCCTAGCCATTCAAACTTTATCCTATGCCAGGTCAACGGACGGGATGCAGCTCAACTCAAGGCAAATCTGGCCAACCAACACGGTATCTTCATTCGCTATTTCAATAAGCCCGGATTAAAAGACTGTATCCGCATCTCAGTTGGAAAACCCGAACAGATGGATACGCTTCTAAAGGTGTTAGCCCAAAGCTGATTGCTACTTGCTAAAAAAGGATATCTTCTCATGCGCAGCGCTAAAATTGAACGCAGCACCAACGAAACCAAAATATCAATCGAACTGGAACTCGACGGCACAGGCCAACACAGTATCTCAACTGGCGTGGGCTTTTTGGATCACATGCTGACGCATGTGGCCGTGCATGGCTTGTTTGACCTGAGCGTGCAAGCCCAGGGCGACTTGCACATCGATGTACACCATACCGTTGAAGATGTGGCCCTGGTACTCGGCGCGGCCTTCGACCAGGCGCTGGGTGAACGCAAAGGTATCGCCAGGATGGGCAGCTTTTACGTCCCGATGGATGAGACCCTGGCATTTGCCGCCATCGACCTCTCCGGGCGCCCATACTGCGTGGTACAGGCCGAATGGGGTCAGACACCGGTCGGGGGCATCCCAACCAGCCTGTTCCCCCACTTTTTAGAAAGTTTCGCGGTCACCAGCCGCAGCAACCTGCACGCGCGCGTGCTATATGGGCGCGACGATCATCACAAAGCCGAAGCCCTGTTCAAAGCCGTGGCGCGCGCACTGGATATCGCTACCCAACTTGACCCGCGCCGGGGGAGTGTTCCGTCCACAAAAGGGACACTGACCCGTTAACAGGCTTTGAATACAAAATAATCTCAGACTGTGAATACCTATGAAATCCAACCCTGCTTTCACTATTTATCCCGCCATCGATCTGCGTAATGGCAAAGTCGTCCGGCTCGCCCAGGGCGACCCTTCCCGCCAAACCGTGTATGGCGACGATCCGCGTGCCTGGGCTAAACGCTGGAAAGCCGAAGGTGCCAGTTGGCTGCACGTCATCAACCTGAGCGGCGCCTTCGATGAAGATTCAGGTGCAAACTTTAAAGCCCTTGAGAGCATTCTGTCTGTTGGGCTGAACGTGGAATTCGGCGGCGGTCTGCGGGACGAAGACAGCATCCGAACTGCGCTCGAGATGGGTGTGACACGGGTATTCCTGGGTACAGTCGCCATCCAGAATCCGGCGCTGGTCGAGCGAGCCATCAACCAATTTGGCCCCGCGCGAATTGCCGGGGATATTGGTGCTCGCGATGGCAAGGTGACTATCAAGGGTTGGCAGGAAGCCACTGCGCTGAGCGTGGCCGAAGTTGGTCAGCGCTTCCATCAGCAGGGCATTGAATGGTGCGTGCTGACCGATGTAGCCCGGGATGGCGTCAGCAGTGGAGTCAATATTAGCAGTGCGCTTGAGTTACAAAAAGAAAGCGGTATGCAAGTGGTCGCTTCTGGCGGTGTCTCCAGCCTGATCGATGTTCAGCTGACTCGCGAGGCTGGGTTGGCAGGTGTCATCATCGGGCGGGCACTTTATGATGGAAAAATATCGCTACCCGCATGCTTCGCGGCAATCCGAGGCGAGGCTGAAGCATGATAACCATCGTGGACTATAAGGCCGGGAATCTGACTTCAGTCAAACGCGGGCTGGACCACCTCAGCTTGAAAAACCAGATCAGCGCAGATCCAGAGATCATCCGGCAGGCAGAGCGTATCATCTTTCCGGGTGTTGGGCAGGCCGGTGCTGCCATGAGCGTTCTGCAAGAGCGCGGACTGGATACGGCCCTGAAAGACGCTTTTCTGCGCGGCACACCCATTCTAGGTATCTGCATTGGCTGCCAGATCATCCTGACACACTCGGAAGAGGCAGATACACGCGGGTTGAATTTACTGCCGGGAGCCTGCGTACGCTTTCAATTGAACGACCCAGCATTGAAAATCCCACACATGGGCTGGAATGCGGTCAACGTGACAGATAAAGAACACCCACACCCGATTCTGGGGCATCTGCGCACGGGTGATGAGTTCTATTTTGTGCATTCATACTATCCGCTGCCAGACAACCCAGCGCATATCTACGCTACCAGTGATTACGGCGGCAGTTTTCCGGTCGCAATTGGCTGGGGCAATCTGTTTGCGGTGCAGTTCCACACTGAAAAAAGCGGTCCTGTGGGCCTGAGGGTGTTGGAAAATTTCGCAAACTGGAAAGTTTAGCCGCTGCGCCAGGCCGAGGGCTGCCACCAATCCCTAGCAGAAAGTGAACCAACGGGAGCAACAATGTTAAGCAAAAGAATCATCTCATGCCTGGATGTGCGCGATGGCAAGCTTGCCAAGAGTATCAAGTTTGTGGATACGCGCGATATTGGCGACCCGGTGGAACAAGCGCGTAAGTATTATGAAGCCGGTCTGGATGAGCTAGTTTTTTACGACATCACTGCCTCAAGCGATAACCGCGGTATCATGATCGATGTGGTCCGGCGGGTGGCCGAGCAGGTTTTCATTCCCTTTTCTGTGGGAGGCGGGCTGCGGACTGTGGAAGATTGCTCACAGGTACTGCTGGCAGGTGCCGAAAAGATCAATGTTAACTCGGCAGCCGTAAAAAACCCACAGCTGATCTCCGAGGCAGCTTATGCGTTTGGGGCTCAGGCAGTGGTGCTTTCCATGGATGTGTTGCGTGTTACGCCCAGCAAACAAATCCCTTCAGGCTATGAAATCGTCATCAACGGTGGACGAACCCCGATGGGATTGGATGCAATTCAATGGGCTCAGAGCGGTGAAAAATTGGGTGCTGGCGAGCTGGTGGTTAACTCAATTGACGCGGATGGCACCCGCGCAGGTTACGAACTACGCCTGACGCGCCTGGTCGCCGAGGCTGTCGGCATCCCGGTCGTGGCTTCGGGCGGCGGTGGCAAACCGGAAGACCTGTATGACGTGCTCACTGAAGGAAAAGCCGATGCCGCCCTGGTGGCTTCCATGCTGCATTACAACGAATACAGCGTGGGAAGTATCAAAACTTACCTGGCTGAACGCGGACTAAAAATCCGGATGGTCTGAAACCCGCAGGCATTATGACCCTGACACACAGCGCTTGCTGCCTGCCGGGTCAGGAGAATTGGCTTGGAAAATTTAAAATTCGACACTAATGGATTAATCACAGCCGTTATTCAAGATGTTAGCAGTAAAGACGTGCTGATGGTGGCCTGGATGAACGCCGAATCCTTGCATAAAACATTGGAAAGCGGCGAGACCTGGTTCTGGAGTCGTTCACGCCAGGAACTCTGGCACAAAGGTGGCACATCGGGTAACATCCAAAAGGTGAGCGAAATCCGTTATGATTGCGATGCCGATACGCTGCTGGTGCAGGTCGAACCGGCTGGACCGGCCTGCCACACTGGGGAACACAGTTGTTTTTACCGGCAGCTTGAATCACGCTGATTTCAAGTTTTTTCTTGAAGCATACAGAAAACAAGAGGAAAATTTATGGGCATCAACGAACTCTACCTGACCATCCTGAACCGAAAAAATAATCCGGCGCAAGGTTCATATACATCAAGCCTATTAGAGCAGGGTCTGCCGCGCATTGCCCAAAAAGTTGGCGAAGAAGGCACCGAAGTGGTGGTCGCAGCGCTTTCGCAGGATGATGCCAGGCTGGTAGAGGAGATCGCAGATCTGACCTATCACGTGCTGGTATTGATGGCCGCCAGAGGCATCGCTCCCCAGGATGTGGTGAATGAGCTGGAAAAGAGAAAACGCTAAGCAAAAAGCCCGGCAGTTGCCGGGCTTTTTGCTTATTTTACAGATCCATCAGGCGGGCTTTTTCCCAAACAGGAACATGGCTGTGCCAACCAGCCCAGTTATTAACCCAACCAGGCCCATAAAGGCTATGCCCGGGCTGCCGTTTCAGCCTGCGCTGGGCTTGCAACCGGCGTTGTATCCGCTGAGAGAACCGCTGTTGCATTTGGCGTGGCGCTTGCTGCGGGCTGAGCCATACTTCTCAGCACAAAGACAGCAGTCGTGCGCCCAGGGACGGTAAATGCCCCACTGAACATGTCAAAATTTGCCCGCTCGAAGACTGCATCCTGCGAGGCTGCCTGGACGGGATGCAGCTCAAATTCCTTATCGACGAAAGAAGAGTCCGCAAATGTGACTGAATTCGGACTGGCATTAAAAAACACCACGATGCAATCGTAAAGCGGGTCAATGTCTCCGGAATTTATTAACTTCATGACAATCAGACCCGGAATCTGCCAGGGGCCGGTATTTAAAAATGAGAGCGACTGCTGGACGGCTTGAGCGGTCTGCAGCCGGAAGAGCGGCGAGCTTTTGCGGATTTGTAGATATTCACGGAAAGTGGCGGCCGCAAAGGTAATCTCGGCCTTGCCTGGTTTGAGCGCCGGGTTGGCTAACAGGGAGCGGAAGATATCCCATTTCTCGCGACCTTCGCCGGGCAACCCCACGCCCCAGTTATTAGTTTCATAGGTCCAATCAAGCTTATTAAACCAATCGCCAGAGTTATATGAGTTGCGATCAAGTGATTTGGAACGCAGCAGATCATCACCCGCATGGAAGAAAGGGACACCCTGACTGAAGGCCACCAGGCTGAGAGCCAGGTTGTTCATACGCACACGCTCTGCAAGCGTCAGGTCAGATGAAGACTTCACTTGAAGGATATCCCAGATGGTTTCGTTGTCATGCGCAGAGACGTAGACAACATTTTCCTGGGGGTCAAGTGTGTACGCAGCAGGCGCACCGTTATACCAGACCTGGTGGGCTGGAACTTTATCACCATTGGCGCGCACCAGCTCATAATCTCGCAGGTTGCCGGCCAGCGTAATCCGGATCCAATCAGCATAATCTAATATGCGACTTTTTTGATAGTCATAACCACGTCTTTCAGCTGAGTTTGGCTGGAAGAAGACACCAGATGCAAAACCCTGTTCAAACACATAATCAAATGGGCTGCCGCCACGGACGGCATCGCGCAGACGATCATTAAAAACGCCAATACCCGTGCCGCCAATGTTCTGCTGGACAGCATTGACGCCACGCGAATTATTCGCGACCTCGCCAAAATTCCAGCCTTCACCATAGATATAGATCGCCTTACCATCAACGCCATCTTTTTGGATGGTAAGCTCATCGAGAGCGGCGCGAACGGCCAGCATATCAGCCAACATGTGGTGGCCCATCAAATCAAAGCGAAAACCATCAACCTTATATGCTTTAGCCCAGGTCACCAGCGAATCGATCATGAGCTTGCGCATCATGGTATGTTCGCTGGCGGTATTTGAACAGCAGGTACTTTGCTCAACCCCGCCTTCGTCATTCAAACGATGATAATAACCTGGCACAACCCGATCTAATACCGATTTGTCATCCAGCCCACTGGCATTGGTATGGTTATAGACCACATCCATGACCACTCTTAGCCCACTCTCGCTAAGGGCCTGCACCATCTCCCGAAATTCCAGGATACGTGGGGCCCCATTGGGATCGGTGGCATAGCTCCCTTCGGGGGTAGTGAAGTGATAGGGATCATAACCCCAGTTAAAGCCATCGCTGGCACTAATGGCATTAACCGCCAACAGCTGGCCTTCAGAATCAGGTGGAAAAAGCGCCAGGCTGGCATCATCCACGCTTTGCCAGGTGGATTTATCATCATTAACGCTGGCAATATCAAAGGCCGGCAACAAGTGGATATGTGTGAGCCCAGATTGGGCTAACAACTTGAGATGCTTCATACCGTTTGAAGTGCTGACTGTAAAAGCGCGATAGGTGCCGCGCAACCCGGTGGGAACACTCTGATCATAAATACTAAAA
Organism: uncultured Anaerolineae bacterium; assembly: GCA_903854805.1. The sequence continues at coordinate 34,820 of CAINXK010000507.1, forward strand.
TCACGAATGTGCAGCTCATAGATAACAATATCTTCCGGCGCGGACAGGACAGGCTTGACCAACGAATCCCAACCAACCGGTTTTAGAGCCGCGGCGGTCAAATCCACAATCTGGCTGCGCTGGCTATTAGTGGATAGGCTGATGGAGTATGGATCGGTAACGATGGTTTTTTCGATCCGCCCGGTAGCCGGCACATAAACTTCGACCTCAAAAAGGTAAAATTTTTGGGTCCAGGATGGCTTGCCGGCCAGGCTCCAAACCCCGGATGCCGGGTCCCAGTTCATGGCGGATTTCTGCACCCCGCATGTGGCAGCATCATCAAAGAGAAGCAAAGTGACCGACCTGGCTGTTGGCGCCCAGACCCGCAGGCTGGGGATATCGCCTGCGAAAGTAACACCTAACGCGCCTGAATATGTGTAGAGATCGTCAAGCACGCCCGGGATCTGGACCCCGGTAATATCGACAAGCGCCCCGGCGCCATCTCTGACAACCATCGCCAGTTCACCTTTGAGCGCTTCAGGAATTTGAGCCAGGCTGGCGCCGGGTAGTTTTAAGGTCGTGTAATAGGCCAGATGTGGAAATTTTTGCCTGACTGTATCATCTGGTCCGGCCTGGGTATATTCGAGCGGGATTTCGATCCCGTTCCGGATACCATCCAGCCCAAATTCCAGGGCAGCCTGCGCTGAATAGAACAAGGAATAGCTGAAATAGGGCGAACCTGTGGTATTCCAGAGGATGGTATCGCGGCTGACCCAATGGGCTCTGCGTTTGGCGAGGCTGCCTTTCGGCGCGCCTGAAGTGCTAAGGGAAAATTCGTGTGTCACGGTATCATATCCAAAGTAGATTTCGTCTCCGTCCTTTTGGACGGTAAATGAGCGCAGTTCAAAAATAGGGTTGGAAGACTTTTCATCTTGTACCAGGTTCGCAGTGTAGGTGCCGGCTTTCAAAAGCCAGGATCTGAATTATTCTTACATCCAAGCTGGGTCTGGAAATCGCCAGAAGCGACGATGATGGCTGTGTTGACGCTATCAGCAACCCAATAAGATTTGTGATCATAATAAAACCTGACCTGCTGC
>CAINXK010000508.1 GCA_903854805.1 uncultured Anaerolineae bacterium
AAGGCCAAACGGGCCGCCGAGCTGCTGGTTGCCATCCAGGAGCTTGCTTTTCAGAACACTGAGAAGGCCAAACGGGCCGCCGAGCTGCTGATTGCCAACCAGGAGCTTGCTTTTCAGAACACTGAGAAGGCCAAACGGGCCGCCGAGCTGCTGATCGCCAACCTGGGGCTTACCTACCAAAACGAAGAGAAAGAAAAACGAGCTGCCGAGCTGGGGATTGCCAATCAGGAACTTGTTTTCCAAAATGAAGAAAAAATCAAACGGGCCGCCGAATTGGATCTTGTGAATGCCTATCTTGAAAATCTGATCAACTATGCCAATGCGCCGATTATCGTTTGGGATCCGCAATTTCAGATCACGCGCTTTAATCATGCCTTTGAATTTCTGACTGGGCGGATTGAAGCTGATGTGCTCGGGCAGTCATTGGAGATTCTATTTCCAGCCACGTCTATCGAAAAATCCATGGCTCAGATTCAGGCAACATTGGACGGCGAGCGCTGGGAATCGGTTGAAATCGAAATCCTGCATCGTGACGCTTCAATTCGAACGGTCTTGTGGAATTCTGCCACGCTGTTTGAGCCAGATGGCAAAACAGTGCTTGCCACGATTGCGCAAGGGCAGGATATCACCAGGCGCAAGCAAGTCGAAGCTGCGCTGACAAATACAAACCGGACGCTCGAAGAGACAGCGATTCAGCGTCAGGCTGCGCTGGAAAAGGTTAGTAAATACAAGACTGAACTGGAGGCGCAGAACACTGAGCTGTACGACAAGCAAACGCAGCTCGAAGCCCTTCGAAAACGCTATTTCGGTCTGTACGATCTGGCCCCAGTCGGCTATTGCACGCTCTGCAAAAAAGGGTTGATCCTGGAAGCAAACCTGACTGCGGCCACCCTGCTGGGTGCTACCCGCGAATCAATGCTCAATTTCCCAATGAGCAGGTTCATCGGAAAGAATTACCAGGATCAGTATACCTTTCACCGCAAGAAATTTGTCGAAACAGGCAAGTCCCAGGTGGCCGAACTGCAAATGGTAAAACAGGATGGAACCATATTCTGGGCACAGCTGGAAACCAGTTTCAGCCTGGGTGAAAAAAAGGAGCCTCAAGCTCGAATTTTAATAAGCGATATTTCTGAGCGCAAAGAGATAGAAAACCTGCTGCAGGACGCCGAAAAGCGCCTGAGCACCCTGGCTGAATACAGCCAGGCGCTGACCTGGGAAGTGGATGCCGAGGGGCTTTACAACTATATCAGCCCGACTTGCCTGTCAATCCTGGGCTACACTCCAGATGAAATCATTGGCAAAATACACTTTTACGATCTGCATCCTGAGGAAGGACGTGCAGCTTTCAAGGCGGCAGCTTTTGAATTCTTCGACCGCCAGCTTTCTTTTCGTAATCTTGAAAACATGCTGCAAGCCAGGGATGGACGGGAAATCTGGGTCTCAACGAACGCGCTACCCATCCTGGATGAAAATGGTAAGCTGACCGGCTACCGTGGTGTCGATACCGACATCACCGAGCGCAAACATGCAGAAGATACCCTGGCGCAGACCTCTGTCCGTTTATCGCTGGCTGTGCGCGCCGGCGGC
>CAINXK010000509.1 GCA_903854805.1 uncultured Anaerolineae bacterium
ATGGCGGCGGTGAATTGCTGCGATTATTATTGGGCCATCCACAAGTCGAGATCAAACAGGCCACATCCCGTTCACACCTCGGAGAATACCTTTACCAGGTACACCCCAACCTGCGCAAGCGCACCCAGCTTAAACTCAGTGACCCTGCTCAGCTGGAACCGGTTGATATACTCTTTCTGGCCCAGCCCCACGGTCAGGCCCAGCACAACATTGATCATTATGCCGGGCTAGCCGGTAAAATCATCGACCTATCAGCAGACTTTCGCCTCAAGAACCCTTCTGATTATCAAAAATGGTATGGCGAGGCACACACCGCGCCGGGTTGGTTAGATAAATTCGTTTATGGCCTGCCCGAACTACACCGCGCCGAAATCTCCAGCGCAAATTACGTCAGCGGCGTGGGCTGCAATGCCACCGCCAGCAACCTGGCACTTCTGCCGCTGGTCAAAGCCGGGCTGATTGATCTTTCGGCCCAAACTATTATTGAAATTAAAGTCGGTTCATCAGAATCGGGCGCTGAAGGCAACGCCGGCTCACATCACGCTGAGCGCGCAAACGTCATTCGCACCTTTTCTGCCTTTGGTCACCGCCACACAGCCGAGGTCATCCAAGAGTTGGGTGTCACCAATGTATCTCTGACCATGACCGCGGTTGACCTGGTGCGGGGTGTTTTGGCTACTGTGCATGCCAGGGTCAAACCAGGTGTCGCTACCAAGGATCTTTGGAAAGCCTACCGTGCTGTGGCAAATGAAAACTGCTTCGTGCGTGTCGTCAAGGAACAGCGCGGCATCTATCGCGTACCAGAGCCAAAGATCCTGGCAGGATCAAACTATGCCGATATCGGGTTTGACCTGGACGAAGAGACTGGACACATTGTCTCAATGTGTGCCATTGACAATCTCATGAAGGGCGCATCCGGAACGGCTGTCCAATGCATGAACCTGATGCTCGGATTAGACGAAATGACTGGGCTGGAATTCCTGGGATTGCACCCGATCTAAACAGAATGAGGATTTACCATTCGTTCTCGGCTGATTTTGAACACAGGGTTCCCACAAAATGGAGTTAGCGCAGAAGTGCAACCTGCAAAAACCCCACAAAAAAATAATATTCTTCCTTTTCTGGGCCTGTTCTTTCGATCAGCCAACTCACCCAGTCAGGTAATACCAAAATGGAGACAGCATGACAGGCTCGATTATCGTCGTCAAACTCGGCGGAACCGAAGGCGTGGATTTCTCTGCCATCTGCGCCGATGCAGTTGAAATACTGAAGCAAGGACAGAGGCTTGTCCTGGTACACGGTGGCTCGGCAGAAGCCAATGCGCTGGGCGAAGCTGTGGGCATTCCGCCCAAATTCATCACATCGCCATCAGGCTATTCTTCCCGCTATACCGATCGTAAAACCCTGGAGATTTTCCTGATGGCGGTCAATGGCAAAGTTAATTCATTGCTGGTAGAACAGCTGCACATGCTGGGCGTCAATGCCTTCGGGTTGAGCGGGTTGGATGGCAGGTTGATGCAGGCCACACGCAAGGATTCAATCCAGAGTATCGAGAATGGTAAACGCAAAATTATCCGCGATGATTACACCGGCAAAATTGAGCATGTCAACAGTGAGCTGTTATATATGTTACTCGAAGCTGGCTATCTACCGGTCGTCGCACCGGTCGCAGTCAGCATGCAAGGCGAAGCTCTGAATGTGGATGCCGACCGGGCCGCCGCCATGCTGGCCGCCGCGCTAAAAGCCGAGAGCCTGATTTTGCTGACAGCTGTTCCTGGCCTGATGAAAAACTTCCCGGATGAAAGCACACTCATTCGCCAGCTGCCTCAATCCCAAATCCCAGCCGCCCTCGAAGCAGCCCAGGGACGTATGAAGAAAAAAGTCCTTGGCGCAGAAGAAGCGCTTAAAGGTGGGGTTGGCAAGGTTACCATCGCCGATGGTCGCATCCAAAACCCGATCACGAACGCCATCAATGGAAACGGAACCGTCATTCAATGAATGCTAAGCAGATATTCGAAATCGAAGCCAGACACACCTCCGGTCTTTACACAAAGCAGGAAATCATTTTTGTGCGCGGACAAGGCGCCTCACTCTGGGATATTGACGGAGTGGAATACCTGGACTGCGCCTCAGGGCACGGTGTCGCCAACCTGGGACACGCCCACCCCAAAGTAGCCGCGGCTCTGGCGGAACAATCCACAAAATTGATCACATTATTCGAAACATTTTATAACGACCAACGCGCCGCATTGATGCAAAAAATTGGCACACTTGTGCCCGGCCTGGAACGGGTCTTTTTCTGCAATTCCGGCACAGAATCGGTCGAAGCCGCCATCAAATTCGCGCGCATCTCCACCGGGCGCCCTGGTATTGTCGCCACCATGCGGGCATTTCACGGTCGCACCATGGGCGCGCTTTCAGCGACGTATAACAAAAAATATCGTGAAGGCTTTGAACCGCTTGTACCCGCCTACAGTCATGTACCATACAATAATATCGAAGCGTTGGAAAAAGCCATTACCGCTGAAACCGCAGCATTTATTCTCGAAGCTGTACAAGGTGAAGGTGGCGTCTACGTTGCAGATGCGGCCTACATCCAGGCCGCCAGACGGATCTGTGACGAAAACGGAGCCCTGCTGATCATCGATGAAGTTCAGAGCGGCTTTGGGCGTACCGGCAAGTGGTTCGCAGTCCAACACAGCGAAGTCACCCCCGATTTATTGTGCTGCGCAAAATCCCTGGCGGGCGGTGTTCCCATGGGAGCAGTTCTGATCGGCAAGGCAGTCAAGAACCTGGTCCCCGGCGTGCACGGCTCCACCTTTGGCGGAAATCCGCTTTCTTGCGCTGCCGCAGTAGCAGCCCTGACAGTCATCGAAGAAGAGAAGCTCCCAGAGCAGGCTGCTGAGAAGGGTGATTACCTGATGCAAAAGCTGCGCCAGATCAATTCACCGCTTGTGCGCGAGGTGCGTGGGCTGGGATTGATGATCGGGATCGAACTCAAGCAAAAAGTGCAGCCTTATCTAAAAACTCTTCAGGAACGCCACATCCTGGCATTGAATGCCGGCCTGACCGTCATCCGCCTGCTGCCCCCGCTCGTAATTACCTATGAACAAATTGATCACCTTGTGGAAGTATTGAGTTTGGTTCTCACTGAGGGCGTCGAAGCCCCGGCCAGTAGCCAGGCTTGAGGCGCTTACCGCACACCCATGGATAAATCTTTGGTGGACGCAGAATACTTAACCCTGGCAGGCCTGGTTTCACAATACAGCCCATCCGGTAGTGAGCGCAGTGCCGTGGAGTGGCTGATAAGTCGCATGCTTTCGCTCGGCTACAGCCGGGCTTATGTGGATGAAGCTGGCAACGCTGTTGGAGTCATGGGCGACGGCCCCCGGCAGGTGATTCTGCTGGGGCACATCGATACAGTCCCTGGCGAAATCCGGGTGCGCGTGCAAGACGCCCAGCTTTATGGGCGCGGATCGGTGGATGCCAAGGGCCCGCTAGCCTGCTTCGTGGACGCTGTGGCGCAGATTGGAGCGCAAACCACCCCCGGCTGGCAATTTGTGGTCATCGGTGCTATTGAAGAAGAACGTAATTCGGAAGGCGCCCGTTATATTGCATCACGCTACCAGCCAGACTTTGCGATCATCGGTGAGCCTAACCGCTGGAACCGGGTCTCATTGGGTTATAAAGGCAGCGCCTGGGCAGATATCAGCGTAAAGGCTGAACAATTCCACTCAGCGCATGCCGGTGAACCAGCCTGCGAAACGGTTATCAACCACTGGTTGGCAGTCAAAGCTTTTGCTGCCAACTTTAACAACGGACGCGAGAAAATTTTTGACCAGCTGCTGCTGACCCTGCGCGCCATGGAATCAGGCGCAGATGGCTTTGAACAATGGGCACGGCTCAGCATCGGCGCCCGCCTGCCTGTGGATCTATCCCCGCAAGATTGGTATACAAAACTGGCTGAAATCACCCTGGGCGCGCAAGTTGAGCCGCGCGGATTCGCCGTTCCCGCCTGGGCCTGTGAGAAAAATTCCACCCTGGTGCGGGCAATGTTAAGCGGCATTCGGGCTGCTGGCGGCTCCCCCAGCTTTGTCTACAAAACCGGCACCGCCGACTTGAACATCGTCGCACCGGTCTGGCGCTGCCCAAGTGTGGTCTACGGTCCCGGCGATTCAGCCCTTGACCATACTCCCGATGAACATATCGCCTTAGAAGAATACAGCAAAGCCGTACAGGTGCTCACTAGCTCACTGAAGACTCTGGTCATAATCTCAAAACCAGCTGAATAGATCATCCCAGCGCCGGGTGTAGTTCAGTGGTAGAACGCAGCTAACCTTTGGGAGCTGCTGTTTATTCACTAACCTTGGTCCCATAAGTTATTTACGTTTCAGGTGTCGAAAACATTCTCTGTGTTTATAGAATGTATTACCGCCTCGCTGAATTTTTCTGAGCCGAAAGCAAAAACAGTGAAGAACTTTTTCACATTCGTTCAACTTTTATCCATCGTTCCGTAGTCAGTTTTATCCGCCTTACTAATTTAATTTTTCTGCCCCCTATTTCAAATAAGTAGATGGTTGCCACTGATACAAACTCAGGTTCGCCTCTTTCGATCGCATCAGTAACAAATTGTTCGCAGAACTTACCCAATACTTTGACAATTCCACTGTGGTGGATCATCTGGTCGATAAGGCCCAGCGTGATGGTATCTGCGCTTTCTCCTATGGGGGTTACATTGATAATGTATTTTTTATCCGGACTATAAAGCATCTTGCGCGACGACGAAGGCTTTCTCAATATTTCCATCCATTTCTGGACTTCTTTTTCTTCAATTGGTGTCACTTCAACTCTAACAAATTCCTGGTTCATCAATTCTCCTGAGGTGGGCCACAACATCGTCCGGAGCCGCTGCTCGTTTACTTTCTCCGAATAAGCGCAAAGCGCGACCATGCGGTCCGCAAACTTCTTTGGACCCAGAACTTCGCAGATGCTAAAAATCTCCGTGGAGTGACCTCGTCAGTCTTTTTCAAGATAGTCGTTGTTGGGTTCTGATGATCGAGAGCATCCGCCCGGATATTATTCTGACGCGCCACGACAATCAAGAATTTTACCCCAGCCTGTACGACCATGGAACCTTAAAAATATCCGACTGTCAGCCCCTTTATACTTCACTTTCACCGCTATAGGCCAATTGGCGGTTTTCCTTGTCAACATCGGAAATAAAAATTTTCGATTAGCCAGGAATTTCGATCACAATCCAAATTTAATGGTAGTTAATTATCTGGAAATTTTACTTTACCCGCAACAATTGATATCGAGAATTAATCGGCGGGGTTGGAGCAAGTACTTAGTCCTGCCCAAAACAGTGGCGACAAATTCAGAACGAAAATATTTTTATTACACCACCCTTCGCTAAACATCTAATTTGTTACTTGACGGTAGTGGTTTTTGCTTGTAAACTTGGCCTTAGGTTAAGGGATCAACGATTGGTTACCTAGTTTTAACCGATCCCCAAAATATGCTGATAGAAAGTGTATTGCCTGTCCAAAACATGTAGCATATACGCGGGTGTAGTTCAGTGGTAGAACGCTTGCTTCCCAAGTAAGATATCGTGGGTCCGAATCCCATCACCCGCTCTGAGTTATTTTGCTTCTCCAGAAACGCTACGCAAGATATCTACGCAAGTCTCTTACGAGGAGGTTTGCATGAACAAAGATATCTTGCTACGTAATGCTATTGAAGGATTTTTCTTATCCCGGAGAGCGGATGGTTACAGCTCGGATACGCTCTTGCAATACGAGTGGGGATTAAAATTTCTGACAGATCGCGTTGATAATCCGAAGTTGGTCGACTTGAAAACGATTGATATTCGGAGGTTACTCGGGGATTTGAACAAGTCTAAGCTATCAGGAACTTCGGTATTTCATGTCTGGAAAACTATCCGCGCTTTTTACAAGTGGGCGTCGGTGGAATTAGACATCGAGAGACCTGACCTGGTTATCAAGCCCCCACCGCATAGGTACAAACCGGTTATCCCGTTTACTATTGACGAGATAAAACTTCTGCTGAAAGCAACAGAACATACGGCAGTCGCGCACGGGGATCAGCGCGACGGAGTTTCCTACGACCGTCCAACTGGAAGACGAGACAAGGCGATCGTGTTTACCCTGCTGGATACCGGCATACGCGCCGGCGAACTCTCCAGGCTGGAGAGATCGGATGTCGACATGAATTCAGGTGTCATACAGATACGCCCGTACAAGTCAGGGATAAAATCCAAACCCAGAACGATACCGATCGGAACAGGCACTCGTAAAATAATCTGGAGGTATCTCACCGAGCGAGATGATAAGTATCAGCCCGTATTTGCAACGAAGAATGGCGATGTAGTTACAACGGAAAATTTACTTCTTTTGATTAGACGACTTGGAATTAGAGCAGGGGTGGTCGGCGCTCACCCACATAGATTTAGGCACACATTTGCGATAACTTTTTTACGTAACGGCGGTGATGTTTTTACGTTACAACGCTTGCTTGGACACTCTTCGCTGGAAATAGTTCGCCACTATCTGAATTTAGCTGACGCGGATGATGCCAGCGCTCATCGACGCGCCAGCCCGGTGGACAACTGGAAGTTATAAACGGTCAAAATACCCTCAGGCATGATTTTCTGAGGGTATTTATCAATAATTCGTATCATCCACTTTCCTTGATGGTATGGATCTACTGTTGATATAACTTTTGTGTCAATAAAATGCCTGTTGACATCAGAAAATAAGGACAAAACTCCTTTTTATTCCATTCCAGAATATGTTAAAATTTTCACATAGGTAGTATCTCCCGCCGAAATCAGGAGATACCTTTTTGATCATCTGTTCAATTTACGGGGGATTAAACTTGGTCACAATCCACCAAAATTCTGATCTCAAAACAAACAAGAAGGCATTTTTGCCATCTTCCTTATCTTTATGCAACCGAATTCGGTTTTTTGGTAAGGTCACCAGGGGTAAAGAAAATGGCTAGAATTCCTATTGGCAGAAAATACATATCAACCGTTTCAGGTACTGTGCTCAAATATGTGCATTGCTCTCATTGCCAGTATACATTTACCTATCTGATGAAAAGAGAGGCCAAGGGAGATGCGACCTCCTGGTTATTTCTCAATAACCGCGGAGCTGCCATAAAAGCACAAGAAAACGCAACCCAGAGCCTGGAATTCAAACTCAGGACTGAAATTGATGCAGTTCGCTGTCAAAATTGCGGTATATACCAAACAAACATGGTTAACAAGCTCGAGAAGGAAGCCTGGAACAGGGTTTATCGAACCGGACTTTGGTTTGGCTTGATTGGTGCAGGTTTGGCCGTTTTTGGAATAGGTGTTTTTCCACAGGCTCCACCAATTGTCTTCATCTTATTTGCAATCATATTGTGGGTTTGGCGGGTTTCACTTGATGCAAAAAAAGCGATTAATTTTGATCCAAATAAATCCGTTGTAAATATAGCTGAACTTAAGTCCCCTGAAAATAATATTTCTGAAAGTGCCAGACCTGGTCGTAATCTACCTGCAAGTGGTACCCACGAAATTGGTGCGTCCGAAGGCAACCCAAAATGGAGGCAGTCAATTGATTGGATCATTGGAGTAGTTATGGTCATTATTATCTTTGCGGGCATTTTTGCGATTTCTTCAACGATGAGTCCCCCAACGGCAGACGCCATGATGCCAACATCTACCATCAAACCAGTTTTATCATTACCTAAAGCCACAATTCGTCCAACATCAACATATGCCCCAGCAACACCTACCCCAATGTTTGGGATGTGTGCAAAAGTAAGCCTGCGTATCCGTTCTGGACCTGGTACGGAATACTCCATGATCGATGGGCTGGCAGTGGGCGAATGTTTCAAGGTTGTCGGTCGAAATCAAGAGAGCACCTGGGTTTATCTTGGGAATGGCGCTTGGGTTATTGCGGACCCAACCATGATTGACCTGAAGCCCAACACCATATCTAAGCTTCCGGTTTATTCAGGAAAACCTTAAATTAGTGCTCACATCTTACTGTAAATCCGGAGCAAGTATTTATCCTTTCTCCAAATTTACATTTTTCAACTGGAATTATGGTGAGTATCACAAATTTTTGCCAATAAAACTCATCTTCTGGAATTAACCCGGTAAAGGTGCAACCAACAAATGGCAAGCATCTATGAATAAACAACTCACCCAGATTTTCCCTTACATCAAGAAGTTCAGGCAACTGCAACCAGAAATTTTCTGAGCCGACCTCCATAAATTGGGTTGAATTAAGTCATGGATACCACTCAGCTGGCTCTTGAAAACAATCGCCAGCCTGCGGTACTAATCGCCATTCGCTGCCCATCTCACTTAAGCCAGAACAGCTTAATATCCCGTACGAGGAAAGATCGCTATCTGTTGTTGTCAAGCATCCCATAGACCATTTTGAGTTTTATAAAGAGAATGTCTCACCGCCTCGATTTCCTGCGTAGGAAATATTCATCGGCTATAATTACCTCATTACGTTTTGGGATATCCAGATTAAAGCCGGTGTATATGATGAATAACAACCCTTTCCAGCTCGTTGTACGTTTCTCGGATAGCATGTTCAGCATGGGGGATGTGGTTGCATTGCATAATGATGTGGTGCACCAACACTCAGCGGTCTGGTTTGGGAAACTAGGCCAGCCAATATCGCAGGGACGGGTGGATTTACTCAACAACCAGATCGCCAAAAATATCCCAACCTTGCTGTACCTGATCAAAGGCAACCGGCGCAAATCGACAGCCTACCGGGCAGCATTGATCCGGTTGGAACGCGACACGCCCAAAGAAACGGCTCTTATCCCGTCTTATTACGCGGAGAAAAATCTGATCCAATACATGAAAGTCTGGATGAAAATAGATCAGATCGAACCGATCGAGATGTCTGAGATGGACAAACTCAAAGCCATCAATTCGATCTTTCCAATCGCAGAAACGCTGACACTCAGCTCTTCCGGATATTTTTTGGTTCACGAAAGCAAGTTAATTTTCTAATCAGGACCCGCCCTCATGCCGATCAAGAAATCTGAACTCTATTCATCCCTCTGGCAATCTTGCGACGAATTGCGCGGCGGCATGGATGCTTCACAGTACAAGGATTATGTGCTAGTGTTGCTCTTCATTAAGTACATCAGCGATAAATACGCCGGACAGCCCTTTGCGCCGATCAGCATCCCACAGGGTTCAGGGTTCAAGGATATGGTCGCGCTGAAAGGTACACCCAATATTGGGGATGATATCAACAAGAAGATCATCGCGCCGCTGGCCAATGCCAACCAGAACCTGTCGCTGTCTGATTTCCCCGATTTCAACGAACCGAGCAAGCTGGGCGACGGCAAGGAGAGGGTCGACCGGCTGACCAACCTGATCGCCATCTTTGAAAACAAGTCGCTGGATTTCTCCAAGAACCGGGCCGACGGGGATGACATATTGGGTGACGCTTATGAATACCTGATGCGCCATTTCGCCACCGAGAGCGGCAAGAGCAAGGGCCAGTTCTATACACCGGCCGAACCCAGCCGGATCATTGCCAAGATCCTGGGTATCCGCAACCCGCGCACCAATGCCGCCACCACCGTGTATGACCCGACCAGCGGCTCGGGTTCGCTGCTGCTGCGCGTGGCGGACGAAGCCGGCCTGCCAGTCTCGATTTATGGCCAGGAAAAAGATGCCGCCACCAGCGGCCTGGCGCGTATGAACATGATCCTGCATGACAACCCGATTGCGCTGATCATGCAGGGCAACACCCTGACCGATCCCAAGTTCAAGGACGGTGAAAGCCTGAAAACTTTCGATTACGTGGTTGCCAATCCGCCTTTCTCTGACAAGCGCTGGAGCACCGGGCTGGACCCGCTCAGCGATCCGCATCAGCGCTTCCAGCCCTTTGGCACGCCACCCGCCAAGCAGGGTGATTACGCCTACCTGCTGCACATCATCCGGTCACTCAAGAGCACGGGCAAAGGCGCCTGCATCCTGCCGCATGGCGTGCTCTTCCGCGGCAATGCCGAGGGCGATATCCGGCGCGCCCTGGTGCGGCGCGGCTACATCAAGGGCATCATCGGGTTGCCGGCCAACCTTTTTTACGGCACGGGTATCCCGGCCTGCATCGTGGTGATCGACAAAGAAAATGCCCAGGCCCGCAAGGGTATCTTCATGCTGGATGCCAGCGCTGGGTTTATGAAGGACGGCCCCAAGAACCGGTTGCGTGCCCAGGATATTCACAAGATTGTGGATGTTTTCAACAAGCAGATTGACATCCCGGGCTTCTCGCGCCTGGTCTCGTTGGTGGAGATTGAAAAGAATGAATTCAACCTGAACCTGCCGCGCTACATCGACAGCCAGACCCCCGAGGATCTTCAGGATATTGGTGGGCATCTGCAGGGTGGCATCCCGGCCCTGGA
>CAINXK010000510.1 GCA_903854805.1 uncultured Anaerolineae bacterium
ACATCTCCGAGCCGACCGGTATGGGAGTTTTTGTCAATTCCAAAGATGCGAAACATCTCATCCGACCAGGAAATTTCTCCTTTACCAACTTCCCATTTCCAACTTCCAAGGTGGGCAATCGCCTGCGCTTCATTCATCTCAATTTCTGACATGCGCAGTGCATCTTCAACCTGTTTACGCTCTTGAATCTCAAATTCCAGAGATTTGGTGCGTAGAGCCACCTGTTTCCGGAGTGAAACCGACCATAACAGCAGTAGGGCTCCGCCCAGCACAAAAGTCAGAATGGTCCCGCCCAAAACCCTGAAAAATAATTCATTCGTTATCCCAGCCGGTTCGAGCGTTCCAAACCACTTTTTGTAAATTTCATCATACTGCCCGGTGGCTTTTATAATAACCAGACCCTGGTTTAATCGCTCCAGGACACCCTGGTTGCCATCTCTGACTGCGAAACTGAAAGGACGGTTATAGGCTTCCACGACCACTGGCGAGAGTCCCAGGTTGGTCAGGTTCAAATCTCTGATCAGCGCCAACCCAACCAACTTGGGCATAAGCGCCGTATCGCCTTTCCCGGAGGCCAGGAGGCGCAGTGCATCTGGTAAACTCTCCACCAGGATAATTTGACCGGGTTGTTTGAACGTCAGCGAGCTTAAATAATCATGCGCCTGATCGCTTTGCATGGCGATGATGTTTTTTCCTTGCAGGTCGTCCATGCTGCGGATAGGGTTGGCGTCTTTCCGCGTAAAAAAGGCATCGTAGGCAATTGTGTGCGGCGGTGAGAAATCATAGAGTTTGTCGCGCTCTGCAGAATAGGCCATCATGGGCAGGAAGTCAATTGTGCCATTTTCCAGGGCATGGCGGGCATTATCCCAAGTATCCACCTTGATCTCAAGCTTGACCCCCATTACCTGTGTCACGGCCTGCATCAGCTCCACGCTGAACCCATCTGAACTTCCATCGGGATTAACGAAGCTATACGGGGCATAATTCGCGATGATGATGGTTTTTAAGGTTGGTTCGGCCGCCTGAAGCGCATGAACCTGTGACATGCTTGAGATGCTGGGGATGATTAGCAAAAGGGCAACAAGCAGGTATTGAAAAATTTTCGGACAAAAAAGCCCGGGTTTTGGTGGAAGCTGTTTTGGAAGGCTGCGCTTATTCGGCATCATGCATTACTCCACGAATTAATCCATTCCGGAGACTTCAATCCATAGCTTATGGCTGCGGCTACGAAGGTTGGCTTAAGGCTGGCTTAGCCTATGCAGATGGTATCTTTGATCAGCCAAATTTATGTATTTTTAGATATGCGTGGATGCTGTGCGTGAATCGAAATTTCACCACCCCCTGTGGTAATCACGCCCGTGATGATTGGACCTAATATTACTATACAATATTGGAGCCGGTATGGCAATAGAGTGATCATGCGGAGCGAGAGCGGCGACCCCCCTCATTTCCTTGCCCAGCAGCGCATATTTTCTACAAGAAACCCCTTTGAAAGCCATCAGATACAAATCCTGGCATTTTCCGAAACTTTGAATCACACCCATGTTCACCGGACAACTTGA
>CAINXK010000511.1 GCA_903854805.1 uncultured Anaerolineae bacterium
CGCTCCGCTCAATTGCAGTGCTTTTTGCGGGTCTATATCGGGCGCTTCAAGCGACCAGCTCAACGCGGTACGCAAATTGTCGTGCTCGGTCTCGAGCTTCTCGATCCAGGCCAAATCTTCCGGCCCAAACAGGCCCAGGTAGCCTTGCTCGGCCAGTGAGATAAAGTAATCGAGGTGCCGGTCACGCAGCATGCTGGCAGACTCACTCTCAAACAGCTTTTCCCGCGCATATTGCCGGACCGTTTCCAGGGCATGATAGCGGGCTTCACCGTTCTCATCCGCCATTACCACCAGAGACTTTTTGACCAATTGGGATAATAAATCCAGGACCAGATCGGCTTCGAGACCTGCACCGCTGCAAATTTCTTCGGCGGCTTCCAGGCTCCAGCCGCCGCTGAAAACCGCCAGCCGCAGGAAAAGCAGACGTTCATCCGCGGCGAGCAGGTTGTAACTCCAGTCGATCAGGGCGCGCAGGGTCTGCTGGCGCGGCAGGGCAGTGCGCGCGCCGCCGGTCAGCAGGCGGAAGCGGTCGTCCAAGCGTTTGGCGATCTGTTCCACGCTCAAAACGTTGGCGCGGGCGGCCGCCAGTTCAAGTGCCAGGGGGATGCCGTCCAACCGGTAACAGATTTGGGCGATGGCTGGAGCGTTTTCATGCGTCACGTTGAAGCGCGGTTGAACCAATGCAGCCCGTTCAATGAACAGGCGCACGGCTTCATACTGAGACAGGATTTCGGGTGCGGGCAGGTTGCGCAGGTCAGGCAGCGAAAGCGAAGGCACATGCCAGGCCAGTTCGCCCGCCACGCCCAAGGCCTCGCGGCTGGAAGCCAGCACCTTGAGGTATTTGCAGGCGCGCAGAAGCTGGTCCGTGAAGGCGGCGACAGCTTCGATCAGGTGTTCGCAGTTGTCGAAGACCAGCAGAACCTTGCGCTCGCGCAGGTAGCCGCAGACCAGTTCGCTGAGCGAGTGCCTGGTTTCGGACGACTCGCGCAACCCGAGCAGGTTGGCCAGGGTGTTGGGCACCAATCCAGGGTCGCTGACCGGGGCGAGTTCCACAAACCAGACGCCGTCGGGAAAGCCATCCATGGCCTCGGCAACCACTTGCAGGGACAACCGCGTTTTTCCCGTTCCACCTGAACCGGTGAGTGTCACAAGACGATGATCGTTCAGGGCGCGTTTCAGTTTGGCGATTTCATTTTCACGCCCGATGAAGCTGGTGAGCTGGAGCGGCAGATTGTTGGGGATATCGTTGAGTGATTGAAGCGGTGGAAAATCAAAAATCAAACCAGGGGCTTCGAGCTGCCAGAGGCGCTCGGGGTTGAGTAGTCCCTTGAGGCGGTGTTGCTGCATGTCACGCAATCTGACACCTTCGGGCAGCTCGCCGCGCACCAGCTCGGCGACGGTATTGGAGGTCAGGGTTTGCCCGCCGTAGGCAACCGACATGACGCGTTGTACGCGGCTGAGCGTCAGATAACCGTGGTAATCGCCGGCCTCCTGCAGTTCAGCCTTGCCGGTATGCAAGCCCATGCGCAAGCGGATAACCGCGGGGTACCAGGGCTCGCGCTGCAAGTCGCGCTGAGCCAGCATGGCGGCGCGAATAGCGTCACCGGCGGTGTGGAAGGCGACGCAGAAAGCATCACCGATGATCTGGAACGTGTATCCGGAATACGCTTCAACCGCGGCGCGCAGAATGGCATGGTGGCGCGCGCGCAGGTCTTCC
>CAINXK010000512.1 GCA_903854805.1 uncultured Anaerolineae bacterium
AGTGGTCAGCGCCCATAACGGGTTGGAAGGGCTGGAAATGGTAGAAAAGACCAGGCCAGCCATGATCATCACCGATATTCTCATGCCACGCATGGACGGCTACACCTTCATTCAGAAGCTACGCACATCAGACACCGATTCAAGCCACATCCCGGTCATTTTCCTGTCTGCCACCTTCGTGACACTCGAAGATAAGAATTTTGCCATGAGCCTGGGCGCCACACGCTTCCTCGAGAAACCGGTCGACACAGAAGATTTTTTACTCACCATTGCGGAGATCTGGACCCAGGACCAACAAGATCTTCCAAACCCCATGAATATGCCAGATTTTTACAAAGGCTATCTTGATCGCCTGGAACAAAAACTGCGCTATAAGAATACCCAGATTGCCCGCACCAGGCAGCTGCTCCCCACCCTGCCCGAAGAACAGCGCGAGGCCTACCAATCGATGATGCAGCTTGCTCAAAATGATCGCGAGAATATCCAAACCGAGCTCCAAGAAGTGTATGATATTCTCGAAAAACTTAAAAAAACAGGACAATAACTTATGACTCAGCCTACCCTGGCCGACCTGGAGCGACTCGCGCGCCAGGCCGGCCAAATTTTGTATGATAGCTATGAAAAAGATCACGATGTGAAATTTAAAGGCATCATCGACCTGGTCACCGAAGTTGACCATGCTTCTGAAAAATTCCTGCTCAGCGAGATCAGCCGCCAGTTCCCCGGACACAGTTTTCTGGCCGAAGAATCGGGCGCCAGTGCAGCCCAGACCGAACACCTTTGGATCATCGATCCACTGGACGGGACGGTCAACTATGCCCACGGCGTGCCCTTTTTCTGCGTATCCATCGCCTATTCCTATCAAGACCAGGTAATGCTCGGCGCTGTATACGATCCAATGCGCGCTGAAATGTTCACTGCCGAACGCGGCAAAGGCGCCTGGCTAAACGGACGCCAACTTAAGACAACTGGCGCAGAAGAATTACTAAAAAGTCTGCTTGTAACCGGATTTCCCTATGAACTCTGGAAGACCAAGCGCAATAATTTTGACTATTTTGAAAAATTGGGGATGCAGAGCCAGGGCGTACGCCGGTTGGGTTCCGCCGCACTGGATCTATGCTACATTGCCGCGGGACGGCTGGATGGTTATTGGGAGTTTTCTCTCAAAGCCTGGGACATTGCCGCAGGCGGCCTAATCGCCGAAGAAGCCGGCGCGCTTGTCACCAATAGCGAAGGCAAACCAGAATACTTGACCACACCCCAATCTGTGGTTGCGGCCAACCCGGTTTTACACCCAAAGCTGCTCGACCAGCTTCAATG
Organism: uncultured Anaerolineae bacterium; assembly: GCA_903854805.1. The sequence goes on from CAINXK010000512.1 coordinate 1,321, forward strand.
AACCACTCCGGAATATAAGATCAAGAAAACAGAGCTTATCGTAAATAATGGCTAACGGTCAAACCGGTTGGATTTTGCGCCATTATTCAGGTTATTTACCTTAACCTGTCAAGTTGAACAAAAACGTTCGATCTGCTCATGGGTTCCACCCGCTGGCTGCCAGGTTTTCTCGAAACCATCCTGATTTGTCCACGCAGCGCAACGAGAATCCATGTTCTGCTCCGCAGGTGGTGATTTGACGGAATGTCTTCCGTCAAATCACCACAAAAAATAACTCCCAACGATCCAGAATGACTCTAGCCATCCGGGCAGCATACCCCGTTTGTAAATACCTTGAGTTTTATTTAACGTCAACAATTTTCACAAAACCACCTGTAAGCAAACCCAATCCAGCTGACCCTTAAACCTCTATCCAGGTTAACTTACCTGTCTGGCAATATCTTCGCGCAACCAGGCCACAGTTTCTTTAATCGCCTGTGAAAGTGGTGTTGCTTTTAAGCCAAAAACCTTTTCAGCCTTACTGGTATCCACCACAAAAGGCTGGGTCCACTCATACATCATCTCAACTGACTCACGGATCATCGGATTGAACAGCCCCAAGAAACGCATCATCATCGCCCCACCCAACAGCACCTTGACCGGCTTACCAAGCTCGGCTTCCAACAATTTAACAAATTCAGCCTGAGTCACAGGTGCTGGGCTTGGCGTAAACCAGATCTGGCCAAACGCTTCATCATGTGTACCAAGCGTGGCAAGTAATTTACCAAAATCAACCACATATGAAAAAGTATGCGCCTGATCCATGCGCCCGATCAGGTTAATGGTTTTGCCCAACAGCGCCGGGCGAATAGCCAGGTCGGTGACCGCATGATCTTCCGGGCCAAAGAAGTTTGATGCCCGCCCGATTGTCGCGCGGATTTTCCCGGCCGTGTGGGCAGACATGACGGCCTCGGCCAATTCAGCCCTTACCTTCCCTTTTTTTGTATGTGGCTGATAGGGCATATCCTCACTGATAGGCACACCGTGGGTATCGCCGTACATATAGAGATTGTCAGCCACCACCAGCTTGGCCCCATTTTTTTCAACAGCGCCCAGAATAGCGGCCTGAAAAGCTGGAAACTTCTCAGCCCATTCATAATAGAGCGGTTGGGCACACTGATAAACCACGCTTGCATCCCTGGTTAACTCAATATTCCTTTGCAGATCATAGGCATCCCCGGCCACAACTTCCACAGCAGCAGGTAGTCCGCTCACTTTTCCAGAGCGGTTCAGCATGCGCACGCGCTTACCCAGCCTTACCAATTCCCGTGCAGCCGACTTGCCCAGGGGACCTGTTCCAAATATTACATGCAGTTCGTCTTTCATTCTATTTTCTCCATTAAAAAGTTATTTCTCAAGAATAAGATTTACGTTTTAGCAGCTTTTGCACGCCATACTTTTTGGCTTGCTGAAACCAGCCAAAACCACCGATAAAACGGTACAACCAGGCCGGAATAATTGGTTTTGCCAGCAGGGTGGTGGCAGCCGTGGGAATGCTTTCGCCCTTAATCAGAGCCTGCGCAGCCAGATCCAGCGCTTTCTTAATCAGGATGGCCGGCCCACCCGCATCCTTCAGAGCTTCCCCGTGCACCAATCCTTCGCCCGCCCCCAGGGCCAGGGACCCGGCCCAGGTAAAGCCGGCCTCTCGGGCAAAGACTTCACAGATAGCCAACGCGGTTGCATTATGGGCCGCTTCCGGAAAACCGCTGTTTGCCAGCGCAGCAAATAAAGCCGGCCGAAGATTCTCTGCATTGCGCCGATGTGCAGCGATGCGCTCAAGTGCATCGATCACTGGTGCCGGCAAAGAATCCACATACAGCGGAAAAGCCAGCAGCACCAGATCAGCCACATCCACCTCAGCCAGCAGAGCTTTCATCTTTTCGGCTGAGCGCAAAACGGTATGTAAATAAATCGTTTCGACCTGAATTGATTGAGCACTCAACTGATCCAGCAAATAGCCACCCAGCGCGTGGGAAGTACTCTTTCTTGTCCGTGGACTGCCCACAAGCAGCAAAGCACGCCTAATTGGGTGAGCTGCCTGGCCGCTGCTAACAAGCGCAGGCATGGGAAAACGCGAGCTGTCTTCAGGAATTTTAATGACCGGCTGCTTACGGCCGTTTTGCAGATCATCCAGACTGTTTTGCAAGACAGCCTGGATCTCGCCCTCAGATTGACCGGCCAAAACCACTGCACTGGCAGATTTCTGCGCATAAAAATTAATGGCATTCCGCTGGCAAAGCTGTCGAAAAACCGCTTCAGCATGCCGATCGGCCTTTGGCATCCAACCCAAAGCCAGAAAGTCGGGATATTTGTCATAACGTTTCTGGTGATGCGTTTCGCCATCCAACTTGGCAAAAAACGGCGATATATTCTGTATCTGGTGATCAACCATGCGTTTCAATGCCGAAGAATAACCGCCAAAAGTCACAGGGGTCAGGTAAACCACCAAATCACTGCGTATCACTGTTTCAGCGATGCTGCGATTGTCATCATCCACATTGCAAACACCCGGACTGCGGATCCAACAGAAAAAATCGCCGGCGCAGTTGCCGATTTTTTGATCGATCAGCAAGATATGCTCGACCTGCCAACCCCGGTTTTGAAGCTCATGGTTAAGTGCCCCGCGCACACTGCTGGCCGTGCTATCATTTCTTTGAGAACCATCCAGTAGAATTGCTTTCATAATTAACCTCTATTCAATAAGTCAAACATCCCGACCCTGAAAAGGCATTGATCAAGTTACCAGCCAACACAATAGCGGGTCACCCGGCAATAAAGTGATTATTCAACATTTCAAGCTCATATAAATACAGCGCATCACCATCCAACCCAAAAGGAGGCAAATTCCCGGCAATTTCCAGCGAAACCAGGCCATGTACCTGGCTCCAGAACAAGACTGCCACAGACAGGCTCAAAAGATCAGCTTCACCACCATGGGTTTTCCAAATCGAAAAAGCGGGTCCAAAACCCGGTGCAACTTGTGGAAAATTACCAACCCTCAGTTTTCCTGTCACCCGCAAGGCTTCTACAACGCTGACCAACACCCCCAGTGAACGCGCCCCCGAAGGCAGCACTCGCTCCAAAGGAGCGACATAGCCTGGAATGGGCGTGCCAAAAATCAATTGATAACGCTGAGGATAAGTATGCGCCCAGTTACGGTACGCCAGTCCGATGGCGGTCAATCTGCCAGCCGGATCATCCGGCGAAATGGCATCCCGTGCCGCAATCTGCGAATCCCCAAAAGAAGTATATGCATCAATGATGAGTGCCGTCACCAGATCGTCCCGACAAGGAAAGTAATTGTAAATCGCCGGGGCTGTGATCTCCAATTCGCGCGCGATGGCCCGCAGCGAGAGAGCCGGTGCACCAACCTCGCTTATTTGTCGCCAGGCGGTTTCCTTGATGGCATCCTGAAAGTTTGGAAATTGAGAAGTTCGTTTCGGCCTGACCATACTATCTCCAAGATAAACGCTGTATATTTACAGTGTAAATATACAGCGTTTATCTATTTTCGTCAACCAGAAATTTTCACACGCTTTTCCCCTTTGACCTGTGACGCTGTTACACGTACAATAGTTGCAGTATGCGTATATGGAATCTCGTTCCCGGTGACCCGCTTCAGCTCACAATCGCTGCTGATGCTCGTTTTACTATCCCAGACTATATAAATGACCATATTTGGGATCTTGATCTAAGCGGCGGTGACCCATCCGCCGTGGCCTTGCGCACTACCTTCGGCTTGCGTGCACGCCTGATGCGTATTTTTCCACGCTTTACTGAAAATGGAAAAGCCATCAATGACCCTGCAGAGTTTGCCATTCCGCCACACGTACGCGCTTTTTACCCAAATTTTCTTTCAATCACCTTTTCCCCTTATCCAGGTGTGGATGTAACGGCTGACTATTGGGTTGCATCGTCCCAGGTCGCCAGTGGACGATTCACTGTCACAAATCACTCTCTCATCCACCACCCGATCCGGTTTGAACTGGTCGGACAGCTGATCCCCCTGGATGGACAGAATATGACTACCAACCAGCGCCAGTCTGTCACCACGCTAGAAGGACAGATTGATGACCTGCGCCCGGTCCTATTTCTCACCGGCGGACCACAGGCAGGCCCCGGCCCCTATTCCTCGCTGGCGCTTATTCTGGATCTGGCCCCCGGGGCATCACGTCAGGTTACCTGGGCACTTGCAACGCTCAAAGACGCCCAAAGCTCGTTTGAACTGGCCCGAAAAACCGTCGCACGCCCCTTCGATGCAGAAAAAGCACTGATTGAATTACTCAATGCAAGCGAAACAGTTGAGATATATACTGGCGATCCGGATTGGGATGCCACGCTTGCTTTTACGCAAAAAAACGCATTCAGTTTGCTGATGGGACCGAGTGAACATCTGCCACACTCCAGTTTTGTCTTATCGCGACAGCCAGACCAAGGGTATTCACGCCTGGGTGATGGCAGCGATTATCAACATTTTTGGAATGGCCAGCCAGCCTTGGAAGCCTATTATCTTTCAACACTTTTACCTGCGGCTCCAAAATATATGCGGGGTGTATTACAAAATTATCTAAGTGTGCAGGATACACACAACGGCACCATCGACTGTAAGCCTGGTCTGGCAGGTCAGCGGGGACGTTTTTTGGCTGCGCCTTATCTCGCCAGTCTGGTCTGGCGTCTTGCTCAAGCCGGGCGCGACAAAGAATTCATCATCTCCGTGTATCCCGCACTGCTAGCCTTCTTCTGGTCCTGGTTTTCACCAGCGCGCGACCACGATCACAACGGACTGCCGGAATGGCAGCATCCAACCCAGACCGGATTTGATGAAAACCCACTCTTTGATGGCTGGCATACCTGGGCCAAAGGTATCAACATTACCACGGTCCAAAGCCCGGCACTTTCAGCTGCGCTTTTCCGCGAGGCTGAGTGCCTCATGAAAATGGCCGACCTGCTAGGACGATCATCTGACATTATTACGCTCAAAGCCCAATCTGAGACATTGCGCCAGGGTGTTCATGCCTGCTGGGATGCCGATAACGTGCTCTTTCGCTATGCCGACCGTGATACTCACTTGAGTCTGCCAGGTAAATTAGTCAGCGAACGTCAGGCTGCACACGAATTCACGCTGCAAAAAGAATTCAAACAACCTGTCAGACTTGTCATCCGGATTCTGGGCAAGGACGAAGCTCTTAAGCGTCCGCATGTTATCATCACAGGAAAATTGAATGGCGATGAACAAACAGAAATACTCAACACCCGTGATTTCACCTACAGCTCCAGCGGAGCGGTAGCCACCAGCGAAAAAGTCTACACATCGCTTGGAAGTTTTGAATTCGATGGGCTTAGCCACCAGGATCGCATCAACATCCAAACAGTAGACCTGACCATTGCTGACCATACCCTGCTACTGCCACTCTGGGCTGGCATTCCGAGCAAACACGAAGCGCACTCTCTCATCTACCAAACGATTCTCGATGCCAACCAGTTCGACCATCCTTATGGGATCCCAGCTTTGCCGCGTTTGTTTATCAAGGAAGCCGACCCGGTCAGCAACAGCGTTCACCTGCCCTGGAACCACCTGATAGGTGAAGGCCTGTTAGCCTATGGTTACCGCCGTGAGGCTGTCAGATTGACGGCACACATCACTTCAGCTGTCATCCAGAACCTCAAACGCTCACAGGCTTTTTATCGTACTTACCATGCCGAAACCGGTGCAGGATTGGGCGAACGCAACACACTACAAGGACTGGCTCCACTCGGACTTTTTCTTTCTGCGCTGGGAGTTGAAATCCAATCACCCACCAGGGTGATTCTCACGGGAGAAAACCTATTCCCATGGCCGGTTACGGTAAAATATAGAGGCTTGACGGTCACACGCCTGATGGGACAGACAGAAGTGATCTTCCCAAATGGCCAGCCGATTACGTTAAACGACCCCACCAACGCAGTCATTGCGTGCGAATGAGGAGTATTTGATGGCAAAATCTACCAATATCCACTCCATTACTACCGCGGTAATCCAGGATCAGGATGTCGACCTGGCTCTACGCGCCCTTGAGCAGATTCACGCTCCGGTAACACATCTGGCCAGTGCAGGTGGATTTCTGGGACGCCGGAACGCCACCCTGTTAATTGGGCTACTCGATGGTGAAGAGGAAAAAGTTCTGAAAGCGCTTCAATCTTCATGTCGCCAAAGGGTCGAATATCTCGCCATCCCACTTGAAGGTTCACCCCTACCCATGCCGACTCCCGTGCCCGTAACGGTAGGCGGTGCCACCATGTTTACCCTGCCTGTCGAACGATTTGAGGAGTTTTAATATGAAATTGATCTTTGCCATTCTCAAGGATGACGATGTGGACAATGTGGTCCAGGCACTTACAGCCGATAGTTTTCGGGTGACACGCGTAGCTTCCACCGGCGGGCTCTTCCGTAAGGGCAGCACCACCCTATTGATCGGTGTGGATGACGAGCAGGTTGAAGCTGCCATCCAATTATTGCGTGAAAAGACCACTGCCGAAGTGAACGAGCAGAAACGTGCCACTGTATTCGTTGTGCCGGTCAGCCGGTTCGAACAGCTGTAACTCAGCCTGCCTAAATTGAAAAATGGTGCCCCCGCACCATTTTTCAATCGATGTTTGCCACAGGCTCATACCAAAAACATATGGTAAAACAATCATGTCCAAACTCCTTGAAAAATCCCGCTATATGGCAATCATCGGTGTACTGGGTCTGCTGGCAGCCACACTGGCAGCCTTTGTGTGGGGGGTGTTTCAAACCACACACGCGCTGGTGTTGATCGCCGAAAGCCAGGGCAAAGATGTAGGCATAACTGTTGCGTTGATCGAAATCGTCGACAGCTTCTTAATCGCCACCACCCTATTGATCTTTTCAGTCAACCTTTACGAATTATTCATTGCGGATGTGAATGTACCCGAATGGATGGTATCGCACGATCTGTACGAGTTAAAAACCAAATTGAGCAGCATGATCATCCTGGTGATGGCAGTGAAATTTGTGGAGAAGCTGGTAGATATTAAAAATTACAGCGATTTACTACAGTTCGGAGCCGCTATAACCCTGGTTTCTGGAGCGCTGATCGCATTTGGGTATTTCGGTCACAAAGATTAATATCGCAATCCACTTGATAGGATGACATACGCCTGAGCGGACAAACCACAAGGTACCCCGTTGCCCCTTATAGACCAATCCTAAATAACCACAATAAAACCTTACCCTACTTTTTTTTGCAGAGATTTTGGTAAACCTTATGCGTTATTTATCGTAAAAAATATCATTCAGGTCAAATAGCCATTTCCGAAGAAATGGATTGGCCTTCCGGATTAAAAAATAAGACTGGGCGCTGCAGTTTGGCAACTGTCCAGTCTTATTTTTTTTATTTAGCACATAGCGAAGGCAAATTATTTATGCCCTGCTTTTTATGGCAGATCACGATATGAACCCAACACCTGCATGTAGTTGGAACGTTCAAAAGCAGCCGGCTCTTTTACAGCCTGCTGGCTCATGCTACCCTGCATTTGTTGAATCGATTCGTACTCATGTTCTTCCATCCAAAACTGCAGGGTGGCAAGAATATCGGCAACCCGGCTGTAACCATTTTTGAGCAGTTCTGATGCCATCATTGCCACCTTGGCACCCGCCATCATTGACTTGATGACATCCGTAGCAGTATGAACACCACTGGTAAGCGCAAAGTCAGCATTGACTTTTCCATAGAGGATGGAAATCCAACGCAGCGGCAGGCGTAGCTCGTCAGAAGTACTTAGAACCAGGCTGTGAACAACCTCCAGATTTTCAAGATCAAAATCGGGTTGGTAGAAGCGATTAAAGAGCACTAACCCATTGGCACCAGCCTCAACACAGCGCCTGGCAAAGTTTGGCAATGCTGTGGTAAATGGGCTGAGTTTGACAGAAAATGGTAAGGTAATAGCAGCACGAACGTCCGAGATGAGCTCCAGATAGGTATTCTCTAATTCCACAGCATCCAGATCCGGATCGGCCGGAATATAGTAGAGGTTAAGCTCAAGAGCATCAGCACCGGCTTCTTGCATGTGATGCGCATAGCGGGTCCAACCGCCCTTCGAAACGCCGTTCAGACTGCCTATCACTGGCACACTGACAGATTTCTTAACCGCCGATAGATGATCCAGGTATTTCCCGGGGCCCATGGCATAAGTACTGAGGTCGGGCAGATACGTGAGCGCCTCTGCGAACGTATTTGTCCCTCTAGTCAGATAATGATCCAGTTCAAGACTTTCGTGGATAATCTGTTCTTCAAAGAGAGAATACATCACAATTGCGCCAACGCCAGCATCGTCCAGCTTTTTTGCGTTTTCGATTTTCTTTGTAAGCGGCGAAGCAGCAGCAACAATTGGATTTTTAAGGGTAAGGCCCAGATAACGAGTAGTAAGATCAGTCATATTAGAGTCCTTCAGCATATAAATCTGGTTTCACAGCTAATGGTCAGGGACGCGTCAGACTTGCTTGCGTCCCTGACCCTGGGATTTTTTACTTATTTTCGCCGTCATTCTTTTTGGCGTAATGCATGGAAGCCATTTGCTGATAATATTCCCAGCGCTTGTCAACATCGTTCTGAGCTTGCTTTAGCAGCATTTCAGCGCGGGCTTCATCAGATTGGACCAGCATGCGATAACGGGTTTCGTTGTAAATGTATTGTTCCAACGGGATGGATGGATCTTTAGAATCAAGGCTAAGCGGGTTCTGACCCTGGGCGATAAGGTCGGGATTGTAGCGGTAAAGCGGCCAATGGCCAGCCTGCACAGCCAATTTCTGTTGTTCGAGACCTTTTGCCATATCAATACCGTGTGCGATGCAATGCGAGTAGGCAATGATCAGGGATGGACCATCAAAAGCTTCCGCCTCGAGAATGGCCTTGAGGGTTTGCTGATCGCTGGACCCCATCGCAATCCGCGCGACATAAACATAACCGTAGGACATGGCAATCAGGCCGAGATCTTTCTTGGAGATACCCTTGCCACTCATTGCGAACTTGGCGACTGCACCGCGCGGGGTCGACTTGGACGCCTGCCCACCAGTATTTGAATACACTTCGGTATCAAGTACCAGAATATTGACATTACGCCCAGAGGCCATTACATGGTCCAGACCACCGTAACCGATGTCGTAAGCCCAACCGTCACCACCAATGATCCAGACAGATTTCTTGACGAGTAAATCTGCCAGGCTCAGCAAATCACGGGATTTTGGATCTGTCTTATCGGCGAGCACTTTCTTCAGAGCTTCCACGCGCTCGCGCTGCTGCTTGATACCTATTTCAGTAGTTTGGTCAGAACTAAGCAGCTCAGCTGCCAGTGTGCCAAGCTCACCAGACATCTGCTTCAACAAGAAGCGAATGTATTCAGCCTGTTTGTCCAGGGTCAGGCGCATGCCCAGACCAAATTCAGCATTATCTTCAAACAAGGAATTCGACCAGGCCGGACCGCGCCCGTCCTTATTGATAGTCCAAGGTGTGGTTGGCAGGTTACCACCATAAATGGACGAGCAGCCAGTTGCATTGGCGATGATGGCCCGGTCGCCAAACAGCTGCGAAACAAGCTTGATATACGGAGTTTCGCCACAGCCCGCACAGGCGCCGGAGAATTCGAACAGCGGTTGAAGCAGCTGTGAGTTTTTGATCGTGGATGGACTCATCAGGGTCCGATCAACCTCTGGCAGCTTGTAGAAAAATTCCCAGTTGGCATTTTCGCTTTCGCGCAGTGGCGGCTGCGAAGCCATATTGAGCGCCTTGCGACCGACCTGGGTCTTGTCTTTTGCCGGACAGGCCTCTACACACAGGGTACAACCAGTACAATCTTCTGGAGCAACCTGAACGGTATAGGCCATTCCCGGGAATTCTTTGAACTTGGAAGGCATGTGCTTGTAAGTAACCGGGGCAGTTTCGAGAGCCGCAGTTTCGTACACTTTGTGGCGAATAACAGCATGCGGACAAACGAACACACATTTACCGCATTGAATGCACAAATCTGGTTCCCAGACCGGGATATCAAGCGCTATGTTGCGTTTTTCCCATTGGGTTGTGCCACTCGGGAAGGTGCCATCAACCGGCATAGCCGAAACTGGCACTTCCTCGCCCTCAAGCGCAATGATCGGTCCCAGTGTCTTCTTGACAAAATCAGGCGCTTCAGCGGGAACACGAGGACGCATAACAAGCTCGCTGCTAGCTTTGGCAGGAACCACGATCTCACGCAGGTGAGCAAGGGTTTGATCGACTGCTTCAAAGTTCTGTTTAACAACTGCGTCACCACGCTTGCCGTATGTTTTTTCGATGGAGTGCTTGATCTCAGCGATAGCCTGTGCACGTGGCAGTACGCCCGAAATGGCAAAGAAACAGGTCTGCATAATGGTATTAACCCGGCTACCCATACCAGTCAGGTCAGCCACTTCATACGCATTAATATTGTAGAACTTGAGCTTCTTATCAATAATGACCTGCTGGACTTCAATCGGCAGGTTATCCCAGACTTCATCCTGACTAAAGATACTATTAAGCAGGAATGTGCCGCCGGGTTGGGCATACTTCAGGATGTCATAGCGTTCCAAGAAGCTAAACTGATGGCAAGCTACAAAATTGGCAGTGTTTGAGGCGATCAAGTATGCCGCCTTCAAGGGTTTCGGACCAAAGCGCAAATGCGAGGCGGTCAGAGTGCCCGATTTTTTAGAATCATAGTAGAAGAAACCCTGAGCATAGTTTTCGGTCTCTTCGCCAATGATTTTTATCGAGTTCTTGTTCGCACCAACGGTGCCATCGGCACCCAGGCCTATAAATACGCAGCGCACCGTCTCTGGATATTCAACGCTGAAGGAAGAGTCGACATCCAGGCTGGTATGTGAAACATCGTCGTTGATACCGACGGTAAAGTGATTTTTAGGGGCTGGCTTGGACAGTTCGTCCAAAACAGCCTTGGCCATGGCCGGGGTAAATTCCTTTGAAGAAAGGCCATACCGTCCACCGATAACCTTGATATTGGTGCGGCCCGATTCGAACAAGGCGTTGACAATATCCAGGTACATTGGCTCACCAGCCGCACCAGGTTCCTTGGTGCGGTCCAACACTGCAATCGACTTGACACTCATCGGCAAAGCTTTGATAAAAGCTTCTGTATCAAATGGCCGATACAGGCGAACACGCAGTGCGCCAACTCGTTCGCCTTTTTCGACCAGATAATCAACGGTAGATTCAAGGGTTTCACCACCGGAGCCCATCACAATGGCAATTCTTTCAGCTTCGGGATGTCCAACATAATCAAATAAGTGATACTGACGCCCGGTCAGTTTCGCAAACTTGTCCATCTCTGCCTGTACCATGCCAGGCAATACAGCGTAGAACGGGTTGACTGTCTCGCGCCCCTGGAAGTAGACATCCGGGTTCTGGGCTGTGCCTCGAATAAAGGGATGGTCAGGAGAAAGACCGCGGGCACGATGCGCCCGAACGAGATCCATATCGATCATTTCGCGCAAATCGTCATCACTGAGCTGCTCAATTTTAGCAACCTCATGCGACGTGCGGAAACCATCAAAGAAGTGCAGGAAAGGCAAACGAGCCCTGAGTGTGGCAGCATGCGCGATGGCAGCCATATCATGCGCTTCCTGAACCGAACCGGACGAGAGCATGGCCCAACCAGTCTGGCGGGCAGCCATCACATCCTGATGATCACCGTAAATGGAGAGCCCCTGGGCAGCAATGGCACGCGCAGCAATATGAAAAACGGTGCTGGTCAATTCGCCCGCAATCTTATACATATTGGGGATCATCAACAGTAAACCCTGGCTGGCCGTAAAGGTGGTGGTCAGTGCGCCAGTCTGCAGGGCGCCGTGAACAGCTCCGGCAGCGCCTCCTTCAGACTCCATTTCAATCACGTGCGGCGTTGTGCCCCAAATATTGGTTTTGGTCTTGGAAGCCCATTCGTCGGATAATTCGCCCATGGTGGATGAGGGCGTGATAGGGTAGATGGCGATCACTTCGTTGACACGGTAAGCCACCGAGGCTGCAGCTTCATTACCGTCAATGGTGATCATAGGTCTTTTGGTCATAGTTACTCCTTGATAAAGGGAAGATCAGAGCGGACTCTGTTGTTTGTGAAAATTATCGCAAATCCTTTTTATTATGCCACATTTGGCTAAGTTTAGCCCTATCAATTTATATTCGGTAGTAATAAATGACACCTAAAACAGCCGAGTCTTGTCATATATTTGGACAATAAAGGTTGGAAATGTATATTGATTTAAAAAAAACTCTTACATCCCCCAGATTACAATACCCTGGGATAACCTCGACACGGTATTTTCTGGAATCACACCGAAAGTACGGATTGCACTAATTGTATGGCAATACATCTGGAATATCGATCTAAACAAAACCGGGGGACAAGGCTTTTGGTTAAATGTTTTTACCCACGGTCCAAATTGAACAGTTGGAACTGTAGAAGGTTTTTTGCGGGGAAACCTGGTTGCTGTACCCTTGCACGGGCTTCTCCCGAACATCAGATTTGGATTTACGCTCGCAAACGGTCTTTTTACCTGAATCGAACCTGTAAAAAATTCCTATAGATCGGGCACCCACTGATTAATTCCAAAAAAACTTCCGAAACCGTTAAGTTTCGGAAGCGAAAGGCCATTAGGTAAGATAGGGTCTTGCCAAAAACAGGGCTGCCAGAGACTTTGCATCGAGCATCTGGCCGCTTTCTGCAAGTTTGAACGCATCTGCCACAGATAGTATCTCGACACTTAGATACTCATCAGAATCCGGGTCAAGCGGATCATGGGTCAATCCCGTAGCCAGAAAAACATACATCAATTCAGTCGAATAACCGGGCGCCAGGTAAAAACTGCCAATTTTCTGGAGGTGTTGGGCAGCCATGCCAGTTTCCTCGCGAATTTCACGGGCCGCAGCTTGCTCGGGTGGTTCGCCAGGCTCAAGCGTGCCAGCAGGCAATTCCAGCAAGTCAACCTCAGCAGCATGCCGGTACTGTCTGACAAAGTAAATTTGTCCATTTTCATCCACTGGCACGATGCTGACCGAGCCAATATGCTCAATAATGTCATATTGAACATTGCTGCCGCTGGGCGTTAGCAGATGGTCTCGACGCACTTTGAATGCCCGACCAGTGTAAGCGCTTTCTGATTTAATCAATTCGAATTTCATACTGACTCCGTCAAAAAAGAAACACCCGGGCGGAAATCGCCCGGGTGAGTGAAACATACTAAAAACCTAAGGAATCTGGATGTTTGAACCAGCGGTCAAAGTATACGTTCCGCTTAAGTTATTAACACTGATAATACCCTGTGGATCAACATCACCGAATCCACAAGCAATGGAATAAATCGTATCGCCAGCACGAACAGTATATTGGGTCGGGTGAGTCTTAAGTGAACGCTGCCCTGGGAAAGCACCTCCGGATTGCGGTATGGTGATTTTTGTTCCCGGAGTGTAATAGCTTTGATCGCTGTTAAGTCCATTCAAGGCCAGCAATTCAGCCGGATTAACATTGAAACGGCGGGCAAGACAATAAGGGAATTCGCCTTCATGTAAAACATAAGTTCCCGGTTTAACAACCGGCGCCGCAGTTACCAGTGGCCCAGGTGTGTTTGCCACAGTGGTTGCAGCAGATCCAACAGTTGGGGTTGGCATAGGCGTGTTATCAGATGAACTCGCCGTTGCCTGGCCTGCGCCAGGGGTTAGTTCCCCGCCCGTGGGTGTAAAAGTGGGGTTGGCGATCACTTTCGCTGGGGTACCAGAAGTGGGCAGTGGAAGACTGCCCGCTGCAACCGCAGTCTGAGTACCTGCAATCTCAATGGCATTCATTCCAGATGTCGCCACTGGTTTTGGGAAGTTTGCTTTGGGCGTAGCTGTGGCCACAGGTGCAGATGAAGCTGCGCGGGTGCAGGCGTTCAGCGTTAACGCCAATAACACAATGTATATCCATACGAATTTCTTGCTCATGTTTTCTCTTTTCCTCCAGGAAATGGGCCGGATATATGCAGAATTAGACGATTTTATTTGATACTAGCACAGACTTTCTAGTGCGTCAAGTTATCGACGGCATCCATTTAGATTTCACAACAGGTTATTAAAACCCGGTTCCAACCACGAGAACCAAGGATTTGTCTCTCCGGACATAAATTGAAGATAACCAATTTCTAAGGCTTCAGGG